>NZ_JBIBVN010000131.1:0-1000 GCF_043080425.1 Streptomyces sp. NPDC015032 | reverse complement strand
GGGCGTTTCCCCTTGATCGTGGACACCCTGATCATTGGATCGTGAAGATCCATAGGACGGGAGTTCCCGTTGGGGACATCGAAGTACTCGCCTGAGTTCCGGGCCGATGCCGTCGCGCTGTACCACGCCAGTCCGGGTGGGACGTATGCGTCGGTGGCCAAGGACGTGGGCGTCAACCACGAGACGCTGCGCACGTGGGTGCGGGACGCCGAGCAGGCCGCCCGGCCCGGGGCCGTGGAGGCCACCGCGATGGAGAAGGAGAACCGGCAGCTGCGGGCACGGGTGAAGGAACTCGAGCTTGAGCGGGAGATCCTGCGGAGGGCCGCGAAGTATTTTGCGGCGGAGACCAGCTGGTGAGCAGCCGCTTCCAGTTCGTCGACGATCACCGTGGCGCCTTCGGCGTCAAGCGGCTGTGCCGGATGCTGCATGTCTCGCGTTCCGGGTTCTACCGGTGGCTGGCCGGCGCGGACGCGCGGGCTGCCCGGGCCCAGGCAGATGCAGAACTCGCTGAACGTATCGCTGAGATCCACCGGGAATCGGACGGCACCTACGGGGTCCCGCGCGTCACCGCCGAGCTGAAGGACGCCGGGAGGCGGGTCAATCACAAGCGCGTCGAGCGCGTCATGCGCACGTTCCGCATCGTCGGGCTGCACCTGCGCAAGAAGGTCCGCACCACCATTCCCGAGCCATCGGCGACGCCGGTGCCAGACCTGCTGCGGCGCGACTTCACCGCCCAGGCGCCGAACACCAAGTACGTGGGCGACATAACCTATCTCCCGATCGGAGGCGGCCAATTCCTCTATCTGGCAACGGTGTTGGACCTGCACTCGAAGCGGCTGGCAGGCTGGTCGATCGCCGACCACATGCGCACGGAGCTGGTCACCGACGCACTCAGGGCCGCCGCAGCGGCCCGCGGCGCCGACGGCCTGCACGGGGCGATCTTCCACAGCGACAACGGAGCCCAGTACGCGTCGAGGGAGTTCGCCCAGGTCTGCTCGGA
>NZ_JBIBVN010000130.1:0-1144 GCF_043080425.1 Streptomyces sp. NPDC015032 | reverse complement strand
TGCCCGCGTACCCAGGCAGCGATCTCAGCTGGAGATGCCTGGTGGGCCGCGAGATCGGTGACGGCGTAGACAGTCTCGGTCTGCCACTTCGATGTGCCGATTCGGCGGCGTTTGCGGTGGATGCGAACAACCTGGCGGGCGTGGGGGAACAGCAGACCGTCCACGCTCACCACCTTCACCTCGCGGACTTCCTCACGGCCGTGTCCGCGGTCGCGGGATTGGTTGAGGACCGGGACCTGGTTCCATGGCAGTTTGGTCAACTGGCGGGCCAGGGTGGGCTGGTTGTTCTTGACCGACAGCAGGTAGTGGGCCTTTCGGTCCTCGACGAGGTAGCGGGCGTGGCCCGTCTGGGCGTGCAGGGCGTCGACGGTGACGACGGAGCCGGTCAGGTCCTGATCATCGAGGGTGTCCAGCAGCGGAGCGAACTCGGGTATCTCGTTCGTCTTCGCACCGATCTCGCGCAGAGCGGCAGTCAACGCATCGTGGTGGCGCACTGCGGACAGGACGAAGACGCGGCTGCCGTCCGCGCGGACCGCTCCGCGCAGGCATTTGCCGTCCACGGCGAAAGCCGCACGACGCGGTTGCGGCGGGTCTGTCTCGTGCTGGGCGATGCGGTCGGCGCGGCGCTGTTCGCGCTCGACGGTCCCGTCCTGGGTTGTCGCTCTCACCGGGTGCGGCTGGAGTGTGGTGAGCCTGGTGAAACCGGCGGCGGTGAGTAGCCCGGGGTCGACGCGGGCGAACACATCGCGCAGGGTGCGCTCGCCCGGAGCCTTGAACCGGCCTGCGAAGGGATCGAAGGGGCAGCCCAGCCGGGCCAGGACGTCCTGGTCGCAGCGGCGTACCCACTCGGCAATGGCGGTCAGGGAGTTGTGTCCGGCGCTGGTGAGTGCACACACGCCGACCGCGAGCAGCGTTGCCAGCCGGAACCGCACCCCGCGCGGATTGCGTGGATCGGGTACCCGGGCCAGTGCGTCGAGCAGCCCGGACGGCACCAGCGCCTCGGGCCGTGACGCCGCGGTCGCGGTCTGTGGCAGGTGTGGAGCGCACGGAACAGGTGATGGTGCAACAAGCACGGCGACCTTACCGGGACCGAACTGGTTCACCGGTCGGC
This sequence comes from Streptomyces sp. NPDC015032, assembly GCF_043080425.1. Taxonomy (NCBI): domain Bacteria; kingdom Bacillati; phylum Actinomycetota; class Actinomycetes; order Kitasatosporales; family Streptomycetaceae; genus Streptomyces; species Streptomyces sp. NPDC015032. The sequence goes on along the minus strand of NZ_JBIBVN010000130.1, from coordinate 33 downwards.
GCGGTGAGTTCTTTGGTCAAGAAGACGCGGCTG
>NZ_JBIBVN010000129.1:0-1149 GCF_043080425.1 Streptomyces sp. NPDC015032 | reverse complement strand
GGTGCACCGCCGCACGAGCCCGCGAAGTAGGAGCGGGACCAGAAGACCGAGCCCATGCCGATGCGGTTGATGCGGCCTGTGTATTCGGCCCGCAGGTACCGGGAGCTGACGCCCTTGAGTGAGTTGATCAGCTTCGACAAGGCGACCTTCGGCGGGTAGTGGATCAAGAGGTGTACGTGGTCGGCCTCGCCGTTGAACTCCCTCAGCTCCACCTCGAACTTCCCGCACACCTCCCGCATGATTTCTTCGCACCGCTTCAGCATGTCGTCATCGAACACGCCGCGCCGGTACTTGGTGACGAACACCAAGTGGGCGTGGAGGTTGTAGGTGACGTGACGACCAGTACGAACATCGGGGTTCGGGTTCCAACGTGGTGACATACACCAAGAGTAGTATGCTCTTCGGAGCTGACCGGGAAGGGGGTGGGCCGAATGCTCCGTGCGTACAAGTTCCTCATGCGGCCCACCGTGGGCCAGACTGCCGCGCTGACGGCGATGCTCGGTGACCACTGCTCGCTCTACAACGGGGCGTTACAGGAACGCCGTGACGCCTACGAGCACGTGTCGAAGACGAGCATCAAGTACGGGATGCAGTCCGCGCAGCTCAAGGAGATTCGAGCGTTCGACCCGGAGCGTCAGGGCCGCTGGTCGTTCTCTTCGCAGCAGGCCACCTTGCGTCGCCTGGACAAGGCGTTCGCCGCGTTCTTCCGGCGCGTAAAGGGCGGGGAAACGCCCGGCTACCCGCGCTTCCGGGGAGTCAACTGGTTCGACACGGTCGACTTCCCCAAAGATGGGGACGGCTGCCGCTGGGACTCCACCCCGCACGACCCCGTCACCCGCGTCCGCTTCCAGGGCGTCGGACACGTCAAGGTCAACCAGCACCGGCCCGTGGTCGGCAAGATCAAGACCGTCTCGGTCAAGCGCGAAGGCAAGTGCTGGTACGTCGTCCTGACCGCCGAGCAGACCCAGCCCGAACCGCTGCCCAAGACGGGGTCCGTGGTCGGTATTGACATGGGTATAGCGTCGTTCCTCACCACGTCCAACGGGGAGCACGTACCCAACCCCCGCCACGGCCGCACGGCCGCCGCGAAGCTGGAAAAGGCCCAGCAGGAACTTGCCCGGTTCCCTCGCGTCCGTCGGGACAAGCGGA
>NZ_JBIBVN010000128.1:0-1170 GCF_043080425.1 Streptomyces sp. NPDC015032 | reverse complement strand
GGGGTTTTCAACTGCTGGGCATCGAGGTCGGGTAGGTGAGCGTAACCATGTGCGAGTGAGTGTCGTTGTCAGGGCGTGAATCTGACGGAGTGGGCGAAGACGCAGGGTGTGCATCCGCAGACCGCGTATCGCTGGTTCCGTGAGGGGACATTGCCGGTACCGGCTCAGCGGGTGGGTCCGCGCACGATCCTGGTGAACGTCGAAGCGAACTCCTCACCGTCCGTGACGGGTGGTGTGGGTTTGTACGCTCGTGTCTCCTCGCGCGATCAGAAGAAGGACTTGCAGCGGCAGACGGCCCGGCTCGCCCAGTGGGCTGCGAAGGCCGGTCACCAGGTGGTTCGGGTTGAGTCCGAGATCGCTTCCGGTATGAACGGCTCGCGTGCCAAGGCCCGTCGTCTGCTGGCTGATCCGGACGTGACCATGGTGGTGGTCGAGCACAAGGACCGGCTCGGCCGGATGAACGTGGAACTGGTCGAGGCCGTGCTTGCCGCTTCTGGGCGTCGTCTCGTTGTCCTTGATGACGGAGAAGTCGAAGACGACCTGGTGCGGGACATGGTCGAGGTGCTGACGTCGTTCTGTGCCCGCCTGTACGGGCGTCGCTCGGCGAAGAACCGGGCCCGCAAAGCTCTTGAGGCGGCGGCAGCCGGTGACTGAGCCGAAGAGGAAACTCCGTACCATCGATGCGCCGTTCGTCGCGCTCGGGCCGTCCGGTGTCGCGATACGGACCCGGCTCAAGCACCTCACGCCCGAGGACGACAAGGTGCTGCGCCTGATCGGTGAACACCTCGGACGCTTGGCGTCCGGTGATCTGGCGGCCAGGTGCCGAAACGGCCTGGAGCACTCGACGGATACGTGGGCCGCGCGTAAGCAGGGCCTGACGGCCGCCTCGTCCTCGCGGTGGGCCGGCAGCATCACGAAGGCCACACACGATCAGTGGGCCTTGTCGCGCCGCTGCCGGCTCGCGCACATCCAGGGTCTTGAAGCCGGTGTCCGCACGCTGACGCACCGCCTGTCCCAGCCGGTCGGGGAGAAGGGCACCAAGAAGGCTCCCGGCGGCTACCGCTCCAGGAGCGAGTGGTTCAACAAGTCCCGCCGCCTGGCGGTCCTGGAACACCGCCTCGACATGGCGCGTGCCGACCGGGAGGCCGGTGTCGTGCACGTCGTACGCGG
>NZ_JBIBVN010000127.1:0-1217 GCF_043080425.1 Streptomyces sp. NPDC015032 | reverse complement strand
GCACGCGGATCCGCATATTCCAGCAGCGCCTTTGCCCAGCCGATAAGGAACTTGCCGGCTTTCTGTACCACCCGCGGATAGCGCAGCGTGAGCGGCGATGCGGCCCACCAGACGGCCACCACGATGGCCATCCAGACGACATAGAGCCACCATCCGGTCCAGGAGGAGGTGTTCATGCCGGTGGTGATGTGGTTGAGGTTCTTGAACAGCCCGGTGATCCAGACCATGACGGTGTGGATGAAAATGAACCCGACAAAAGTCACCAGCACCATGAAATGGACGATGCGGGCCGTCTGGCGGTTGATCCGGCCCCAGCCCAGCCCGAACTTGGCGGCGATGGCCGGCGCCTGCAGCAGGCCGGTGATGAACGCCAGGGGCGCGGCGATGAAGACCACGACGAAGTAGGCGAGGATCTGCATGCCGTTGTACTGCGTCCAGCCCTTGTTGGCGGGAAAGTCCAGCGACCCGTACTGGATGGCAGTCGAGACGGCATTGGGGATGACGCTCCAGTCCACCGGCACCAGCCGCGCCCACTGCCCCGTGGTGAACAGCAGCACGTAAAACGCCACACCGGTAAGGATCCACAGGAAATCGCAGCTGAAATGCCACCAGCGGGCCAGGCCGATCGAGTGCCGAATCCCCGGCAGGCCGAGCCAGCGGGGCAGGGTGACCGCGTCGTCCTTGGCCGTCCACGCACGCTCCGGCGGCTCCTGCGCCATCCGGTCGGGTGGCACCGGGCCACGCAGCCGCAGCCGCTCCCGGCCGGGCATGCACCCGGCGTCCGTTTGCAGTCGTGGATGGTCGGCCAGGATCTGGATCCCGGCCCGGATGATGAACAGCATGAACAGCAAGTTCAGGAAGTGCAGGATGCGCAGCCACAACGGGAACCCGTTGGTGACGGGCGGCTGGAAGTCGCCCGTCCCGGGGTGACTGGCGATCCAGCTCTGCACCGCCGAATAGGTGCGCAGCTGCTGGCACACCGCGATCCAGGCGATCAGCCCCGCAATACTGACCGGGATCAGCCAGGCAGTGCTGTACCAGCGCTTACCGATGCGCACTTCCGGGATCCGCGCCCTGATTGGGGGGATCCGCCGCGACCACTCCGCGACGACGACACGGTCCTCGGCAGAACTGAGCTCGCTCTCCAGGGGATCGGGGGCACCAAGAGGGTCCGAACCCGATGCCGCACGAGCTTCCTCCGCCCTCTGCCTTTTGTC
>NZ_JBIBVN010000126.1:0-1269 GCF_043080425.1 Streptomyces sp. NPDC015032 | reverse complement strand
GGTTTGCGGGACGTTTTGGCCGGTCGGAGCCACGTGAGCGGGCGTTGGACTACCTGTCCACGTTGCTTGCGCCGCTGGAAAGGAAGAATGGGTGGACGCTGGCTGAGCAGGCCGGCCAGCGTCGCCCGGACGGTTTCCAGCGGCTGCTGAACTTCGCCGACTGGGACGAGCACGCGGTCCGCGACGATGTGCGCGACTTCGTCGTCGAGACGATCGGCAACAAGGACGCGGTACTGATCGGGGACGACACCGGCTTCCTGAAGAAGGGCGTCAAGTCGGCCGGGGTCCAGAGGCAGTATTCCGGAACGGCCGGGCGCACGGAGAACTGCCAGATCGGCACGTTCCTGGCCTACGCCTCCGCTGCGGGCCGGGCCTTGATCGACCGCGAGCTGTATATCCCCGCCTCCTGGACGGATGACAGGGAACGGTGCCGGGCGGCCGGGATCGGTGACGAGGTGCCCTTCGCCACGAAGATCGAGCACTTCAAGTGGATGCTGCAACGCGCGATCGACGCACGCGTCCCTTTTGCCTGGGTCACCGCGGATGAGGCATACGGCCAGGTCAAGCACATGCGGGCCTGGCTGGAGGAACGACACGTCGCCTACGTCCTGGCCACCAAGGTCAACGACACGGTGCCCACCACCGGCGGCACGGACGCCGAGGTCCGCGACCTGGTCAGCGCCGTGCCCCGGCAGGCATGGAAACGGATCTCCGCTGGTGCGGGCGCGCACGGCCAGCGGTTCTACGACTGGGCCCGGATCGCAATCCGCCCGGTATGGGAGGACGGCTTCGGGCACTGGGTTCTGGCCCGCCGCAGCATCAGTGACCCCACCGAGATCGCGTACTACGTCTGCTGCGGCCCCGTCACCTCCCGGCTGAAAGACCTGGTCAGGACTGCTGGCGCACGTTGGCAGGTGGAGGAATGCTTCCAGATCGCCAAGGGCGAATGCGGCCTGGACCACTACCAGGTCCGTCTCTACCGGGCCTGGTACCGGCACGTCACCCTGGCCATGGCCGCCCTCGCCTACCTGACCGCCACCCGCGCCGCAGAAGCCGCAAAAGGGGCAGCGGAAACGACGAGCAAGACCTCATACCCCTCAGCGTCCCGGAGATCCGCCGGCTGATCGGGCACGTCGTCGTCACGCCCCACTGCCATTCCAACGAGCACCGTCTGCGCTGGTCACACTTCCGACGCCGCAGCCAAGCCCGAGCCCGCCGCTGCCACTACCAACGCCGAGGCCATGACCCCCACATGCGGTTGCAGTACTA
>NZ_JBIBVN010000125.1:0-1331 GCF_043080425.1 Streptomyces sp. NPDC015032 | reverse complement strand
GGATCAGACCCCTCCAGCACCGACTGCCACAACGACAGCTCACCCACCCGCTCCGGCCGCACCGCCTCATCAGCCAGCGCATACGCCCAGCGACGGGCGGAGGTGGCCACCCGCGGCAGGGCCGGTGCCTTGCCGGCCTGCACTCGCTCCCAGGCCGCGGCGAGGTCGGGCAGCAGGATCCGCCAGGACACACCGTCGACCACCAGGTGGTGCAGGACCACCAGCAGCCGGCCCGCGGCGGCACCCGCGCGCCGGCCGTCGCCGTTGCTCGCACCGTCGCCATTGCCGTCATCGTCGCCGGAGTCCAGCCATACGAACTGGGCCATCACCCCCGCGACCGGGTTCAACCGGCCCACCGCTGCGTCAATTTCGGCCTGCGCCACCCTTTCCCACGGCTCCTGAGAACAGTCGACCCGCCGGATCAGGGCAGCCACATCCACCGAACCCGCCAGAGCCACCACCAGGCCCCCGCCGTCCTCAGCCACCAGCCGGGACCGCAGCATGTCGTGCCGGTCCACCACCGCGGTCAGGGTCGCCGTCAGCCCCGCCCGGTCGATTCCCGGCGGCAGTACCAACGTGGTCGCCATCGTGAACCGGTCGTAATCGCCGCCGAGTTCGGCCAGGTGCCGTGCGATGGGCAGCAGCGGCATCGAGCCGACCCCGCCGCCTTCGAGTTCCTCCAGTACCGGGCCGGAACCGGTTCGCCGGTTGGCCACCGCGGCCCCGGCCAGCTCCGCCACGGTGCGGCACTCGAAGATCTCTCGCGGGCCGATCTCGACGCCGAGCGCCCGCGCCCGTGCCACCACCTGGATCGAGCCGATGCTGTCGCCGCCGACCGCGAAGAAGTCGTCGTCGACCCCGACCTGGTCCAGGCCGAGCACCTCGGCGAACACACCCGCGAGGATTTCCTCCTCCATCGAGCCCGGCGCCCGGTAGACCCCACCGGTGAACTCCGGCTCCGGCAGCTCCGCGTGGTCCAGCTTCCCGTTGGGGGCCAGCGGCAGCCGGTCCAGCACCACGAAGGCCGCGGGCACCATGAACTCCGGCAGCCGGGCGGCCACGAACCCGCGCAGCTCACTCACCACGACTCCGGCTTCGAGGGCGAGATCGGCGCCGTCGCCGGAGTCGCCCGCCCCGGCCGGGACCACGTAACCCACCAGCCGCTTTCCGGTGCCACGTCCCTCGCGGGCGATCACCACGGCCTGTTCCACACCCGGGTACGCGCCGAGCACCGCCTCGACCTCGGCCGGTTCGATGCGGAAGCCGCGGACCTTGACCTGGGTGTCACCGCGCCCGACGTACTCCAGCTGACCGTCCGCCGTCCACCGCGC
>NZ_JBIBVN010000124.1:0-1343 GCF_043080425.1 Streptomyces sp. NPDC015032 | reverse complement strand
CTGCGGCAGCTGGTGGCGGACCCCGGCCGACGGGTCGGAGCGGTGGAGCTGTTGGAGCCGGCGGAGCTGGAGGTGCTGCGGGGGTTCAATGACACGGCGGTTGTGGTGCCGGATGTGACCGTTGCCGGGTTGGTGGAGCGGCAGGCGGTGGCGATGCCGGATGCGGTGGCGGTGGTCTTCGGTGAGGTGTCGCTGTCGTACGGGGAGTTGAATGCGCGGGCGAATCGGCTGGCGCATGGTCTGATCGGTCGTGGGGTTGGTCCGGAGACGGTGGTGGGGCTGGCGCTGCCGCGCTCGGCCGATCTGGTGGTGGCCCTGCTCGGGGTGCTCAAGGCGGGTGGCGGCTATCTTCCGATCGACCCCCGCTACCCCAGCCGCCGCCTGGAGTTCGTCCTGTCCGATGCCCGCCCGCGGTTCATTCTCACCGAGGCGTCCACCGCGTCGTTGCTGCCGCGGACGGACATTCCGCATCTGCACCTCGGCGAGGTGCTGGGTGAGCTGGAGCGGGATCCGGTGGACGGGGATCGGGTGGTGCCGCTGCGGCCGGAGCATGTGGCGTACGTGATGTACACCTCGGGGTCGACGGGGACGCCGAAGGGTGCGGTGATTTCGCAGCGCAATGTCGTCAATGATGTGGTGGGGCTGGCGGCCCGGGTGGGTCTGACGGCCGGTGCGCGGATGCTGGCGGGTACATCGGTCAATTTCGATGTGTCGGTGTTCGAGATCTTTGCGACGTTGAGTGTGGGCGGCTGTGTCGAGGTCGTACGGGATGTTCTGGAGCTGGGGGAGCGCGGCGGCTGGTCGGGGAGTGTGATCAGTACGGTTCCGTCGGCCTTCGCGGAGCTGGTGGATCAGATCGCGGATACGACCACGGTGGAGACCGTCGTCTTCGCGGGCGAGGCACTGCCCGCGGCGTTGGTGCACAAGGTCCGGGAGGCGTTCCCTGGAGTGCGGATCGTCAACGGCTATGGGCAGAGCGAGAGTTTCTACGCCGCCACGTTCGTGCTGCCGGGTGAGCAGGAGTGGTCGGGGAGTGGCAGTGCTCCGATCGGGCGTCCGCTGGGCAACGTGCGGACGTATGTGCTGGGTGCGGGTTTGACCCCCGTTCCGGTGGGTGTGGTCGGCGAGTTGTACGTGGCCGGGACGATCGGGCGTGGTTATCACGGTCGTGAGGTGCTGACCGCGGAGCGTTTTGTCGCCGACCCGTTCGGGCCTGCGGGCAGCCGGATGTATCGGACCGGGGATCTGGCGCGGTGGACGGCGGACGGTCAGCTGGAGTACGTCGGGCGCGGTGACACCCAGGTCAAGGTCCGCGGCTTCCGCATCGAACCGGCCGAGGTCGA
>NZ_JBIBVN010000123.1:0-1365 GCF_043080425.1 Streptomyces sp. NPDC015032 | reverse complement strand
GGGGTCTTGTGGGTGGCGTAGAAGCCCCTATGTTTCGTCAAGCGGCAGAAGGCACCTGGTTGGTGGCTCGGGGCTGGATGTACCGGTAGAGCTCGCGGGCGACATACCGCTTCAGACACCGGATGATCTCGCGCTTGGACATGCCCTCGGCGGTGCGTCGCCGCAGGTACTCCTGGGTGCGTTCGTCCCAGCGTATGCGGGTCTGCACGATGCGGTAGAGGGCGGCGTTGGCCTGACGGTGGCCACCGCGGTTCAGGCGCCGCCGCTGTGTCTTGCCGGAGGACTGCTCGACCGGGCTGACACCACACAACGCGGCGAAGGATGCTTCGTCGACGAGTCGGTCGGGGTTGTCACCTGCGGCAATGAGGAGGACCGCGGCGCTGTCGGGCCCGACACCGACCAGGTCCAGCATCTGGGGCCGGCAAGCACGAACGGCCCTGGTGGTGCGGCGGGTGAGCTCTTTGACCTCGTCGGACAGGTGCTGGACACGGCGGGCGAGCAGGCGCATCGTGAAGACGGCCTCGCCCCGGTGATCCACGTCGAGGGCCGCGCAGGTGGCGACCAGCGCAGGGTTGCTCAGGCCGGTGAGCAGTTCGCGCAGATCCGGGTCGATGGACATGAGGACGGCCTTGAGCTGGTTCAGCGCCTGGGTACGGGCCTTGACCGCCGATTCCTTGGCCAGCCGCAGGACCCGCATGTCCTCTACGGGGCCGTCCGCGCTCTTCGGCACGGTGGTGGCACGCCCGGACAGCACCGCACGAGCGGCCGCGTCCGCGTCGATGGCGTCTGTCTTGCCGCGTTTGCGCCGGGTGGCACGGTCGGGCTGGTTGATCTCGACGACGTCGATGCCCTCCCGGCGCAGGACCCGGGTCAGCGCGGCTCCGAAGGAGCCGGTGCACTCGACACCGGCACGACGCAGGACACCGAACGACCTTGCCCAGGCGAGCAGTTGGCGATAACCGATGGCGGTTGTCGGGAACTCCTGCTGAGCGAGCGAGGCACCCAGGGTCGTGATGACGGCGGCAACATGGACGTCCTTGTGGGTGTCCACCCCCAGGATCACGTCCTCGGCCTCCTCCGCGGGGGCGGGGACCCGCTCGGCGGGCAGCGTCGGCTGGGGCATGCTGGTGACGGTCACGAGGCTCCTTGGACTGGCTCTGGTGGCTGACACCGGTCCGGTGGGCGGTCAGAACTGTGACGGTGCTTTGTGCAGCAAAGCCCCTATCGGGACACGTTCACCGGGCCGACGGCAGTACGCACCACAGGAGGCCGGGGCCGACAGTTCTACTCCAAGGCAGCTGCGGCCAGTTGTCGCACGGGTCAGGCTCCGGCCCCCTGCGGCACACCATGATCCTCACAGTTGTC
>NZ_JBIBVN010000122.1:0-1445 GCF_043080425.1 Streptomyces sp. NPDC015032 | reverse complement strand
CCGCGGTCGTCCGCAGTCGGGTCACGGTCTTCACGGTGAAGTAGTACAGGGGCGAGACGACGAGCAGGCCGGCGATGAAGGAGATGTCGGTGTGGCCGAGTGCCTTGGCGATCGGGCCGGTGTAGGCGGTCCCGATGATCATGAACGGGATCTGCACCGCGACGCCGATCAGGTAGCAGAGCACCGCGGGCCAGTTCACCCGGCCGTAGCGGCCGCCGTCGCGTCTGAAGAAGTCCTCCACGGCGTAGTCACCGTGGCGCACCAGGTAGAAGTCGACCAGGTTGACCGCGGTCCACGGGACCAGGGAGCCGAGCAGCAGGGTGAGGAAGTTGTTGTAGGTGGCGACGAAGCCGCTTCCGGAGGTGAGGGCTACGGCGAGCGCGATCGTGCACAGTCCGCTCGCGACCACCGCACGGGCGCGGCTGCGAGCTGTGAAGCGCGGGAGGAAGGTCTGCGCGATCGTGATCGTGCACAGGGTGCCGCAGTACAGGTTCATCGCGTTCGTCGCGGCGACACCGATGCTGAACACGGCCACGACCAGCAGGCTGATCCCGGCGGTTGCCTGGGTCAGGGCGGTGATGGGGTCCGTGCCGGGCAGGAGCAGCCCGATGCCCGCGCCCAGGAACATGGGCAGGATCGAGCCGAGGCTGGTGCCCCAGTAGCTCATCCAGAATGCCGGTCTGGAGCCGGTCCTGGCCGGCATGTAACGGGAGTAGTCCGAGACGTACGGCGCGTAGGCGATCTGCCAGACCGCGGCCACCGACACGGTGCTCATGAACCCGGACAGGGTGGCCTGACCGGTGCCGAAGAAGGTGTGCGGCACCGGGTGGACGACGAACGCCCAGACGAACGCCAGTAGCAGGACGGCACCCGAGACGTAGGTCATGATCCGCGCATAGGCGTGGATCAGGCTGTAGCCCCAGATCGTGGCCGTGATGCTGGCCGCCGCGAGCAGCACGATGCCGGCCTTGCTGCTCAGGTGCGGAATCACCGCCGCCAGTGACTGTCCTCCGAAGACCAGGATCGAGATGAAGAACCCGAGGTACATGACCACCACGATCAGGACGATCAGCAGCGCACCCCAGGAGCCGAACTGTCCCTTGGTCTGGACCATCTGGGGGACCCCGAGCCGCGGCCCCTGGGCGGAGTGCAGCGCCATGAAGATCGCACCGAAGAGGTTCCCGACGATGATCCCCAGCGCGGCCGACCAGGCCGGCTGGCCGAACAGCGTGGTGGCAAGTCCTCCGGTGACAATGGACAGGATCATGATGTTCGTGCCGAACCAGATCGTGAACATGTCCCGGTTCGTGCCGTGCCGCTGGTCGAGCGGGATCGGCTGGATCGTCGCCGACTCGATGCCGGAGACGGACTCGCGCCGCCCAGCCGGTTGCTCACTCATGCCTGCCCCCTCGCCTCAGCGCATCGAACCCGGTTGAACATGACGT
>NZ_JBIBVN010000121.1:0-1451 GCF_043080425.1 Streptomyces sp. NPDC015032 | reverse complement strand
GGGTGCCTCTATGTCGTTCGTCAATCCCGCGCTGTCGGTTTTGGGGGTGTGGGTCCCGTTCATGGGGCGAGGGTGACGGTGGGTGTTCGGGACTCGTAGAAGGCGCCGTCGCGGAGCATCGCGAACAGGACGCTGATGCGCTGGCGGGCGAGGCGGAGGAGGGCTTGGGTGTGGGTCTTTCCGCGGGCGCGTTGCTTGTCGTAGTAGGTGCGGGAGGCGGTATCGGCGTTCATGCAGGCGAAGGCGGAGAGGAACATGGCCCGTTTGAGCTGCCGGTTTCCGCCGCGGGGTGCGTGTTCGCCGTGGATCGAGGTCCCGGATTGCCTGGTCGTCGGGGCGAGGCCGGCGTAGGAGGCGAGGTGGGCGGCGGTGGGGAAGCTGCTGCCGTCACCGACGGTGACCAGCAGCACGGCGGCGGTCCTGACGCCGACGCCGGGCATCGACGTCAGGACCTGGGAAAGAGGGTGTGCCTCCAGCAGGGTGCTGATCTGGGCTTCCAGGGCTCGGCGTTGTTCGTGGACGGCGGCCAGCGAGCGGGCCAGGGAGGGGATCACGAGGTCGAGGGTGCCGGTCCCGGGGACGACGACGGTCTGCTCGTCCAGGGCGTCGAAGACGTCGTCGATCAGCCGTGTGGCCATGCGTGGGGCCTTGGGCCGGATGAGTTCGACGAGGCGGCGGCGTCCTGCCTTTCGCAAGGCGGCTGGGGATCCGTGGCGTTCCAGCAGCCAGGTGACGGCCTGGTGGTCGAGGCGGGGGCCCAGGACGCGCTCCAGGCTGGGGTGGAACTGGGTGAGCAGGCCGCGTATCCGGTTGGACGTGCGGGTGGCCTCGGCGGCGAGGTCCTGATCGAAGCCGACGAGCACGGTCAGCTCGGCGGTGATCTCGTCCGTCAGCTCCAGGGTGCGAAGGGTGTGCGGCATGGTGCGGGCGGCGTCCGAGATCACTGCCGCATCCTTCGCGTCGGTCTTCGCCTCGCCGGGATACAGGTCGGCGATCCGGCGCATCGCAAGTCCGGGCAGGTAGGCGACCCTGCAGCCCGCATCCCGGGCGACGGCCAGGGGCAGGGCGCCGATGGAGGCGGGCTGGTCCACGATCACCAGCACAGTGCCGAACTTCGCGGCCAGCTTGTCGAAGACGGCCCGCAGCTTCGGCTCGCTGTTGGGCAGTTGCTTGTCGAAGACCTTCTTCCCGGCCGGAGTCAGCCCGTGCCCGTGATGGGCACTCTTGCCGACGTCCAGGCCGAGGAACACGCCCACGTCTTCGGTATCGAACATCGCGCCCCTCCAGGCGAGTTGAGCGTGCCGGCCTCGGCGGTGGTGTCGTACGCGCGCATCCACGTTATACAGACCTGCCGCCCGCGAGCTGTCCGGCGTTGCACCGGACCAGGCGGTGGCCGGACCTCTCATCAGCGTCTCCGACGGCACCTCCCGGGCCCGGTGACACCACCCCCC
>NZ_JBIBVN010000120.1:0-1609 GCF_043080425.1 Streptomyces sp. NPDC015032 | reverse complement strand
CGTGCGCCACGAGGCGCTGATGGATCCGTGCGGGAGGAAGGACCCGCCGCCGGTTATCGCAGTGACCGGTCGAAGCTGGAGGCAGGCTGAGCCCCGGGTTGGGGGCAAGGCTGGAAGCGGCCTCGACAATGTAGGGGCGGGTCGGTACTACCAGACGGCTCGTGCCCGCTAGCGAGGACGGGAAAGGCGTAAGGGAACTGAACCGGTGTCAGAAGCCCCGTTAGTCGTCAGTGATCTGCTGAATCTGGTGGATGGATCACTTTGCGGTGCTGGGCAGGTCGTGGCTTTTGACCTGCCCGCTTCCGTCGTCCGTGTGATTTGGGCGGCGGGAGGCCCGGGCCAAGACTGCGATGTGCGGCCCGTGGCGATGCCGTCGGGGTATAGCCGGACGCCGACACCCGTCACAACGGACATCAGTGAACGTGGGAAGCGGTCTGATGCCGCCCTGCCCCTCCGGTTTCCAGCCGGGCGGAGGGCAGGCGCAATGCCCGCCCAGGGCATCGGATCGTGGCGGAGCCGTCGTAGTACTCGGAGGTCAGGAGAGCTGGCCACGTGGGGAAGGGCGGCAGCGTGATCAGCAGCATGACTGGCGGAGGGGAGACGCGCCGTTGAACAGCAGCGCACCGTCATGGCCGAACATCTTTGAGGCCGAACGTCGGGTACTTGACCACCAGCGGAAGCTGCACCGATGGGCGCGGGCCGAACCGGAGCGCCGGTTCGGTGACGTGTTCAACCTGATCTGCGACCGGGCGACCTTGCTGGTCGCCTGGGAGCGGGTCGCCGGCAACAAGGGTGCCAGGACAGCCGGCGTGGATGCGGTCACCCGCCGCCACGTCGAGGAGGACGTCGGAGTGCTGCCCTTCCTGGAGGAGCTCCGATCCGCCCTGAAGGACGGCACGTTCACCGCGCTGCCCGTGAGGCAGGTGTCCATCCCCAAGCGAAACGGGAAGATCCGTTTGCTGGGGATTCCGACTCTGCGTGACCGAGTCGCGCAGATGGCCCTCAAGCTGGTCCTGGAGCCGGTGTTCGAGGTCGATTTCTACCCGTCCAGCTACGGGTATCGGCCGGGGCGCCGGGCTCAGGATGCTGTCGCCGAGATCCACCAGCTCACCAGCCGCTCCTATGAGTGGGTGGTGGAAGGGGACATCACCGCGTGCTTCGACAACGTCGACCACCAGGTCCTGATGGGCCTGGTGGAAGAGCGAATCTCCGATCGCAAGGTGCTGCGGTTGGTCCGCGCGTTCCTGCGGGCGGGGATTGTCGAACGCCACGGTGGACTTGCCGCGAGCCTGACCGGCACGCCGCAGGGCGGGGTCGCCTCTCCGTTGCTGGCCAACATCTATCTCTCCGTACTGGACCGCCACTTCGCTGGCATCTGGGATCGGGAGATGAGCCCGCCCTGGCGTCGCCAGCAGCGACGACGGCGCGGGCAGCCGAACTACCGTCTGATTCGTTACGCGGATGACTTCGTCGTGCTCGTGCACGGTGAACGGTCGGACGCGGAGGCGATCCGGACGGAGATCGCGCAGATGCTGGCCGAGCGGTTGAAGATGACCCTCTCGGTGGAGAAGACCCACATCACCCACATCGACGACGGTTTCGTGTTCCT
>NZ_JBIBVN010000119.1:0-1634 GCF_043080425.1 Streptomyces sp. NPDC015032 | reverse complement strand
CGCCTTCACCCACGACAGCGAACTGCGTCTGACCAAGGTCACCGACACCCGCGGCCGGGAGTGGACCTACATCTATGACCAAGCCGGAAGACTCGCACGGGAGAGCGACTTCGACGGGCGCACCCTGACCTACCAGCACGACGCGGCCGGCCGCCTGGTCAAGCGAACCAACGCGGCAGGACAGAACACCTAGTCAGCGTGGGCACGCGTTACTGCGAACGATGGCAGGCTTGTTCGTGGCCGGCCCACCCATTCACCCACATCCGGACCGTGCGCCCCAGACAACGCTCGACGGCCTGTTCCTGCCGGCGCGCTCCACTTCCGAGGAGGACTCCGACATGTCATCTTCCACTTCCACGAAACGAACTGTCGCGGCGGTGCACGCCGCTCCGGTGTTCATGGACACCGAGGCAACCGTCGGCAAGGTCATCCGCTTCATCGAACAGGCCGGCCGGGAAGGCATCGACCTGCTGGTATTTCCCGAGACCTTCGTACCCGGATACCCGTACTGGATCGAGGCCTACGCCCCGCTGGACCAGCAGAGCGCCAACGTCGCCTACGCCGAGGCGTCCGTCGAGGTGCCCGGCCCGCAGATCGCCCGGGTCCAAGCCGCTTGTGACCGCGCCGGGGTCGGCGCCGTTCTCGGTGTCAGCGAGCGGCTCGTGGGGACCCGCACGTGTTTCAACAGCCAGGTCTTCATCGACCCCGATGGCACCCTTCTCGGAGTTCACCGCAAGATCCAACCCACCTACGCCGAACGGATCGTGTGGGCTCAGGGCGGCGGCGCCACCCTCAGCGTCTTCGATAGCACCCTGGGCCGGATCGGCGGTCTGGTCTGCTGGGAACACACCATGAACCTGGCCCGGCAGTCCCTGATCACCCAGGGCCAGCAGATCCACGCAGCAGCATGGCCTGGTCTGTCCACCATGACCGGCTTCGAGACCGTCGCCGACGTCCAGATCGACGCCATGATGAAGACCCACGCGCTCACGGCGCAGGCGTTCGTCATCTCCGCCGGGAACCCGGTGGACGAGACGTGCCTGCAGTGGATGGAGTCCACTGTCGGACCGCAGAAGCACATCACTGCGGGCGGCGGCTGGTCGGCCGTGATCCACCCCTTCAACCAGTACCTCGCCGGCCCGCACACCGGCCTCACGGAGAAGCTCGTCACCACCGAGATCGACCTCGCCGACATCAATGCCGTCAAGGTCTGGGTCGACTCCCGCGGCCACTACGCGCGACCGGAGGTCCTCGGCCTACGGGTCGACCGACGCCCTCTCTGGCATGACGAAGGAGACCGAGAATGGCCTGCCGTCCCGGGCGACGGCACCACCGCCCCGGCGGCCGAAACGGCCTGAGCAGACGACATCGGTTCCCGTTCCGTCGGTTACCAGAACCTGCTCCACCCCGCCCACACTGCCCGCCAGGCCGCTGACCTCGTCGCCGGGAACGCTCAGCTGATCAAGACCGAGTGTGTCCGCGGTCGCATCTTCGCGGCCACGGCCGAGGCGAACCTCGCGCTCTTCGAGTACATCGACGGACCCTGTTGCCTAATTGAGTGAAGCTGCCGTGATCGCCTGTCGCGTGGCATTCCGGTTCGCGAGTGTGTGGTGCAGGCGGTTTCGAGGGCGTGA
>NZ_JBIBVN010000118.1:0-1652 GCF_043080425.1 Streptomyces sp. NPDC015032 | reverse complement strand
GACGCGGAGATCACTGTGCTGACGGTGGGTCCGGAGGACGCGAAGGACGCGTTGCGCAAGGCGTTGTCGATGGGTGCGGACAAGGCTGTTCATGTCGAGGACGATGATCTGCATGGTACGGATGTCGTCGGTACGTCGCTGGTGCTGGCCCGGGCGGTCGAGAAGGCGGGTTACGACCTGGTGATCTCCGGTATGGCGTCGACGGACGGTGCGATGGGTGTGGTTCCCGCGCTGCTGGCCGAGCGTCTGGGTGTTCCGCAGGTCACGCTGGTCTCCGAGGTTTCCGTGGAGGGTGGGGTCGTGCGGGGCCGTCGTGACGGTGACACGGCGTCGGAGCGGCTGGAGGCGTCGTTGCCGGCGGTGGTGTCGGTGACGGACCAGTCGGGTGAGGCGCGGTATCCGTCGTTCAAGGGGATCATGGCGGCGAAGAAGAAGCCGGTGGTGTCCTGGGATCTGGGGGATCTGGGGATCGAGTCGGACGAGGTCGGTCTGGGGGGTGCGTGGACCGTGGTCGAGTCGGCGGCGGAGCGTCCGGCCCGTAGTGCGGGCACGGTCGTGAAGGACGAGGGCGAGGGCGGCCGGCGGCTGGCCGAGTTCCTGGCCGGTCAGAAGTTCATCTGAGGCGCGTGGCGTCCTGACGTTTCCGTTTCTTCGTTACTCGCAGGAGATTGAAGTCCCATGGCTGAAGTTCTTGTCTTTGTCGATCACGTGGACGGTGCTGTCCGCAAGCCCACGCTGGAGCTGTTGACGCTGGCGCGCCGGGTCGGTGAGCCGGTCGCGGTGGCGTTGGGTGCGGGTGCTGCCGGTACTGCGGGGGTGCTGGGTGAGCATGGTGCGGTGCGGGTGCTGACGGCTGATGCGCCGGAGTTCGCCGAGTATCTCGTGGTGCCGAAGGTGGATGCGTTGCAGGCGGCGGTGGATGTGGTGTCGCCGGTGGCGGTGCTGGTGCCGTCGTCGGTGGAGGGCAAGGAGATCGCGGCTCGTCTGGCGGTGCGGATCGGGTCGGGTGTCATCACTGATGCGGTGGATCTGGAGGCCGGTGAGCAGGGTCCGGTTGCCACGCAGTCGGCGTTCGCGGCGTCGTTCACCACGAGGTCCCGGGTGGTGAGGGGGGTGCCGGTGATCACGGTGAAGCCGAACTCGGCGCCGGTGGAGGCGGCTGCGGCCGCGGGTGCGGTCGAGGTGCTGGCGGTGTCGTTCTCGGCGCTGGCGAGGGGGACGAAGGTGCTGTCGCGGACGCCGCGTGAGTCGACGGGGCGTCCGGAGCTGACGGAGGCCGCGATCGTCGTGTCGGGTGGCCGGGGTGTCAACGGTGCGGAGAACTTCGCGGTCATCGAGGCGCTCGCGGACTCGCTGGGTGCGGCGGTCGGTGCGTCGCGTGCCGCGGTGGACGCGGGCTGGTATCCGCATTCCAGCCAGGTCGGGCAGACCGGTAAGTCGGTCTCGCCGCAGTTGTACATCGCGTCCGGTATCTCGGGCGCGATCCAGCACCGGGCGGGCATGCAGACGTCCAAGACGATCGTCGCGATCAACAAGGACGCCGAGGCCCCGATCTTCGACCTCGTCGACTACGGCGTCGTCGGCGACCTCTTCCAGGTCGTGCCCCAGCTCACCGAAGAGGTCAACTCCCGCAAGGGCTGACCCGCCCTCTC
>NZ_JBIBVN010000117.1:0-1652 GCF_043080425.1 Streptomyces sp. NPDC015032 | reverse complement strand
CTAGGGCCTGTTATGGAAGTGGGCTTGCTGCCGACCTCCGAACCCGGACGGGCGCCCTCGGGCGCCCGTCCGGGAGGTGTCAGAGTTGACGGAAGTAGACCGTGAGTGGGAGGACTGTGCACCCGAGCGCCTCGTAGAGGGCTCGGGCCGGTGCGTGGAACTGGTCTCCTCCGGTGCCAATCTCAACGACCTCGGCACCGAGGGCCCGCATCTGTTCGAAGGCGTGCTCGCACAGTGCGGTGCCTACATGGTGCCGTCGGTGCCGGGTCGAGACGGCGAGGATCGTGATCTCCCCCTTCTTGTGGGCCGGGGCGACGCTCCACGCCACGTAGCCCGCGATGGCGCCTTCTGCTTCGGCGATGGCGACGTAGGTGTGCTGCTCGGGTACATGGAGTTGGGCGACCTGTTTGCGGTAGTCATCGCGCCAGTTGCCGTGCTGAACGGCGAAGACGGCCTCGCCCATCAAGGGGCGAAAGGAATCCTCGTAGAACGGCCGGAACGTGTCGATGGTCAGTTCGGTGAGTGCTGCGAGGTCATGCTGGGTGAACGCGCGGACACGCATGGACGTGTGCCTCTCAGGCTGAGGGCTTGATATCCGGGCGGAACAAGGCCCGCTCCCGGCCACAGGCTTGGCGGTGAGTCGGGGCCCCTCAGTGACGTGTGCGCCAAGTGTCAAAGCACTCCATGATTCGCATCCTAGCGCCCGGCGCGCACTTCGCACGCTTCGATCACAGCCACTCGTTGATGGCAGCGATGAGGACGGTCGCCTCATAGCGGACCGCCAACTTGTCGTATCGCGTGGCGACGGCGCGGTGCCTCTTGAGGCGATTGATTCCGCACTCGACCGCGTGGCGCTCGCGGTAGTCGACGGGGTCGAACTTCGGCGGCCGGCCGCCGAGGGAGCCGCGCTGCTTGCGGTTACGCGCCTGGTCAGCCTTGTCCGGGATGGTGCAGCGGATACCGCGTCTACGCAGGTAGGCGCGGTTCATGCGGGAGGCGTACGCCTTATCAGCGCGCACGCGATCGGGACGGACGCGTGGCCGGCCCACGCCGACGCGGGGCACACGAACTTTCTCCATCACAATCTCGAACTGCGGCGAGTCGCCTCGCTGCCCGGCCGTCACCACCATGGACAAGGGCTTTTGGCCCTGCTCGACAGCCAGGTGCAGCTTGGTAGTGAACCCTCCGCGCGAGCGTCCCAGTCCGTGGTCACGGGGTTCGGTGAAGACACCGCCTGGCGGTTCCTTCTGCAAGTCGCCCTGCTTTCGGGCCCCAGCCGCATGCTGATGAGCACGGCACACGGTGGAGTCGACGCTCAGGTCCCACCTGATCTCACCCTTCGCGTCGGCCAGGGACTGAAGCTGGGTGAGGACCCGGTGCCAGGTGCCATCCCGCTGCCACCGGCGGAACAAGTCGTAGATCCGGGCCCACGGCCCGTACTCGACGGGTACGTCCCGCCACGGAACACCGGTCCGGACCCGGAACCGTATGCCGTCGATCAGTTGCCGCCGCGGCCAGACAGGCGGCCGCCCAGCCTTCGTCCTCTGCGGCAAGAGCGGCTCCAATACTGCCCACTGCTCATCCGTCAGGTCTCCCCGCCCCATGAGCCACGATCATGCATAGGCCGAGATCCATTTCGATACACGCCCTAG
>NZ_JBIBVN010000116.1:0-1743 GCF_043080425.1 Streptomyces sp. NPDC015032 | reverse complement strand
GATCTCTTTCGAGGTGATCCGGCGGTGTTTGCGACGTATCCATCTCATGACCCGTTGCCAGGTGTACTGGCTGAGGTAGTGGAAGGCGACGGCGGACACACCGGGCCGAAAGTAGGCACACCAGCCCCGAAGCGCCGCGTTCAAACGGTGCATCAGGACTTCCAGTGGCAGGTTGACGTCCTGTCGGCAGATCGCCTTCACCTTGGCGGTCACGGCCTTGACGGCTTTGCGCGCCGGGTAGGTGTAGACGTACCACTTGTTCGTGCCCCGCTTGCGGTGGCGCTGGATGCGCCAGCCGAGAAAGTCGAGGCCATCGTCGATATGGGTGATCAGGGTCTTCTCCGGTGACAGACGCAGTCCCATCCCGGTGAGGACCTCCGCGATGTCCTCCCGCAGGGCTTCAGCGTGCGCTTTGGTGCCCGAGACCATCAGACACCAGTCGTCCGCGAACCGGACGAGCCGGATGTTCGGGAGACTGTGGCGGCGACGCTTGGCCCGTTCCACCTGGCTGGCTCCGGGTCCCCCCGGGGCCTGGGCGATGTACTCGTCCAGCACCGACAGGGCCACGTTGCTCAGCAGGGGCGAGAGAATCGAACCCTGGGGGGTACCGGAATTGCTGTCCCGCAAGGTGCCGTCCTGTCCGAGGATGCCCGCCTTGAGGAACGCCTTCACCAGAGCCAAGACCCGTCTGTCTCCGACACGTCTGCGCACCCGTTCGAGTAGAGCGGTATGCGAGATCTCGTCGAAGCAGGCCGCGATGTCGCCCTCAACGATCCACTCATACGAGCGGGACGCGAGGTAACGCACCTCGGCAACCGCGTCATGCGCCCGGCGCTTGGGGCGGAACCCGTAGGAACACGGGAGGAACTCCGCCTCGAAAATCGGCTCCAACACCAGCTTCAAGGATGCCTGGACCACCCGGTCCCGGACGGTTGCGATCCCCAGGCGGCGCTGCTTGCCGTTCGCCTTGGGGATCATGCGCTCCCGCACGGGCAGCGGACGGAAGCTGCGGTCCTTCACCTGCGACCGCAACTCGCGGAGGAAGTCCTCCACGCCTCGCACCGACTCGACGTAAAAGGCTGTCCAGCCGTCCACGCCCGCCGAACGAGCACCCTTGTTCCCCCGCACCCGAGCCCACCCGACCAGCAGGAAGGCGGGATCGGCAACGAGATTGAGAAGGTCGTCAAACCTGCGATGGGGATCCTCGCGGGCCCAACGGTGCAGCTTGGTCTGGATACCCTGTACCCGTCGCTCGGCCTGATACAGCACGTGCTCCAGCTCGTCGGTGTTCACCGTCGAAGACCTCCAGGCATTCCAGCATCCTCCCCACAGACTTGCTGGCCCCCTTCGCCGTGTGCACACCTCTCGCGTGCCCTGACTACTACGGGGCCTCCGCCCCATCCGCATCCTTCGGTCGGCAACGGACTTGCCCCGACGCCATGGACTGGAGGGCCAGGCGCTGGGCGGACGCGAATGGTTCCCACGTTCACGATGTTCCGATCAGCCAGGTCGGCGCTCGGCTATACCCCGGCAGCATCGCCACGCCTACGCCGCAGGCATTCAGCGTGGCCTCCCCACCGTCGCTTACACACGGCTTCAGAGTTGACCCCGGGCACTGATATGCCCAGGTCACGCACTGCACACCGGCCCTGATCCGCCAGGTTTCGAGCCGGCACTTCGATTACGGGGCTTCGACCACCGATTCACTCTCGTTACGCCCACTGGCCTTGCTAGCCGGACCCG
>NZ_JBIBVN010000115.1:0-1795 GCF_043080425.1 Streptomyces sp. NPDC015032 | reverse complement strand
GGATGCTGTTGGTTTATTCGGGGCCGTGCGTGACGTCGGCCTTCGAGACCCGGTTGTGGTCTTGAAGGCCGACGTTGTCGTTTGGGGTGGGTGCGGATGTCGATGCAGCCGAGGGGATCTGGGGAGATCCCGGCGGAGACGGTGCGGGTGGCGCGGGCCGCGTTCCCGAAGGGGAGCCTGGCGATCCGGGTCCGTGATGAGCTCGGACTGCTGTTCACGGACGAGGAGTTCGCGGACCTGTTCCCGTCACGAGGGCGGCCTGCCTGGTCACCGGGGCGCCTTGCGTTGGTACTGGTGTTGCAGTTCGTGGAGGGGCTGACCGACCGGCAGGTCGCGGATGCGGTCCGGGCCCGGATCGACTTCAAGTACGCCCTTGGGCTCCGGCTGGATGATCCGGGCTTCGACTTCTCCGTCCTGTCGGAGTTTCGGGACCGGCTGGTCCAGGCGGACGCCGGGCGGAGGGTGCTGGACGGCATCCTCGCCGCGGCCCGGGACAAGGGGTTGCTCACCGGCAGGGGCAAGGCCCGGACCGACTCCACGCACGTGCTGTCGGCGGCGCGGGACATGTGCTGGCTGGAGATGGTCGCCGAGACCCTGCGCGCGGCTCTGAACACGCTCGCCGTCATCGCTCCCGGCTGGCTGGCCGAGGTCGCCGAGCCGGAGTGGTTCCGGCACTACGCCACCCGCGCCGAGGACTCACAGTTCCCCAAGACTCCGGCCAAGCGGGATGAGGTCGGCCGGCGGATCGGAACCGACGGGACGCGGCTGCTTGAGGCCGTCTTCTCACCCGGTGCGGCTGCCGCGCTGCGGGCGGTGCCAGAGGTGGAAGTCCTGCGCCAGATGTGGGTCCAGCACTTCCATCTGGTCGAGGGCGAGGTGCGGCGCAGGGACCCAAAAGACCAGCCGCCAGGCGCGATGCGCCTGGTCACCCCCTATGACATCGAAGCGCGCGGCAGCGTCAAACGCGACACGATGTGGGACGGATACAAGGTCCACCTCACCGAGACCTGCGGGGCCGACACGCCGGACCTGATCACGAACGTCGCCACCACCGAGGCGACGGTCAGCGACTTCGACCTGGTCCCCGCTGTCCACGCCGGTCTCGCCGAGCGCGAGCTGCTTCCTGATGAGCACCTGGTCGACACCGGCTACGTCACCGCCCGCCACATCGTGGCCGCCAGGCGCGACCACGACGTGGAGCTGGTGGGGCCGATGATGCCCGGCACCGGCTGGCAGAACAGGGCCGGAGCCGCCGGGACAGGCTTTCCCATTGGCGCGTTCAGCATCGACTGGGACCGCCAGACCGTGACCTGTCCCGGCGGGAAGAACAGCACCCGCTGGGCGAGGGAACCCGTCCGGGACAAGGTCGAGATCCGGGTGCAGTTCTCGAAGACCGACTGCGGGCCCTGCCAGGTCAAGGACTCCTGCACCCGTGGACCGCGCCGCAAGCTGACCCTCCAGGACCGGGACATCCATGAGGTCCTGCACCAGCGCCGGGCCGAGCAGGAGACCGACGCGTGGAAGGAACGCTACAAGATGCGCGCCGGTGTCGAAGGCGCCATCTCTCAGGCCGTGAACCGCTGCGGCCTGCGCAGATCCCGCTACCGCGGCCTCGCGAAGACCAGCCTTCAGCACCAGCTCACCGGCGCAGCGATCAACCTCGCCCGAATCGACGCCCACCTCACCGGCACCCCACGAGCCCGCACCCGAACCAGCCACTTCGCAGCACTTCGCTCCGCCGATCGCCAGATCGACGGAGCGAAGCAGACGGGCCCCGAATAAACCAACAGCATCC
>NZ_JBIBVN010000114.1:0-1796 GCF_043080425.1 Streptomyces sp. NPDC015032 | reverse complement strand
CTGGGGTATGGCCTGCTGCGCTATGTCAACGAGCGGACCGCGCCCGTACTGGCATCGCATGCCACCGGCCAGATCGGCTTCAACTACCTCGGCCGGATCTCCACCGCCGACATGCCCGAAGGGCTGCGCGGCCTGGGCTGGACCATGGCCCCCGAGGCGGGCGAGTACGTGGCCGAGCCCGACGCGGACATGTCGGCGACATCGGCGGTGGACATCAACGCGATGGTCACCGACAGCGCCGAAGGCACCCGGCTCACCGCACAGTTCGCCTTCCCGACGGGAGTCCTCTCCCACGCCGAGGTGCGGGAGCTGGCCGACCTGTGGTGCGCCGCCCTGGAGGCGCTGGCCCGCCATGCGGCCGGGCCCGGCGCGGGCGGGCTGACACCGTCGGACGTGCCCCTGGTCTCCGTGACCCAGCGCGAGATCGAGGCGTGGGAGCGGCAGTACCCGGGCCTGGCCGACATCTGGCCGCTGACCGCGACCCAGTCGGGTCTGCTGTTCCACGCGATGCTGGCGGATTCGACCTTCGACGCGTACCAGATGCAACTGGTGTTCCACCTCAGCGGCACCGTCGACCCGGCCCGTATGCGGGCGGCGGGCCAGGCGCTGCTGAACCGGTACCCGAACCTGCGGACCGCGTTCGTCGCCGACGCCGCCGGGAACCAGGTGCAGGCCGTGGTGGACGGCATTCCGCTGCCGTGGCACGCCGTCGACCTGCGCGAGATGGGCGAGACCGAGCGCGACACCGCGTTCGAGCGGATCGTGGCCGACGACCTGAACACCCCGTTCGACCCGGCCGCGCCGCCACTGCTGCGGATGACCCTGGTCAGCACCGGCCCGGACCGTGCCGAGCTCATCTTCACCGCGCACCACGTGCTGTTCGACGGCTGGTCGCTGCCGCTGCTGATGCAGGATCTGCTGCGGCTCTACGGGTCCGGCGGCGACCCCTCGGTGCTGCCGCGAGCCCGTGGCTACCGGGACTTCCTGGTGTGGCTGGCCGCCCAGGACCGTACGGAATCCGCTCGCGCGTGGGCGGCCGAATTCGACGGGCTCGACGAGCCGACCCTGCTGGCGGCCGGCCTCGAACCCCGTACCGGCCTCTCGGGCATCGGACATGTCGAGGCCGAACTGTCGGTGCAGGACGCCCGCGGCCTGGCCCGGCGGGCCGCCGAACTGGGCGTCACGCTGAACACACTCGTCCAGGGAGCCTGGGCGGTCGTGCTGGGTGAACTGACCGGCTGCCAGGACGTGGTGTTCGGCGCCACGGTGTCCGGCCGTCCGCCGGCCCTGGCCGGTGTCGACTCCATGGTCGGGCTGTTCATCAGCACCCTGCCCGTACGGGTCCGGTGCGCCCCCGGCGAGCCGCTCGCCGAGCTGCTGACCGGGCTGCAGGGTCGGCAGGCCGCGTTGCTGGACCACCACCACTACGGCCTGGCCGACATCCAGCAGGCCACCGGACTGCCTTCGCTGTTCGACACCCTTGTCGTGTACGAGTCGTTCCCGCTGGACCGGGCCGGCATCGCCGAGGCGAACACCACAGCCGGTGTGGCCGTCACCGGGATCCGCCCGGCCACCGGTACCCACTACCCCCTGACCGTGATGGCCACCGCCGATCCCCATCTGCGGCTGTCCTTCGACTACCAGCACAACCTCTACGAGCAGGAGACCGTGGCCGGCATCGCCGACCGTCTCGTGCGCGTACTGCGGCAGCTGGTGGCGGACCCCGGCCGACGGGTCGGAGCGGTGGAGCTGTTGGAGCCGGCGGAGCTGGAGGTGCTGCGGGGGTTCAATGACAC
>NZ_JBIBVN010000113.1:0-1826 GCF_043080425.1 Streptomyces sp. NPDC015032 | reverse complement strand
GACCCTGTTGCCTAATTGAGTGAAGCTGCCGTGATCGCCTGTCGCGTGGCATTCCGGTTCGCGAGTGTGTGGTGCAGGCGGTTTCGAGGGCGTGAACTGGGCGTCTGGCCGCGGAAATCGGGGGTGGCGTTGTGTCGATGCGGTCGAGTTCGGAGGTGGAGGTTCCTGCGGTGACACGGGATGTCGCCCGGGCAGCGTTCCCCAAGGGGTGTCTGGCGATGAGGATCCGGGACAGTCTCGGTCCGCTGTTCCTGGACGAGGAGTTCAGAACGGCCTTCGGGGTTCGGGGGCGTCCTGGCATCCCGCCCGGCCGGCTGGCGTTGGTCAGCATCCTTCAGTTCGCCGAGAACCTGACCGATCGCCAGGCCGCGCACGCGGTGCGGGCCAGGATCGACATGAAGTACCTGCTCGGTCTGGAGCTGACCGACCCCGGCTTCGACCACACCGTGCTGACCGGGTTCCGGGAACGGCTGCTGGCGCACGGACTGGAGGAAAGGATCTTGGACCTGCTTCTGGAACGGCTGGCCGAGATGGGGCTGGTCGCTCCCGGCGGGCGTCAGCGCACGGACGCCACGCACGTCCTGGCCGCGGTCCGCAGTCTCAACCGCCTGGAGTTCATCGGCGAGACGTTGCGGGCGACACTGGAGGCACTCGCCACGGCCGTGCCCGACTGGATGCGCGCGTCGATGGACCCGGCATGGCAGGAACGCTACGGGACACGGGTCGACGCTTACCGGTTGCCGACCGACGAGCAGGAGCGGCGCGATCTCGCCCGGCAGATCGCCGCCGACGGATACCGGCTGCTCGAAGCCGTCTTCGCCCCGACGGCGCCGGTATGGCTGAGGCAGGTGCCCGCCGTCTCCGTCCTGCGCACGGTGTGGGTGCAGCAGTTCACCCGCACCGTCACCGACGGCGAGGAAGAGGTGGCCTGGCGGGGGAAAGACGATCTCCCGCCGAGCAGAGCGATGGTCGCTTCGCCCTATGATCCCGAGGCCCGTTACGCGAAGAAGCGCGGGTCCGCCTGGGTCGGCTACAAGATCCACCTCAGCGAGAGCTGCGACGATCCCGGGGAGGCGAAGCGACCCCACCTGATCACCCATGTCGTCACGACCGACGCCACGGTCAACGACGCGATGGTCGTCGACGAGGTCCACGACCGCCTCACGGGCAAG
The DNA here is from genome assembly GCF_043080425.1 of Streptomyces sp. NPDC015032. Taxonomy (NCBI): domain Bacteria; kingdom Bacillati; phylum Actinomycetota; class Actinomycetes; order Kitasatosporales; family Streptomycetaceae; genus Streptomyces; species Streptomyces sp. NPDC015032. Next base: position 654 of record NZ_JBIBVN010000113.1, on the reverse strand, counting down.
GGCCTCCTGCCGGCGGAGCACCTCCTGGACGCCGGATACACCTCGGCCGAGCTGTTGCTGACCGCGCCGGCCACCCGCGGTGTCCACGTCGTCGGCCCGGTCCGGTCGAACAACACGCGGCAGGCGGCGAAAGGAGGAGGCTTCGACAAGTCCGCCTTCACCATCAACTGGCGGGCCCAGCAAGCCACTTGTCCGACCGGCGCCGTGAGCAGGTACTGGACGGCGGGAGTGGACAACAACGGCCGGGACGCGATCCGAATCCGCTTCGCGACCACCACCTGCGCACCCTGTCCCGTGCGAGACCAGTGCACTCGCTCCACCAAGTACGGGCGGCAGCTCACCGTCCGTCCCCAGGACCAGGACGCACTGCTGGAACGCGTCCGCGCCGAGCAGTCCACGGACGAGTGGAAGGACCGGTATGCGGCACGTGCCGGAGTGGAAGGCACCATCCACCAGGCCGTCGCTGCTGCTGGAGCCCGGCGGACCCGCTACATCGGCCAAGCCAAGACACGTCTCGCGCACATCCTCACAGCTACCGCCATCAATCTGATCCGTCTCGACGCCTGGTGGAACGAAACGCCCCTCGCCCGCACACGTACGTCCCGCCTGGCAGCACTCGACCTTGCGGCATGAGACCAATTGGGCAACAGGGTC
>NZ_JBIBVN010000112.1:0-1907 GCF_043080425.1 Streptomyces sp. NPDC015032 | reverse complement strand
GCCGAGGCGGCCGGCGCGGAGCCTCTCCGGGGAGCTCTCGCCGATCTGGACGTCCTTCGCTCCGGCGCCGCTCAGGCCGACGGGGTGATCCACCTGGCATTCGCCAACGATTTCAGCAGCCCCGACGCCGTCGCCAAGGCGGTTGCCGAGGAGAGTGCCGCCCTCGCGACCCTCGGCGAGGAACTCGTCGGCAGCGACCGGCCCCTGGTCACCTGCTCGGGTACGCCCCATGTGACGGGCCGTGCCTCCACCGAGGCCGACCCGCTGCCGACCGACGGGCCGGTCGGTGGTCGTGGCCGCGCCGTCACGGCGGTCCTGGGCCTGGCCTCGCGCGGGGTCCGGAGCACGGCCGTACGCCTGCCGCGCACGGTCCACGACCAGGGCACGGGAGGGTTCGCCAGCTTGCTGACCGACATCGCACGCCGGACCGGAGTGTCCGGCTATCCGGGCGACGGCACACAGCGCTGGCCGGCCGTGCACGCGCTCGACGCGGCAGTCCTCTTCCGGCTCGCGCTGGAACAGGCGGAAGCCGGCACCTCCTGGCACGCCGTGGCCGACGAGGGAGACCGGGTGCGTGACATCGCCGCGGTCATCGGCCGACGGCTGGGCCTGCCGGTCGAGTCGGTGCCATCGCAGACGTACGGCCCTCTCGGCCCGATCTTCGCGAACGACCAGCCCTCGTCCAGCGCCCGCACCCGGCAGACCCTCGGCTGGGAGCCGAAGCACCTCAGCCTCCTGGAGGACCTGGAGAACATCCAGCCCTGAGCGGCGACCGGAGGGCCCGCCTACGGCGCTCGCACCGACAACGGCAGACCCTCACCCCCACCCACTCGGCATCGCCGCTGTGCGGCCATTCACATCCACAACCAACAGGTCCACACCCAATAGGAGGCCCCATCATGGTGGCAGTTGTCTTCGGCGCTCGCGGTAACGTCGCTCGTCACGTGGCCGATGGCCTGCTGGCCGCCGGTGAGCAGGTCAGAGCAGTCAGCAGGACCCCAGCCTCGGGCTCGACGCCCGGGTGGGAGGCCGTCGCCGCCGACCTGGACCGTCCCGAGACGCTGCCCGCGGCGCTCGACGGCGCCGACAAGATGTTCCTGTACGGAATGCTCGACCCCCAGAAGCCCTACGACATCGAGAAGGTCGCTGCGGTGGCCACGGCCGCGGGGATCCGGCAGGTGGTCCTGCTCTCGTCAGTCTCGGTCGTGAACCACGACGCCGACCACCCGGTCCCCCGCCTGAACCGCACGATCGAGCAGGCCATCCAACGGTCCGGCATGGACTGGACGTTCGTCAGGCCAGGGACGTTCGCGATCAACACCCGCACCTGGTGGGCAGAATCGATCCGCACGGACAACGTCGTCCGTCTTCCCTATCCGCTCGCACAGTCGGCGCCGGTGCACGAGAAGGACATCGCGGCGCTTGCGGTGACCGCCCTGACCGAACCGGGTCACTCGCACCAGGCATACACCGTCTACGGAGCCGAGTCCCTGACCCTGCAACGACAGGTCGAGTACATCGGCGAGGCCCTCGGCCGCCGCATCCGGGTCGAACACGTCTCCGATGAGCAGGCTCGCGCGGACGTGGGCAGAACAATGCATCCTGTCGTGGCCGAGGCGATCGTGAGTCAGTGGGCCGCTGCCGACGGCGTCCCGGCCCTGACCTCCGTCATCGCCGAAAAGATCACCGGCACGCCGGCGCACAAATACGCACAGTGGGCCGTCGACCACGCCGACGACTTCCGCTGAGCTTGCCGGACGGCGTGCTCGACCGTTCCGGCCGGCTTCGGGGACACTTTGTCTCCGTCCCGGGCTGCGGCGAGTACAGGCGCTCCTCCCATGAGCAGATCCAGGGCCGGTGCGGTAGCGGCGGCTCCGGACAGCAGGATGAAGGAGCGTCGGTGCATG
>NZ_JBIBVN010000111.1:0-1945 GCF_043080425.1 Streptomyces sp. NPDC015032 | reverse complement strand
GAGGAGAGTCGGCGGCAGGAATCGCACCCGCCGCCGCTCGCAGAACCGTGCGGGAGCCTCTCGGCTCACACGGCTCCCATTGCCCAGCCGTCAGGCTTGAGGCCGAACCGCCAGTGGGCGAACATGTTGGGATACCGGCGGGCCGCGCCTGCCAGTAGTTCTCCCGCGCGTTTCTCCCGGCGGCGCAGTCGTTTGTACTTCTGGCAGGCCCAGCCCACCAACATTCTGTTGATGCGCCGGAGGAGGGGATACAACATGGACTTGTAGAATCGCCCGTAATAGTTGATCCATCCCTGCACGATGTTGTTGAACATCCGCGCAAGGTCCATCAGCGACTTGTCACTGCGTTGGGCGATGCGCCAGGAACGCATTACCTTGCCCATCGCCTTGATCGCCGCCTTGCTGACCGCGGGCAGGAAGCTCACAAAGTGCTTCCCGTACCGGTTCTTGGCCAGTCTGGGTCGGAACGTGTATCCAAGAAACGTGAACGCCGTGTGCTCGTACGAGCCTCGCCGATCAGCGTCCTTACAATAGACGATGCGTGTCTTGTCCGGATGCAATTCCAAACCGACCTGCGCCAATCGCTGCGTGAGAGCGTCCCGCACATGGCGGGCCTGCCTCTCACTGCCGCAGTGAATCACCGCATCATCGCAGTACCGTTCGAAGGTGACCTGCGGGAACTCCCGAGCCAGCCACAGATCGAACGCGTAGTGGAGATACAGATTCGCCAGCACGGGCGAAATCGCCGACCCCTGAGGAGTTCCGCGATCCCGTTGCTGCACCGATCCGTCCGCCTTCGCCAGCGGAGCGACCAGCCACCGCTTGACGTAGAGCAGGACCCATTTCCCATCCGCGTCGATATGCCGCTCGACCGCCCTGAGCATCAGCTTGTGGTCCACGCTGTCGAAGAATGCCCGGATGTCGAGATCGACCACCCAGTCACTCCGCCAACAGCGCCGCCGACACTGCTCCACCGCGCCCAACGCCGACCGCCGGGGCCGGTAGCCGTAGGAGTCCGGGTGGAACACAGGCTCCACCCGACGCTCCAGATACATCGCGGCCACCGTCTGAGCGATCCGGTCGTCCACGGTGGGCACCCCGAGCACGCGGATTCCTTTCCCGCCTGCTTTGGGGATCTCCACGGCCTTCACCGCCGGAGGGAAATACGAACCGGACGACATCCGATTCCACAATTTGAACAGATTCCTCGAAAGGTTATGTTCGTATCGCTCGATCGTCACGCCATCCGTTCCGGGCGCACCCTTGTTGGCCTTGACTCGCTGAAATGCCTCCCACACCATCAACTTGGAGATGTAAAACGACTTGACCTCGGCCTGCGGCCTTGATCCGTTCACCTGGCTCCTCCCGGGAACTCCGGTTGACCACCAAACTAGATCGGGACAACTCGCCCCCTTCGCTCCACCCCCATTACAGAGGCTTCATCACTACTACGAGGCGATCCGTCCCCCTGCCACGCATCGGTACTCTGCCCCTCACAGTTTCAGCTGCTTGAGGTTCTCCCTTATCGCCAACCGGCCTCAACCCGACCGGTGGCAGCATCGCGGCGAGGGGTTCCCACGTTCCGCACCAGCGCCTGAACCGAGCTCGCGCCACCTTTATGCCGGGCACCACCTGGCCAGAGATGCAGGAACCCGCCAGATTCATCCCGGGGCAACAACTGGACCCCGGTTTCGGTAACCGTCCATACGCTTTCGACACTTCATCAGTGGTTCACTCGCGTTCGCCTTCTCGGCTCACACCTGACGCATCTTGTGCGCCTTTTCCGCAGTGCTCATTACCCCGGCTCATTCACCGGAGCAACCTGCGGCGGTTTGAGACCTCCCCCTGCGTGGGCGGTCTCGGAGGGCCCACCTCCATCACCGGTGCAGCATCACGTCGGAAGATTCCGTCTACATCGAAACCTCCCGTTGTGTTCGTGGCGCAC
>NZ_JBIBVN010000110.1:0-2062 GCF_043080425.1 Streptomyces sp. NPDC015032 | reverse complement strand
CGTTACGTCTACTCCGTCGTTGCGTAGCGGAAGTTTCCGCAGGCTGAAGTTCACGATCAAGGCTCTCTCGGCCTCTCCTCTGCACAAGACTCAGTCCGGGGGTGCGCCCGGCATCAGGGGAAGGCAGGGGATGGACACGACCACGATCGTGATCACCATCGGCTCGGTCGTCAGCGCCAAGGCGCTCGCGTTGTGGGGGCTCTGGTTGCGCCTGCGCTGGCGGTCGCGCCGTGAGCAGTATCGCCACGACTACCTGCTGGGTATCGCGGAGAAGGTGGCCGTCGGCAGCCGGGTGGAGCTCGACGACCAGGACCGTGACGGTCACCGGCTGCGGGTGAGCATCTCCCGCGTGGAGGAGCACAGGGAGGACGCGGCAGCGTGAGTATCCACGAACCGGGGGACGGTCCTGAGCACCCCGCCGTCGCACCGGCGACACGGGACCAGCCGGACCCGCGGCACGACTTACAGCTAGCGAAGGACGCGGCGTTCAGCGCCTTCTACCGCGCCACGGTCCGCTCCTTGGTGGGGTTCTTGGTCAACCAGGGCGCCGGCGTGCACGTCGCAGCGGACATCGCCCAGGACACCATGCTCTCCGCCTACGAGCGCTGGGACACCATCGATCAGCCCCGGGCATGGGTGCACACGGTTGCCTCCCGCGCGCTGCTACGCAAGCTCGCCTCCTGCGAGGAGCAGCCCGTGGAACAGGTACCGGAGCCGACGTCACTACTGGCCGACCCGGACGCGATCGCGGCCTGGGAGGCCCGCCACGACCTGCTGCCTCTGCTGCGCAGCCTGCCGCCCCGGCAGCGTCAGGTTCTGGCCTGGGCCCTGTCCGGCTTCACCCCTGGCGACATCGCCGAACAACTCGGTATGAACGACGACGCAGTACGCGCCAGCCTCTACAAAGCCCGCCGCGCTGTGGCAGAAGTAATCAAGGCACGGGAGGAGGGACAGTGACTGACCATCCCACGCACGACTACGACGGCCAGGCCGTCAGCAACCGGCTCGGCCGGCACCAGCACACCCTGGACGACAGCCTGGACAGCGTCCTCGACATCGAAGCCGGCCTGCGGGAAATTCTCATCCATTCCCGCCACGACACCGCCGTCAACGCCCTCGGTACCGTCCTGAACACCGAAGCCGGACTGGCCGGCATCCTTCCACCGTCACCACAGCCCCATGCCTCCTCCGACACATCCGGCACACACCGCCACCCCCGGGCAGGGGACTTCCTTCCCGCACTCAGCCCCGCAGACCGCATGGCCCTACGCAAGCACCCGGACGTCAAAGCAGCGCAACGCGCCCTCGCCCGCACTCTCGACCGCGCCCGCGACCTCCCCCTCGACCTCGCCCGCGACCTCGCCCTCGCCCTCGCCTGCGACCTCGACCGCACCCTCGACCGCGACCGCGACCTCGACCTCGACCTCGCCCGCGCACGCGCACGCGCCCGCGACCTCCCCCGCGCCCTCGACCTCGCCCGCGCCCGCGAACTCGACCTCGACCACGCCCGCACCCTCGACCACGCCCGCGCACGCGCCCGCGACCTCGACCACGCACGCGACCTCGCCCTCGACCTCGCCCGCGACCTCGACCGCGACCTCGACCACGCACGCGACCTCGCCCGCACCCTCGCCCACGACCTCGACCTCGCCCGCGACCTTGACCTCGACCTCGACCGTGACCTCGACGCCTTCATCGAGATCCGTACCAATGAGGTTTGCCGGGCCATCGGCTCGGTCCTACACCAAGAACCCCCTGTACTCGATGCCGCATCGGTGCCCACGCTCCTGGACGACTTCACCGATGACGACCTGCGCGACACCGACCTGAGGGGCATCGACTTCAGCGGAGTGCACTGGTCGCAGCGCACCCAATGGCCCCCGGTCGTAGACATCGAAGCCCTCAAAGCCCGCTCGGACGAGACGCCGCCTGGAAGCGGAATCTGGATCGTCCGGTCCGGAACCACAACCGTCCGAGGCTACGCCGATCTGACATGAGAGGTCTCAGGTCAGCGCGCGGTGTGTTCAGGCACCGCCCGACCCGCGAAGTCCCGGAGTAGATC
>NZ_JBIBVN010000109.1:0-2091 GCF_043080425.1 Streptomyces sp. NPDC015032 | reverse complement strand
TGGGCGGTCTCGGAGGGCCCACCTCCATCACCGGTGCAGCATCACGTCGGAAGATTCCGTCTACATCGAAACCTCCCGTTGTGTTCGTGGCGCACAATCATCCGCATACCGGACCAGCCGGTAGTTGGGCAATCCTCGGCGCCGTCTCCTGCGCCGATCCTCGGAGGTGCTATCTGGTCCTCCGAGCCCCTGGGCGACGTGCTCGTCCAGGACCGAGAGCGCGATGTTGGCCAGCAGTGGCGACAGGATCCCGCCCTGCGGGGTCCCGGTGCGTGTGTCCGTGAAGGCTCCGTCCCGGGACAGGATCCCGGACTTCAAGAACGCCTTCACCAGGGACAGCACCCGCTTGTCCCCGATTCGATTCCTCACCCGCTCCATGAGAGCCGGGTGCGAGATCTCATCGAAGCACGCCGTGATGTCGCCCTCCACCACCCACTCGTATCCGTGGCTGGCGAGGTAGCGGGTCTCGGCGATCGCGTCATGAGCCCGGCGATTCGGGCGGAACCCGTAGGAACACGGGAGGAAATCCGCTTCGAACACCGGCTCCAGCACCAGTTTCAAGGATGCCTGGACCACTCGGTCCGCCACGGTCGGAATCCCCAGGCGACGGAGTTTTCCGTTCGCCTTGGGAATCATCCGCTCGCGCACGGGGACCGGCCGGAAGCTGCGGTCTCTGATCTGAGCCCGCAGCCTGCCGAGGAATATCTCGACTCCTTGCCCGGCCTCGATGGAGCGGGCGGTCTTCCCGTCCACTCCGGCCGTCCGGGCACCCTTGTTTCCCCGGGCACGGTCCCACGCCACCAACAGGAAGGCGGGATCGGCCACGAGGTTGAACAGATCATCGAATCTGCGATGAGAATCATCAGCGGCCCAACGGTGCAGCTTGGTCTGGATCTCCAGTACCCGGCGTTCGGCCTTCATCAAGACCCATTCCAGCTCGTCGGAATTCACCGGCGACCACCTCCTGGCATTCCAGCATCCTTACTGCCGAATTGCTGACCCCCTTCCCCATGTGGCCGGCTTTCCCGGCCTCGGAGTACTACGGAGTCTCCGTCCTGCCCGACGGCCATCAGCCGGCGATGGGCCTGCCCTCCACCGGACTGGAGATCCGGCATCGGACGACCGCAGGCAGTTCCCACGTTCACCACGGAATCGATTGACGGGTGAGGTGCCCAGCTCTACCCCGGCAGCATCGCCACGCTTACGCCGCAGGCTTTCGGCGTGGCCTCCCCCCACCGATACGTGGAATCGGCTTCGGAGTCGACCACCGGCCAGCGGTGGTCGTGCACTGCATCCGGCCCGCATCCGCCAGGTTGGAGCCGGTGTCGTAATTACGGGGCGTCAAGCACTGATTCCTCGCGTGCACCTTCCCGTCTCACTAGCCGGACCCGGACCGTCTGGCAGTGCCAGCCCGTCCCGACGTTGTCGGGGCTGCTTACCGCCCGGCTCGGCATCCCCCGAACCGAACTGCCCCCAGCTTCAACCAGGTTGCTGCGACAACCCGGCGGTGAAGGTCTCTCACCTCACTCAATTCCTTGGCGCCTCGTGGCGCACCCACGCGGTACGACAAACTCGCGGTCCGCTACGAGGCGACCATCCTCGTCGCGGCCATCAACGAGTGGCTGTGATCAGCGCAAGCGATTCAACGCTGGCAAGGAGGCCACAAGCGTGGACCTGCGGTCACACCCCGGCTGTGTCGAGGAGGATCTGCGCCAGTTCGCGTGGCTGGGAGAACATCGGCCAGTGGCCGGTGTCCATCTCGATCAGCCGCCGCCGCCCGCTGTTCAGTAGTCCGTTCTCGGCGATCGATGCCTTCACCATCGCTCCGTCGTCCGGCCAGGCGGAGACGAACGGTTCACCATCGGCCGGAACACTGGAGTCAAGGAAGACCACGTGCGCCAGCCGATCGCGGATCCGCCCGGCGGCCTGACCGCTTGGGACACCCGAGTAGCTGTGACCTACCAGAACCACTTCACGCAGGTCCTGGCGCTCGACCTCGGGGCTTTCCCCTTGATCGTGGACACCGGTTGTCATGCGGCGGTGGCCAGCGTAGTTGATCGTTGTTCGTAGGCGATCGGGCTGATCTGGCCG
>NZ_JBIBVN010000108.1:0-2196 GCF_043080425.1 Streptomyces sp. NPDC015032 | reverse complement strand
GGGTTGGGTCGGGCCGGGGCGCGGCACTGGCCTTGCGACCAGCCCGTTTCCCCGACCCGCCCGCCGCACCCGCCGTGCGTGTCTCCACGCAACGGGCGCTCCACGTGCCTTGGCCGGTGGTCAGTCGCCAGTACTGGCGACTGCCGGTCGTGGTGTCCACGGGGTCGGGATGTTGCTGCCGCGGTAGCGGTAGCGGATCACTTTGACGCTGGATGCGCCGGTGAACTCGACTCCGTCGCAGATGAGCTTCCAACTGCCCGGTCGGCAGAACCGACGGCGCAGTTCCCTCCAGCTGAGCCGGGAGTGCTTGTGGAAGATCCAGCGGACGATGCGATGCCACGCGTGGTCATCGACCGTGCTGAATACCGCCTTCGACACCCCGTGCCGGAAATAGTTCGCCCACCCGCGCAGGGTGCGGTTGAGGCTGGCCAGCAGCTCGTCCACGTCCCTGTGCAGGTCTGATCTGCGTGTTCTGCCTTTCACCTTGTCCTTGATCGACTGGATCGCCTTCTTGGACGGCTTGGTGTAGACGTAGTGCTTCTGCGTTCCTCGTTTCCGCTGCCTGCGGATATGGAAGCCGAGGAAGTCGAAGCCCTCATCGATGTGGACCACCTGGGTCTTCTCCGGTGCCAGACGCAGCCCCAACGGGGCGAGCACGCCGGCCACCTCCTCGCGCAGGTCCTCGGCATGGCGGCGTTCCCCGGAGACCATCAGTACGAAGTCGTCCGCGAAACGGATCAGCCGCCAGTTACCCAGTCCGTGCTTCCTGCGCGTGACCCGCCGCTTGTAGCTGCCCATGTCCTGCTGCCACTGCCGGGCGAAGTGCTCGTCCAGCGCGGACAGCGCGATGTTAGCCAACAGCGGGGAGAGAATCCCGCCTTGCGGGGTGCCCGTCAGCGTCTCCTTCCGGTCCCCGGAGGTCGTCATGACCCCGGATTTCAGAAACGCCTTCACCAGCGTGCAGACGCGCTTGTCCTTGATCCTTGCCCGCAGGCGGTCCATCAGGGCCGTGTGATCGATCTCGTCGAAGCACGCCTTGATGTCCGCCTCCAGGACCCAGTGGAACTTGTTGGCCCCGGAAGACAGGTGGTGGATCTCGGCAATCGCATCGTGTGCCCGCCGGTTGGTGCGGAACCCGTACGAGCACGGCAGGAAGTCCGCCTCGAAGATGGGTTCGAGCACTGCTTTGAGGCTGGCCTGGACCACCCGGTCGGCGACCGTGGGAATCCCCAGCGCGCGGAGCTTGCCGCTCGCCTTCGGGATCACCACCTGTCGCACTTCGACCGGCTCGAACGCGCCCGCCTTCAGCGCGTCCCTGATGTGTTCCAAGAACGCCTCGACCCCGATCCAGGTCTCGATCAGGGCCACCGTGGCCCGGTCGATCCCTGGGGTCCTCGCCCCGGTGTTGGTGGCCACGCGTTCCCACGCGTGCACCAGAAACGCCGGGTCGTAGACGAGGTTGAACAGGTCACCGAACCGCCGGGAGTCATCTTCTCCCGCCCATCGGTGCAACTTGATCTGCATCTCCCGTACCGCGAAATGAGCCGAGTCAGGACCCGGCCACCTCACGGCGCCGGTATTCACCGGCGCTTCTTCGGGCATTGCACTCCTCTCCTTGCTTGGCACGCTGCCGTCCTTCCCCCTGCTCCGGGCTCTCCCCGGCTCCGAGTACTACGACGGCTCCGCCCCGCTCGCGCCCATCGGCAGGCATCGCGCCTATCCCCGGCTGACCGGCCTGGCGGGCCGGGTCGCGGGGAGCGGATACGAGCGGTTCCCACGTTCACTGCTGTTCGGTTGACGGGTTAGGCACCCGGCTCTGCCCCTGCGGCCTCGCCACGACTACGCCGTAGACCTTCGTCGTGGCCTCCCGGCCCAAGCTGTCAATACCGGACCGGGAGTTCCCCGCCCTTCCGGGCGGTTACGCACCGCTGACCAGCCCATATCCACCGGATTGGAGCTGGCAAGAACTCAAGAGGCGTAATGACGCCGGTTCCTCGCGTATACCTTCCCGTCTCGCTCACCGGGCCCGACCCATCCGGCAGTGCTGGGCCGACCCGACTTTGTCGAGGCTGCTCTCGCCCTCCCCGGCGATCCCCGGTTCAGGCTGCCTCCCGCTTCACCTCGCCGCTACGACGGCGAAGCGACGGTGGTCTTCCACCTCCGTCCGAAACAACAGCGCCTCGTGGCGCACTGACA
>NZ_JBIBVN010000107.1:0-2219 GCF_043080425.1 Streptomyces sp. NPDC015032 | reverse complement strand
GCGCGGTGGACGGCGGACGGTCAGCTGGAGTACGTCGGGCGCGGTGACACCCAGGTCAAGGTCCGCGGCTTCCGCATCGAACCGGCCGAGGTCGAAGAAGCCCTGACGGCGCACCCGGCGGTGGCACAGGCAGCGGTGATCGCCCGCGGTACCGCTTGCGGCAAGCAGCTGGTCGGGTATGTGGTCCCCGCCCGGACCGACGGCGCCGGCGACCTCGTGGCGGACGAGCTGCGCAGCTCCGTGACGGCCCGCCTGCCGGAGTACATGGTGCCGACGGCCTTTGTGGTGCTGGACCGGCTGCCGCTGACACCCAACGGAAAGCTGGACCGCGCCGCGCTGCCGGAGCCGGAATTAACCGGACGGGCGTACCGGGCACCGCGTACGCCCCAAGAAGAAGTCCTGGCGGGTCTGTTCGCGGAGGTGCTCGGCCTGGAGCGGGTCGGTGTCGACGACGACTTCTTCGCCATGGGCGGCCACTCGCTGCTCGCCACCCGCCTCATCAGCCGCATCCGCGCCGAACTCGGCGCGGAACTTCCGATCCGTGCGGTATTCGACTCGCCGACCGTCGTGGAATTGGCGCTGCGCTTGACGGCGGGGGCGGCGGTACGGCCCACGCTGCGGCAGCTCGCCGAGCGCCCGGAGCGCGTGCCGCTGTCCTTCGCACAACGCCGGCTGTGGTTCATCCACCGCTTCGAGGGCCTTTCGGCCACGTACAACATTCCCGTGGTGCTGCGGCTGGCCGGTGTGCTGGACGAGGCGGCGCTGGGGCGCGCCGTCCAGGACGTGGTGGCCCGGCACGAGAGCCTGCGCACCCTCTTCGCGGAGGACGCGGAAGGGGTGCCGTATCAGCGGGTCCTCCCCGTGTCGCAAGCCCCGCTCGATGTACCGGCCACCGCGGTGGAGCCGGCGAACCTGGCCGATGCGGTGGCCGGTGCGGTGACCCACCACTTCGACCTGTCGGCCGAAATCCCGGTGCGGGCAAGCCTGTTCCGCAGTGGCGCAGCGGACCACGTCCTGGTGCTGCTCATCCACCACATCGCCGGCGACGGCGGCTCGATGGCGCCGCTGGCGCGGGACCTGTCGGTGGCGTACACCGCGAGGCTGGCGGGCCGGGCGCCGCAGTGGACGCCGCTGCCGGTGCAGTACGCCGACTACACCCTGTGGCAGCGGGATCTGCTCGGGGAGGAGTCCGACCCGCAGAGCGTGCTGTCCGTGCAGTCCGAGTACTGGCGCCAAGAGCTGGCGGAGGTACCGCAGCCGTTGCAACTGCCGACGGACCGGCCGCGCCCGGCGGCGGCCAGCTACCGCGGTGACATGGTGAACTTCACCTTCGAGCCCGAACTTCTCGCCGCGGTCGAGGAGCTGGCGCAGCGCCGAGGTGCGACGGCGTCCATGGTGATGCAGTCGGCGCTGGCCGTGCTGCTGCACCAGCTGGGCGGCGGCGACGACCTGACGATCGGGTCGCCGATCGCCGGCCGTACCGACGAGGCCCTCACAGAGCTGGTGGGCTTCTTCGTCAACACCTGGGTGCTGCGGGTCGAGCTGTCGGGCAACCCGACCTTCGAGCGGGTCCTGGAGCGGGTGCGGGACAAGGCACTGGCGGCCTACGACAACCAGGACGCGCCGTTCGAGCGACTGGTGGAACTGCTCGACCCCGAGCGGTCCACCGCCTATCAGCCGCTGTTCCAGGTGATGTTCGCCTGGCAGAACAACGCCCTTCCCGAACTCGACCTGCCCGGACTGCGGGCGACCCCCGACCCCGTATCGACCGGGACCGCGAAATTCGACCTGTTCTTCAACCTGGCCTCCATTCCCGGAAACGACGTACAGGGCAATATCGAGTACGCCACCGACCTGTTCGACCGGGAGACGGCGGAAAGGATGGCGACGCGCTTTGTGCGGGTGCTGCGACAGGTCGTGGCCGACCCCGGCCAGGACATCGGGGCGGTCGAGGTGCTGGAGCCGGGGGAGCGGGACCGGCTGCTGCGCGAATTCAACGGCACGGCAGTCGCCCTACCGCAGGATGTGACGGCCCCCGCGCTGTTCGCGCGCCAGGCCGCCCGGACGCCTGACGCGGTGGCCCTGGTCTTCGAAGAGACGAGCTTGACGTACCGCGAACTCGACGCCCGGGCGAATCGGCTGGCGCACTGGCTGATCGAGCGGGGCGTGGGTCCGGAGCGGCGGGTCGCGGTCGTACTGCCGCGGACGTCGGATCTGGT
>NZ_JBIBVN010000106.1:0-2344 GCF_043080425.1 Streptomyces sp. NPDC015032 | reverse complement strand
CGACGCCGCCACCAGGCGCGGTCACAAACCAGCCACTACCGGCGACAAGCCGCATCCCAGACATGAAGATCACGATCTGCAGCTGGAGTACTAGACGCACTGGGGTGCAATGCCGAGGATTCTGAGCTGCGGCATCGCACTGGTGTGTGTAGGGCCTGGAATAGTCATCGTCCTTCGGGGGGGGTGCGCGGAGGGCGGGAGCGCCAGGTCGAGGAGGGCATTGAGGGTTTGGCGGTCGAGTCGGCTGTCGAGGTTGAGGGAGCGGCGTAGAAGGTCTCCGACGTCCTTGGGAGCAGAGCGAGGACGTACCGGTCGCGCCGACTGTGGTACGCGACTCGGTCGCCGACGCGCTTGTCTCCCTCGCCGCCCACCCCGGCGACCTTCTCGTCCTCTGCGGCGGCCCGCGCCATCCGCGGCCGACCGCCGGTCATCACCGACGACATGCTCCACGCCGTGCTCCGCCGGAGGGCGAACGGCGAGTCCGTCGAGCAGATCCAGCCCGACCTGATCATCCCCACTGGCAAGCGCAAGGGACAGAACCCCTCGGTGGCCAGCGTCTGCCGGGCACTCGCCGAACACGCCAAGCGTGAGGCGTACCCCGCGGCCGTCGAGGCAGCACACGCCGACTTCGCCGCCCTTCAGAACGGTGAAGTCCCCTGTCCGCGTACGGAGACCGAGCCCGCTCGGTGACGAGCGTGCCACGACAGCAGCGACCGCTAATTTCCGTTCGGATACCCCCCGAGGCCGGGGAGGCCCGCGAGTTCGAAAAACTGAAGGGTTCCCGGCGGGAACCTGCGGGTCTGTCGCCGTGCCTCGTGACGTCGGATCCGTGGGTTCGTGGTGAAGTCGCGGTGCCGGCGCGACGGCGGCGGGTGGGCATAGCCAGGTTGGGCCGCGCAGTCAGGACTGGTCGGGGTAGCTGAGTCGTGCCGTCTCTCCGCCGAATGGTAGGTGTGTGACTCGGCTGGTGAGGAGCCAGGTGTCCTCGATCTTCCGGAACGTGTCCTCGTAGTGGCCCACGTTGACGGGAAGCCTCGGGGGCACGATGCCATCGGTATAGCCGTCGACTCGGTAAGTGGCGAAGTAGGAGGTGGCGGTGGCCGCTGAGGCGGAATTCACCGTGACCAAGATGTTGGTAGACATGCGGCGTGACAGTCGGTCCTTGGGGCGCGAGCCGAAGTAGCTGCGGAGCGCCTCACGCCCTTCCACCCTGCGGTCGCCGTGGGGCCACTCCCACACCCCGTCAGGTGTGAAGAGGTCCGCGACACTGCTCGGATCTCCCAGGTCAAGGCGGCGCACGAAGTCGACGATCAGACGCTCGCAGGCTCGCTCGGAGAAGAGACGTTCCATCGGGTCAAGGGCTTCTGTCGGCATCAACAATTGCTACCAGCTCTCCATGGGGTGCCGCGATCGCATTTTTGGGCTCCCGATTCCCCGGCTTGCGAAAGCGACACCATCTCCGCCGTGGCACGGCAGTCAGCGCCGCTCGATGGGTCGTTCCAGGAGCCGGCGGGCGGAGTCCGCGTAGCGCATCGCGGTCTTCTCGTCCAGCCCGAACGCCTCGGCGAGGTGGAGCGGGTCGGGTCCGTGGGTCAGGGGCTCCTCGAGTTGCCGGTCGACGCGGAGCCGTTCCAGCGTCGCGTCCTGCCCGCGCATCGCAGCGCTGATTCAGTGGTTGCTGGCGCGGCTGGTCTTGGTGGCGGTCTGGTTGTTGATCAGCAGGTGGAGGTTGGCGGTTTTCGGCCACCGGTTGCGCCGGTGCTCCAGCCAGTCCAGCAGTAGCTACAAGGTGAGATCGTCAAGCGGGCGGGCACGTCCGGCGATGGTCAGCCGGCGGTTGCCGAGGTCGATGTCGTCGAGCATGAGGGTGGCGATCTGGGCGACCCGGGCGGCGTGGACCTCTGCGAGGGCGAGGATGAGCCGCGTCGCGGGGGTGGTGGCCGCGGCGACGGAGCGGCCGACCTGCTCGGGAACGAGCGGCTGCAGCACGGCGTACTCGTATGGCCCGGCCCTGGTCCGGCTGGTGGGGTTGCGGAAGATCAGTCCGTTCCGCAGATGGTCGTAGCGGTTCGACCATTCCAGCAGGGCCGGGCGGACCCGGTTGAGGTAGAGCCAGACCGTGCCCTCCCGTCGCGGGAGGCTGCGGGAGCCGCCGTCGCGCAGGATGCGGGTCCAGCGCTCGGTCTCCGAGCGGATGCGGGGTGCGAGGCCCTAGCCGATGCCGCGCCTCTGAGATCACGTCAAGTGGTGCTGGGCGCGCGGAGCGTGCGGCGGACAGCGGTGCGGAGCCATTGATGGGCTCCGTCGGCTGCGTTGCGGGGGTGCCAGGCCATGCCGATGGTCA
>NZ_JBIBVN010000105.1:0-2663 GCF_043080425.1 Streptomyces sp. NPDC015032 | reverse complement strand
GCCCGGGCGAATCGGCTGGCGCACTGGCTGATCGAGCGGGGCGTGGGTCCGGAGCGGCGGGTCGCGGTCGTACTGCCGCGGACGTCGGATCTGGTGGTGGCACTGCTCGCCGTGGGGAAGGCCGGCGGCACCTATGTGCCGGTCGACCCGGACTATCCGTCGGCCCGGGTCGAGTTCATCCTCGAAGACTGCGATCCGGTACTGGTACTCGACTCCGAGGCACTCACCGAGGAATTCAACGGCTATCCGGACACCAATCCGGGCGTCGTGGGCGTCTCGGGTGCGAGTGCGGCGTATGTGATTTATACGTCGGGGTCGACCGGTAGGCCGAAGGGTGTGGTGGTTCCGCATGCGGCGCTGGTGAATTTTCTGGCGTCGATGGGGGAGTTGTTTGTGTTGGGGGCGGGGGACCGGTTGTTGGCGGTGACGACGGTTGCTTTCGATATTGCGGCGTTGGAGGTGTTTTTGCCGTTGGTGTCGGGGGCTGGTGTGGTGTTGGCGTCGCGGGAGTTGGTGTCGCAGCCGTCTGCGTTGTTGGAGTTGGTGGTGCGGGAGCGGGTGTCGGTGGTGCAGGCGACGCCGTCGTTGTGGCAGTCGCTGGTGGCGCATGATGCCGGTGCGCTGAGGGGTTTGCGGGTGCTGGTGGGTGGTGAGGCGTTGCCGGCGGCTTTGGCGGGTGCGCTGAGTGAGCATGCGGCTCAGGTCACCAATATGTACGGGCCGACGGAGACCACCATCTGGTCCACCACCGCACCCGTGGACGGCCATGGCCCAGTGGTGATCGGCGGCCCGATCGCCAATACGCAGGTGTACGTTCTGGACGCGTACTTGCGGGTGGTGCCGCCGGGCGTGGTCGGCGAGCTGTATATCGCCGGGTCGGGCCTGGCGCGCGGATATCTGAACCGGGCCGGGCTGACCAGTGAGCGGTTCGTAGCAGATCCCTACGGTCCGGCCGGTACCCGCATGTACCGGACAGGGGATTTGGCACGCCGGAATTCTGTGGGTGAACTGGAATATGTCGGGCGCGTCGATCACCAGGTGAAGGTCCGCGGCTTCCGTATCGAACTCGGGGAAATCGAGTCGGTTTTGGTGTCGCATGCGGGGGTTGGTCAGGCGGTGGTGGTGGCGCGTGCGGAGCGTGCTGATGATCAGCGTCTGGTGGCGTATGTGGTGCCGGGTGTGGGGGGTTCGGTTTCTGGTGCGGGGAAGCAGGTTGAGGAGTGGCAGCAGGTTTATGACGAGGTGTATGCGGGGTCGGGTGCGTCGTGGGGTGAGGATTTCGATCTGTGGACGTCGGCGTATACGGGTGAGTCGATTCCGCTGGTGCAGATGCGGGCGTGGCGGGATGCGGCGGTAGCGCAGGTTCTGGCGGGTGCTCCGGGTCGGGTTCTGGAACTGGGTGTCGGTACGGGTCTGTTGTTGTCGCAGGCTGTTTCCGAGGTGGCGGAGTATTGGGGTACGGATTTTTCGCCGTCGGTGATCGAGCGGTTGCGGGAGCAGGTGGCGGAGGCGGGCTGGTCGGATCGGGTCCGGCTGCGGTGCCGGCCGGCGGATGATGTTTCGGGTCTGCCGCGCGGGTTCTTCGATGTGGTGGTGCTGAACTCGGTGGTGCAGTACTTCCCCGACGCGGACTACCTGGATCGTGTGCTGGTGCAGGCGATGGAGCTGCTGGCGCCGGGTGGGCGTGTGGTGGTGGGTGATGTGCGGCACGCGGGGTCGTTGCGGGTGTTGCAGGCGGCGGTGCATCGGGTGCAGTACCCGGGTGCTGCGCCGTCGGTGGTGCGGGCGGCGGTGGAGCAGTCGGCTTTGCTGGAGAAGGAGTTGGTGCTTGATCCGGAGTGGTTCACCGGGTGGGCGGGCCGGTACGGTGCGGGCGTCGATGTCCGGCTGAAGCCGGGTGGGTATCACAACGAGCTGACCCGGCACCGCTACGAAGTGACCCTGTACAAGACCCCGGCAGACGCAGTGTCACTGGGCGACGTCCCTTCCCTGGTCTGGGGCGAGCAGGCAGCCGACCTCGACGGGCTGACGCAGTGGTGCCGAGCCCAGGGCACCGGACCGGTACGCGTGACACGCATCCCCAACGCCCGGCTGGCGGCGGAGGTCGCGGCTGCCGGTGCGGCATCACTGATCGATGCTCCGGTGGCCGCGGGTCCGGTGGTCGATCCGCAGGATCTTCAGGACTGGGCCGTGCGGCAGGGCTGGGGCGTGGTGCTGACGCTGTCGGCGGACGCGGTCGGCTTCTTCGACGCGATCGTCCGCCCCGACGGCCCGCTGCCCGACGGCCAGGTGCTCTCCGGGGCGTTCCTCCCCTCGGGCCGTACGGACCGGACGCTGGTGAACGACCCGGCCGCGGCGCGGCAGATCGGGTCGCTGGTGGCGGGGCTGCGGGCGTACGTACGCGAGCGGCTGCCGGAGTACATGGTGCCGGCGGCGGTGGTGCCGATCGCCGAGGTGCCGCTGACCCCGAACGGGAAGCTCGACCGGCGGGCACTGCCGGCCCCGGACTACCAGAAGATGTCGACGGGACGGGCACCGCGCACCCCCCAAGAAGAAGTCCTGGCAGGCCTGTTCGCGGAGGTGCTCGGCCTGGAGCGGGTCGGTGTCGACGACGACTTCTTCGCCATGGGCGGCCACTCGCTGCTCGCCACCCGCCTCATCAG
>NZ_JBIBVN010000104.1:0-2694 GCF_043080425.1 Streptomyces sp. NPDC015032 | reverse complement strand
CCGTCATGAGCGCCCTGCGCGACCTCGCCCGCGCCACCCTCCACCGCTCCGGATAGGCCAACATCGCCAGCGGCCGACGAGCCCACACCCACCCCGCAGCCACCCTCGCCCTCCACGGGATTCCATGATCAAACCGGGCGAACGCGACTCTCCCCGGGGCCCTGGATTCCCCCGGCTTGACGCATGCCTATATCGGAATATGATGGATCCATGGCACGAGCAGCGACGACGTCGGACGTCTTCAACGCGATCGCCGAGCCGCAGCGCCGGGAGATCTTGGTGCTGCTGCGGGCGGGTGAGCGGCCGGTGACCGAGTTGGCCCAGGAGTTGGGGATGACCCAGCCGGGGGCGTCCAAACACCTGCGGGTGCTCCGGGAGGTCGGGCTGGTGCGGGACCGCAAGGCAGGCAAGCAGCGCCTGTACGGCCTTGACGCCCGCGGGCTGCGGCTGGTTCACGAGTGGACCGGCGGGTTCGAGCGGTTCTGGAACGAGAGCTTCGACCGGCTGGACGAATACGTGCAGGACCTCAAGCAGGCAAAACAGGAGGAGTGACCAATGGCAGCGACAGGACGGGACGCGCCCGCGCAGTCAGCGACGGCCGACCGCGAAATCGTGATCTCCCGGGCCATCAGCGCCCCACGGGAGCTGGTGTTCGAGGCGTTCACCGAGGTGCGGCACCTGTCACAGTGGTGGGGACCGGAGGGGTTCACCACCACCACGCGGGCGTTCGAGTTCCGCGTCGGCGGGGAGTGGGACTTCGTGCTGCACGGACCGGACGGGACGGACTACCAGGAGTGGATCTCCTGGACCGAGATCGCCCCGCCGGAGCGGATCGCATTGCTCCACGGTGAGTTCCGCAGCGACCCGAACGCCTTCGAGTCGGTCCTCACGTTCGCGCCCGACGGCACGGTGACCCGGATCGAGATGCGCACGCTGTTCCCCACCAAGGAGCTGCGCGACGAGGCGGTCGAGAAGTACCACGCGATCGAGGGCGGCCGGCAGACCCTGAGCAACCTGGCTGCCTACGTCACCGAGATCGTTCGGAAGGGAGCGGAGGGCTGATGGCCGGGAAGGTGTTCTTCAGCGTGTCGATGTCGCTGGACGGGTTCATCGCGCCTGAGTCCTCCGAGGACTTGATGGGGCAGCAGTGGATGGAACTGCAGCAGTGGATCTTCCCGCTGCGGTTCTTCCGGGAGAACCTGAAGCTCGGCGAGGGCGGAGAGGAAGGGCGCGACGACGACATCGCGCGGGAGACGTTCCAGCGCACCGGCGCGAGCGTGATGGGTAAGCGCATGTTCGACGCCGGCGAGAAGATGTGGCCGGAGGAGGCGCCGTTCCATACGCCGGTGTTCGTCGTGACGCACGAGAAGCGTGACCCCTGGGAGCGGCCCGGCGGGACCACCTTCCACTTCGTCAACGACGGTATCGAGACCGCGCTCGACCAGGCCCGCGAGGCCGCCGGCGACCGCGACGTCCGCATCGCGGGCGGCGGCGCGACGATCCTGGAGTACGTGAACGCGGGCCTGATCGACGAGTTCTCGATCGCGCTGGCGCCCGTGCTTTTCGGCTCCGGAATCCGCCTGTTCGAGGGCGTGGACGCGGGCCGCGTGGCCCTGGAGCCGGTCCGCGCGGAGCCCTCCCCAAGGGTGACGCACCTGACCTACACCGTCCGGGGGCGGTAACTGTCCCGAACTCAGCGCTCTCCCGACGAGGTCAGCTGCCCGCGGACGCGGGCCAGCTCTGGCGGCGACGACGGGATGGCCATACGTGCTCACCTATAAAGGCGGGGAGCTGGCCATGTACGCCGACACGGTGTCCGAACCGCTGTCCGCAGTGATCCCCGGCTACGACGAACCTCCCAGCAACGAGAACGGCGACGAAGCAGCGTTCGTGGCTCGCTACGAGGTGGCGATCGAGCTGGCCGACCTGGTGCAGAACGGGCTGGTGATCGACGCCACCGAGAACGACGGCTGGTCACCGGAGCAGGCCACCGCCAGGCCCTGACGGGGCCGCACGCTCCAGGCGTCCGGCGGGGAGAGTGACGGCCTTCGTCCGGGCGCCCCTGCCAGATCCGCCGCCCGGCCAGACTGTTTGGCGGATATCTGCCTGCGCTGTACACCGGCGCCTCTACCGTCCAGCCCGAATGCTGATCACGGGGGTGGCGGAAGGGGCCGGTGTGGGGCTGGATCTGGGTCTGGACGGGGTGGTGGACCACTTCACCCTGTCCGGCGACGAGGCGGGCTGGTTACGGAACAAGACCGACGCCACGAGGCCGGGCTTCGCCGTCCAGCTGAAGTTTCTGACCTGGCGCGGCCGGTTTCCCAAGGTGCGTCCGGAGCTGCCGCCCGATGCGGTCGAGCATGTCGCCAAGCAGGTGGGCGTCGCCGCGTCCGCGCTGGGGATCTATGACTTGACCTCCCGCGTCGCGAAGCGGCACCGCAGCGAGCTGCGGGATCTGACCGGGTGCCACGAGTGCTCGAAAACCGACCTGGTCAAGCTCGCCTCGCACCCGGTGGACGTGATCTGGCACGACGAACGCCGCGAGGAACAGGTGCGGGCCGAGCTGCTGCGGCAGATGCGGGTGGACCTGATTTAGCCGCAATACCGTTCAGTTAGTGGTCTCGAGTGGTGATGTGGGGGCTGTGTTTGGGCTGGGGCCAGTGTGTGTGGTGGGAGCGTTTCGCGGCCCATTTC
>NZ_JBIBVN010000103.1:0-2819 GCF_043080425.1 Streptomyces sp. NPDC015032 | reverse complement strand
TGGGCGGTCTCGGAGGGCCCACCTCCATCACCGGTGCAGCATCACGTCGGAAGATTCCGTCTACATCGAAACCTCCCGTTGTGTTCGTGGCGCACGGTCGTCAGCGTATCTGACCAGCACAGGAGCGTTCGGCATGATCTCTCCGACCCGTCGGCCCGAAGGGTGATACCGCACGCCCGCAGCCATCTCCATCCCATGCAAGGCGATATTCAGCAGCACGGGGCTGATCACGCCACCCTGGGGAGTCCCCTCCTCGGTCGGTGTGAACCTCCCGCGTTCCACGACCCCGGCCTTCAGCCATTGCCGGACCAATCCCCGAGCAGGGAAAGTGCCGAGCCCGGCCAGAAGCTGGTCGTGATCGATGCGGTCGAATGCCGCCGCCAGGTCCGCGTCCAGGATCCACACGCGCTGCGGGTTCTTGCCGCTGAGTGTATTGAAGATGACCCCGATCGCGTCGTGGCAGCCCCGGCCCGGACGGAAGCCGTACGACCTCGCCTCGAACCGGGCCTCCCACTCAGGCTCCAGCGCCGCCGACACACGGGCTTGATGAGCCCGGTCGACGATGACAGGGATGCCGAGCGGGCGCCGCTTGCGTCCTCCCGCCTTCGGGATGAACACCCGCCGGACCGCGCGGGCCTGCCAGTTACTGCAGCGCTGCTGGATGAAGCGCACCAGTTCCGACTTGCCCGAGGCGGTGAGTACGACCTGATCGTCGATCCCCGCCGTCTTGCGTCCGGCATTGATCTCCGTCACCCGCCGCACGCTGACCAGCGTGTTGCTCAGGCTGCGGAGCATCAACTTCTGCAGGTTCCTGACCTTCGCCAGGTCCCCTTCCTTCGATGCCGTGAAGATGCGTTGACGCAGACGGCGTACGTCATTCTCCGCTTGGTCCCAGTCGATGCTGGGCCAGTCCACGGGGCCGCCCTCCGGTCCGTTCACCCCGGCCGGGGCCGGGGCGTCCAACTTGTCCTTCGGTGCTGTCGCTGCTGTCATCGTCCCTCCTCACAGGCTCACCCGGCTCACGTCAGCGTCCTTTCGGACTCGGACATCGGTCCGTATCCGGCGAGTTGGCCAAAGCGGCGGCGGAGAGTCCACCGCCCGTAACTGCCTTGGTTTCCTCCGGCCTTTCGGCGTGCCGGCCTTCGCTTCTTGAGCCGTCCTTTCCCGCCGGAAACATCAGCCTTCCTTACGGTCAGCCCACCGCCCGTCCGGTGTGGACGGGCGGCTTCCGTCGGGGTTTCCACGTTCCGCGTGCTGAGCTGCGACCGGGGTGGGTGCCCTCTATATCCCGGGGCGGCGGTGTCCTCCCGGGCGGCGTGAAGCATCCGCCCGGCGCCTGCCGCGTTCCAGCGGCCTGCCCTGCACCCCGCTATCGCTTCCCACCGGCGGGGCTTTCTCTCACGAGACGTCATCGAGGGTTCACGGTTGTTCACCCGTCCGGTCTTCCCCTTGCCTGTTGCCCTCGGATGGAACGAGGGCACTTGGGCTTTTCCCCGGAGCTTCACACCCCGCCGTTACCAGCGACGCATGTCCGGGTGGGGACAGGTCATCGGACACTGACCCGGGGCTACTCTGTCGCCGACGCCATCGCCGACCCCCTCTCCAAAAGAGCCCACTCAACACACGCGACCTCGTGTCGCACCTTCACCTGAGGAGTGCAGCTTTCCTGACGACGACATGGACCCTAGACAAGTCCCATCGTCCCAGGTCAGATGCGCTCCTCGCTTATTTGATCAAGCGTCGGACACTCGCAGTCGCGAAAGTGCGAGGCTAGTACTCCAGCTGTAGATCGTGATCTTGCTGGTGGGGGCCGGTACGGAAACGGGTGCGACCACCGATGATCATCGTTGTTTGTGAAGACGAACGAAGAGTCGGTGGCCGCAGGTCACAGCATAGATCCAGACCGTTGGCGCGAGGCGTTCGAGGTGGCCATGGGCCGCATCGCTGGGCGGTTTGCTCGGGTCGAACCCCGTTTGCGGGCCGGCCGGTTGGTGATGGGTTTGATGTCGGACCTGCCACGCAAGAACTGCTGGACGATCGCGGAGTGGGCCGGGGAGAAGACCCCGCACGGCATGCAGCACTTGCTGTGCCGGGCGTCCTGGGACGCCGATGCCGTGCGTGACGATGTGCGCGAGTACGTCGTTGAACATCTCCACGACGAGGCGGCGGTGCTGGTCGTGGACGAGACCGGTGACGTGAAGAAGGGCGCCCACACCGTCGGGGTCCAGCGCCAGTACACCGGAACCGCCGGCCGGATCGAGAACTCCCAGGTCGCCGTCTACCTCGTCTACGCGGGCGCGCGCGGGCACGCGGCGGTGGACCGGGAGCTGTACGTCCCGCGCTCATGGACCTCGGACCCGGAGCGTTGCAGGGCGGCGGGGCTCGTCGAGGACACCGTCTTCGCGACGAAGCCGGAGTGGGCCCGCACCATGATCGAACGGTTCCTGGACGCCGGTCATCACATCGGCTGTGTGACCGGCGACGAGGTCTACGGCGGCAATCCGAAACTGAGGACAGCCCTGGAAGGACGCGGCCTGGGCTATGGCCTCGCGGTGGCCTGCTCGGCCGAAGTGACCACCGGGGCAGGAGAGTTCCGCGCCGATGCGCTGGCCAAGAAGCTCCCGAAGCGGGCCTGGCAGAAACTGTCCGCCGGACGTGGCGCGAAGGGCCACCGCTACTACGACTGGGCCGTTATCGAACTCGCCGACCCGGCGCCGGGCCACCGGCAGCTACTGATCCGGCGCAACCGCACCACCGGCGAACTCGCCTACTACCGCTGCCATTCCACCATGCCGGTCCCGTTGAGCACGCTGGTCAGG
>NZ_JBIBVN010000102.1:0-3063 GCF_043080425.1 Streptomyces sp. NPDC015032 | reverse complement strand
GGATCAGAACCTTCCGTCGCGGACCTGGAACTTGGTGGGCTTGCCGGACAGTGGCAGCCCGCGGCGCAGCCAGTCGGCCTGCCACTCGATGAGGGTGCGCAGCGTGACGTCCGGGTAGCCGAACAGGGCGTGGCAGCGGCTCGCGTCGGAGAGCAGTGCGGTGGGTGCCTCCTCGCCGGCGAGGACCGGCTGCTTGCCGAATTCCTCGCCGAACCACTGGGCGATGCGGCGCACGGATGCGGTCTCGGGGCCGGTGAGGTTGAGGGTGAACGCCTCGCCGTCGGTGGCGTGCAGCAGGGATCGCAGGGCGACTTCGTTGGCGTACCCCTGCCATACGACGTTGGCGTGGCCGGTCGTTATGTCGACGGGTTCGCCTGCTTGTACGCGGTAGGCGATGTCGGCGAGGACGCCGTAGCGCAGGTCGACGGCGTAGTTGAGGCGGATGTTGGTGACTTTGGTGTTGCGTGTGAGGGCTGCGTGGCTGAAGATCCGTTCGCGGCCGAGGCATGACATGGCGTACTCGCCGACCGGCCCGACCGGGTCGTCTTCGGTGCAGCCGCCGGAGGAGACCGGGACCAGGGGGTAGACGTTGCCGGTGGAGAATGCGGCGATCCGGGCGTGCGGCCAGCGGCGGGCTACCCGGTTCGGCATTGCGGCGTTGACGGCCCAGGCGTGTGAAGGGGCCCCGGCGGAGCCGAACTTGGCGCCGACCATGAAGATCACGTTGTCGGCGTCCGGGAGTTCGGCCAGGTCGGCGGCCGGGTCCATGAGGTCGTAGGCGACGGTGGAGATCCCGGCGGCCTTCAGTTCGTCGGCGGCGGTCTTGTCGGACCAGCGGGAGACCGCGTACACGGTCACGTCGGTGCGGTCCGCGGTGTCCAGTGCGCGGCGGGCGAGCCGGCACAGGCTGGGGCCCATTTTGCCGCCGGCGCCGAGTACCAGCAGGTTGCCTTCGAGGCGGGCGAGGTCCTGGACGAGGGCGGTCGAGGGGGTACTGAGCCGCTCTTCGAGCGTGGCTTCATCGGTGAACATAATTGCGTGGGTCATCCTTTGATTCCGGACGCGGTGACGCCCTCGGTGAAGTAGCGCTGGCCCACCATGTATGCGGCGAAGATGGGCACGAACGCGATGACGGAGCCGGAGAGCACCACGTTGAGTGGCACGTTCTGCTGCTGGAGCGAGGCGATGCCGACGGTGAGGGTGCGCATGTCGGTGGACTGGCCGATGACGAGCGGCCACAGGAAGTCGTTCCAGTGCCACAGGAAGACGAAGACGCCGAGTGTGGCGAGGATCGGTTTGAGGAGCGGCAGTACGATCCGGTGGAAGATCTGCCACTCGTTGCAGCCGTCGAGCCGGGCCGCTTCGAAGAGTTCGTCCGGCAGGCCCTGGATGAACTGGCGCATCAGGAAGACGGCCTGGGCGTTGGCCAGGGTCGGCAGGATCAGGCCCCAGTAGGTGTCCACGCCGCCCAGCTTCGCGATCATCGCGAACGTCGGGATCATCGTGACGTGGTAGGGGACCATGACCATCGACAGGAACGACCAGAACATGGTTTCCCGGCCCGGGAAGCGCTTCTTGGCGAAGGCGTATCCGGCGAGCGAGGCGAGCAGCAGTACGCCGATGACGGAGATGACCGAGTAGAGCAGGGTGTTGAGCAGCCAGCGTGGTACGTCCTGGGCGTTGAGGACGGTGTCGTACGCCTCGCCGGTCAGCGGCCAGGGCAGGAGGCTGCCGGGGAACTCGACCGCGGCGGACGGTTTCAGGGAGAGCACGACCATGGCGTAGAACGGGAAGACCGTCACGATCGCGGCCAGGGTCAGCAGCACGGCGCGGCCGGTCCGGCCGGCCCGGGTGGGGCGCATGCCGTGCGGGACGGTGTCCTGCTCCGAGAGTTTGCGCAGCCGTCGTTCGGCCTTGCGTGCGGCCCGGTCGGGGGCCGCGGGGGTTGTGTCCGCGGGCGGAGGGGTCTTGGCCTCTACGGGTGCTGTGGTCATGGTCACTGGTCCTTCCCGATCACGAGCCGCTGGATCATGGCGACCACCACGGTCAGCGCGAACAGCGCGACGCCGATGGCGGAGGCGTAGCCCAGGTCGAAGTACTTGAAGCCCGCGTCGTAGAGCTGGAAGACGAGCGTGTAGCTGGCGTTGGCGGGGCCGCCGCCGGTCATCGTGTAGACCGCGTCGAAGACCTGGAAGGAGGCTGTTGTCTCGATCACGGCGAGGAAGAACAGGGCGGGCTTGAGCTGGGGCAGCACGATGTACCGGAACCGCTGCCAGGGGCCGGCGCCGTCGGTGAGGGCTGCTTCCTCCAGTTCCCGGGGGATGTCCTGCATCCGGGCCAGCAGGATGAGCATCCCGTAGCCGAAGCGGGACCAGATGCCGACGATCGCGAGCGCGGGCAGTACCAGCACGTCGTCGGAGAGCCAGGAGCCCTCGGACATCCCGAACCAGCCCATCAGGGTGGACCAGGGGCCGCCGGTCGAGAAGATCCAGACGAAGACGGTGGCGGCCAGTACCAGCGAGGTGACGACCGGCAGGAAGAACACCGACCGGAAGAACCTGGCGCCGCGGAACGCGCGGCGGGTGATCAGGGCCAGGGACACCGACGCGATGAGCGTGCCCGGCACGGCGAGCACGGTGTACAGGACGGTGACCTTCAGGGCCTGCCAGAACAGCGGGTCGTCCCACAGGCGGGTGAAGTTGTCCAGCCCGATGAAGCTGCCGCCGCCGGTCAGGGAGTAGTCGGTGAAGCTCATCAGCACACCGGCGATACCCGGACCGAACCGGAACGCCAAAAAGAGCAGGAAACACGGAAGGACGAACAGCAGGCCGATTTGGGCCTCGCGGCGCGCCTGCGGCCCGCTGCGACGGCCCCGGCGGCGGGTGGGTTCCGCGACGACTGCCACGGGGATCTCCTTGCGGTACGGGGGAAAGGGCGGGGGCGGACAGGACCGCCCCAGGGGGGTGCGGGGCCCGGGGTCCGGGTGCGGACGGGACCGCCCCAGGGAGGGATGCGCGGGCCGGGGTCCGGGTGCGGCCGGACCCGGCACCGCGCCCGGTCGGT
>NZ_JBIBVN010000101.1:0-3369 GCF_043080425.1 Streptomyces sp. NPDC015032 | reverse complement strand
GCGGGCTCGCTGGCGGTGGCGAAGTTCGAGCCCGGCGATGGCCTCGCCGGGAGTGTTGGTGGCAAAGCAGGTCAGGCGCATGCCGTCGGCGTCGGCGTCGGTGAATCGCAACTGGGCGCCGGGGTGGTTGAGTCGGCCCGCAGCGCGGTGCCGGTGTTGCCACCGGCCCGTTTCTGCGGGCCGCTCGCCGAACCCGGCGTGCGGTTGGGTAGGCCGCCAGCGAGGTACCTGTAACCAGGCCCTTTTCCAACGGCCCCCCACCGAACCGGACGTGCGACGTTAATCGCATCCGGCTCTCCAGTGCCTTTTCTTTCTCATGAGTTCTGCCGCGAAGGACGTCCGCTGTAGTGGATTCCTTCGTGGCAGACACGGCAGACGACCAGGGTTTTCCGACGACGCGCGGCCATCATCTGAGCCCAGGCGGGCTTGGCAGCCCGCCCCCGGACATTTAGGTCCTTGAGGTGTCGAATGTGATGCACTTCGATGCCGTCACGAGACCCGCACATCTCGCAAGTGTCAGCAAGTAGGCGCTTCACAATCTCGTTGCGTCCACTGTTCCACACCTGCGCCGGTTGATCGTCGAGACTTCCAATCCTGATCTTTCGCTTCAGTGAGATTCCGCCCCATTGTGCGACCAGCGGACGCTTTCCCTCACCGCGTTCGACGGTGACCTGAAGCCCCCGGCGGGGGCCTTGGTCGGTCTTCAATACGGTCCGGTAGCGCTGGTAGACCTTGGAGACGCGAACGCGATACTTCCGCGCCAGCGTCTTGGTCAAGGAGCGTTCCATTACGTACTTCAGCCGTCCGAGGCGGTGGAGATTGAAAGCGAGCTGGTAGTAACCGGCGATCCCACGGAACTCGGCCTGGTACTGAGCGACGATAGGAAAATCGCTGTTGACCGTGCGTTCGGTCCGCCTGATCGGTCGGCCATGGTGCATGTAGGGGCGGCACTTGGCGCGGATAACGTCAGCAGGCACTTTCAGCCCGATCTGCGCGTTGATGCTGCGCTGACCGCGGTGATCATGCTTGGTGTCGTTGTCCAAGACCACGATCTCGTAGCCGAGGAACCGGGCGGACTGCGTCCGCCCATGCGTAATCAAGGTCTTTTCCTCGGACAGTTCCAGCCTGAGCTCGTCACGCAGGAACCGGCCGATTTTGTCCTTGATCTCCTCGGCCTCCCGCTTGGGGCCAGTGAAGCCCAGCAGCCAATCGTCCGCATAGCGGCAGTAGTTCAGCCGCCTGTAGCTTGGATCTTGAGGGTCGCGGGGGGGCATGGTCTTCATCTGCTTGCGCAGTGCACGACCTGCTTCCAGATTCCCTTGCTGTTCCAGCCTGAAGGCGCGTTGCCACAGCCGCATATAGGGACGATGGGCTTTGCGCCGTGCCCCCTGGTTGTGGGCGGGGAGCAGGTTCCTCTCGATGTACTTGTCCAGCCGGTCCAGGTAGATGTTGGACAGGATCGGCGAGATCACGCCGCCTTGCGGTGAACCGCTCAACGTCGCCTGATAGCGCCATTGTTCCAAATATCCGGCCTGGAGTAGTCCGTCGACCAACCGAAGGAAACGGTTGTCGTGGATCTTCTCCGCCAGGGTCGACCGCAGGACGCTGTGGTCCAAACTGTCGAAGCAGGCTTTGATGTCACCCTCGACAAACCACGTTGTGCCTCGCCACCCGGGGTAGATCGATTGCAGGGCGGTGTGACAGCCCCGGCCGGGCCGGAAGCCGTGAGAGTGTTCGGAGAACTGCGGCTCGTAATACGCCTCAAGGAGCAGGCGCATCACTTCTTGCAACAGTTTGTCCGACCACGTCGGCAGACCTAACCCACGCCGCTTCTTCGTGCTTCCTTTCTTTTCGATGTAGACGCGGCGTGTTGGTGACCACCGATAGCGTTCATTTCGTAGCGCTTCGATGATCGCCTGGATCTTCTCCAGGCGCATGCCGTCCACGGTTTCAGCCGTGACGCCGGGCGTCATCGCACCGTCGTTGCGGTAGATCCGCCCGTAGGCGAGCAGGTACAGATCCCGGTTGAACAAGCACCGGTAGAGACGTTCCAGTGGCAGTCCCTTTCTGCCGCGTTCACGGATGATCCCCAGTAGGGCTTCGGCGCTCTGCATTCCGCATACCTCGCCATCGTGGATGATCGGTTGACACCTGGGGCCCTTCGCCCAATGTGGACGGCTTTCCCGTCCTCCTTGGCCGGTCGTTACTCCGACGACTACTACGACCCCTCCGTAGCCATAGGGCTCGCGCCCCGTAGGCCATCCCGTATTCCCCTTGCGCTGGACGTATCGAGCGTGACGTAGGCGGCCATTCCGTCTCCTTGAGCGAACTCGCTGTCCGCCGCCCGCCGGCCGGAAGGTTTGAGACGAGGAAAGTCGGACTCGTCCGATGCCGACGGCTGCGACCTAAGACGTCGTGTCGCAGGGTGTGCGTATTCCACCGCTGGTGACTTGGCTTCAGGCAGTGTGGCTTTCGCCATATCACGCGGGCTTTGCGCGGCAGCGCCTTTGACGCCTTCTCAACGCTCCACGCTTTCCCGCCATGCTGTTGTCCCCTCGCGCTTTCGCGTCCAGGTCAGGCGGGTAGCCCCAAGGTCATCTCCTTCCGAACCTCGGCCCCCTGCGGGGGCGATCCAACGCCGAGTGAAACGGCGCACCGTTTCCACGCACCGGGCTCTCCACGGTCTCTGCCGTCAGGCGTGGTTGGCCAGAGGCCAGGGATTTGGGATCTTGTTGCCGCGGTACCGGTAGCGCTCGGTTGGCACCCGGCCGAGGTTGAACAGTTCGACCCCGTCTGATGAAGGCATTCGCCACCGGCCGGTGTGGTCGGTGAGGTGCCTTCGCAGATCGGTCCAACTCCAGCGATGCAGCCGCATCCACCACCGAGCAACCCGTCGCCAGACGAAAATGGCGAGGGTTTGCATGGTGCTCTTGGCGACTGCGTATCTGAAGTAGTTGGACCAGCCGCGCATGATCCGGCTGAGCCGTCTCAGCACGTCCCTGGGTGGCTGTTGCGACAACCTGTGTGTCAGGGCACGAATCTTGTCCTTCAAGGACCGGATGGGCCGGTCTGCGATGAAGGTGTAGACGTACCACTTGTCCGTACCTCGCTTGCGTTTCCACTGGAGGCGGAACCCAAGGAAGTCGAACCCTTCGCTCATGTGCACGACGCGGGTCTTGGATTCGGAAAACCGAAGCCCCAGCGGCGCGAGCACATCAGCGACTTCTTCGCGCAGGGTTTCCGCGTCATCACAGCTGCCGAACACGAGCACGACGAGGAGAGTCGGCGGCAGGAATCGCACCCGCCGCCGCTCGCAGAACCGTGCGGGAGCCTCTCGGCTCACACGGCTCCCATTGCCCAGCCGTCAGG
>NZ_JBIBVN010000100.1:0-3833 GCF_043080425.1 Streptomyces sp. NPDC015032 | reverse complement strand
ACCCCGGCTGACCAGCAACTCCGACCGTCCCGACGAGCCTCAGCAACATCCCGGAGCCGTGGAACCCCGGCGCCCACCCGACGCGACAGCCGGGCCGCCAACCTGCCCCAGCCACGAAATTCCGCACCTCGCAAGCACAGAGCCCCCGTCAGCGAACCGACGAGGGCTCATGAACGATCGAGGCTAGGGCGTTCCCTTCGGATCATCTGATCGTTGGGTCTGGGTGAAGCGTGACTACCAGTGACCCACAGTGCCCCTAATTCGGCCATCCGTGGTCTGTCGACAAATAAGCCTGGGTTCCCTCCGCGCCCCACCGCGCGGGCCCCTGCCGGCCGGCCGGACCGCCGCGGCTTCGCCGGTATCCGGCGCCGATCCAGCACAGTGCGGATGACCAGGGGCGACGGCCCTGAAAACAGGCATTCTCCGAAGCAGCCGCACACCGATCCCCGCCGTCCGGGACGGGAAGCAGGCGGAGACCAACGATGACCTGCGACACAGCGCTTCCGGCGCCCGCCGGCAAGGCGGCGTCCCTCGGTTCCCTTGGATACCGGCTCCCGGACACCTTGGCGGATTTGGCCGACACCAGCGTTGCCGCAGCGGCTCGGACTGCCGGGACCAGCCTCACTCGGGCCGGGCGGGACCGCAGCGGACCGCCCTGGCTGTCGCGCCGTGGCAGGCGGCCTCACGGCCGCCTGCCACTGAGGCTCAGCGCGTTCCGAGCGTCCGGGTCACCTTGAGGGCGGCCACGTCGACTTCGGCGACGGTCAGGTCCTCGTTGAGGACCCACGCGGTCTTCGAGTCGGCGCTGAAGCTTATGGCCTGACGGGGTCCCTTCAGGCCCTTCACCGTGCCGCGCACCTCGCCGTCGGCCGGGTTGACGGCGGTCAGCGAATTATCCTCCAGGTTCCCGGAGAAGAGGACCTTCCCGTCGGGAGAGAGCGCGGCACCGTAGGGCTTTTTCCCCACCGCGATCCGCTTCAGGGTCGCGCCGGACGCGGTGTCGACGACGGACACCGTGTCGGTCCCGCTGTTGGCCGCGTAGAGCCGGGTTCCGTCGCGGCTGATGGACAGTCCCCGGACTTCCTTGAACCCCTCGATCTGCCGCAGGGTCTTCCTGGTCTCGACGTCGACGACCGTGATCCGGTCGCCCTTGTAGTTGGTGACGTACAGCTTGTCCCCCGCGGGGGCGAGCTTGACCCCTTGACGTGGTTCGGCGAAGCCGGTGAGGACGGCATCCGCCCTGCTGTCGGCCTGGTCGACCACCGTGACCGTGCCCGCCGCTTCGTTGTTGGCGTACAGCCACCTGCCGTCCGTGGACTGTGCGGTGCCAAACACTCCGGCGCCGAGCGGGAGGCGCTTGACCACCTGGAAACTTCTCAGGGAGATCCGGTCCACGACGCCGAGGGTGCTGTCGGACACGGTGAAGGTCTTGCCGTCCGGGGCGAAGAGGATGTTGCGCGGGCTGACGTATCCGTTGATCTCCGTGATCTTCCGGCCCCGGCGCACATCGATGACGACGAGGTGGTCCGTTGTGGAATTGGTGACCACCGCGACGCGCTGGTCGGGGCTGACCGCCATGGTGTTGTTGCTGATGTGCGGGTCGAACGGCTTGGGGGCTCCGCCGAGGGTTCCACTGTAGGCGCCGAACGCCGGAACCGCGGCGTGCCGCGCGGGGGCCGCGGCCGGGCTCTCGTCCGCCGAAGCCATCGCGGCTGGGATGGTCAGGACGGCAGCGGCAGTGGCGCCGGTAAGTATCCGACGAGTTACCTTGGCATGTTTCACCTGGAATATCTCCTTGTTTCAGGGCACCCACCCGCTGTGGATGCCCGTACGGCCCTGCACGACGCGAGTCCCCGAACCTGTACGGACAAGGTCACCGGCGGCTTTCGCCGTACCGGTTCCCACCGGAGGCTTCGCCGAGGTGCGTGAACCCTTTTCCGGTCCGCGCCCGTGTGCGCGACATGACCGCGGCCGCATCCGGAGAGCGGCTCTGCTGCGTGCCGCTCGCGCTCTCCGCCGGCCCGGTGACTGCTTTCATGAGGGATACGCACCAGCACCGCATCGCGTTGAACGAAAGGCCGCCCGATCGTCGGGAGAGGCGGCGCCGGACCCACGGAACCTGTCCACTCCCGGAAGGCCCCGCCGTCCGCACGTGGAGCGAACGGACCGGAGAACAGCGCGCGTTCACGGGGCTTCGCCGACCCGCCAGGCGGGAGGCGCGGGCAACGGCCGGCTGGGACGCCGCCCCGTCGGCCGTTGCCCCCGCGGTTGTCAGGCCGAGGAGGAGCCCACGGGCAAGCGGCTCACCACGTGCCCGTTCTCATCCTCTGCGACCAGTTCGGTGATGGTGTCCTTCCGCATGGCGGTCACCATGCGGAAGGACACCCGCCCGCCGCTCTCGGCCCGTACCGTGCCGGCGGAGATGCGCACACCGCGGGCGTTGACGGTCATCACCTGGTAGGTCTCTCCCGCCGCCAGGCCCGACAGGGTCACCGGGACCTCGGTGCCCCCGGGGCGGTCCACCATCTTTCCCTGACGCTTCATCACCACCGGTGCCGCGTCGGCTGTGCGGCCCGCCCTGTCCACCGCGCCGAGCGGGATGATCACCGCGACGGCCACGGCGGAGGCGACGACGACGCCCACCACGGCCACCCGCCAGGGACGGAACCGGGCGGTCCCGGCGCCGGCCGCCTCCCGGCGGATGCGGTGCCCGAGCCCCCACGAAGGGCGCGCCTGCGGTCCGGCACCCGGTGCGGGCTCCCAGCCCCTGTGCGGGTTCGCCCGCCGCAGTGTGCGGACCACGTCCTGGGTCTCGGATGCCTCACGTGTGCAGTCCGGGCACTGGACCAGATGCCGGGCGAGCTCCTTCGGCAGCGGCCTCCCGAGCAGCAGAAGCTCGGTGAGGAGCGCGCGGTGGGGAAGACATTCCTTGTTCATGGCGCCAGCCACCCGTTCTCCTCCAGGACGAGCCGCAGCGACCGCACTCCGTAGTACAGGCGACTGCGCATGGTGGAAGCCGGAATTCCCAGCTCCTCCCCCAGTTCGGCGCAGGTACGGCCGCCGAGGTACACCCCCACCACCGCCTCTCTGTGCTGCGGGCTCAGCCGTTCCAGGGCCTCCCCGAGCTGTATCCGGTCAAGAAGCTGATCGATGTCGTCGAACGCCGGCGACGGTTCGGGCGCCACGTCCCACGGCGCAAGGCCGGGCCCCTCACAGACCTTGCGCCGCCGCATGGCGTCCACCACGAGGTTCCGGGCGATGGCGAACAACCAGGTCCGCAGACTGCCCTGCCCCGGGTCGAAGCCGCGTGGCGACCGCCAGGCGCGGAGGAAGGTCTCCTGCACCACGTCCTCGGCGAGCTGCCGGTCGTCCAGCGCCTTGAAGGCGAACCCGAAGAGTTCGCCGCCGTAGAGATCGTAGGCAGCCCCCACCTCTCGCTCCGTCCGGAGTCTGACGGGCTCCGGGGCGGTCGTCGCCGTCCGTCCGCGAAGCCACCGCAGCGGGTTACCGCTTACAGCCACGGCTGCTCGCATCCGTTCGGTGCCAGGCGTTCATGGTGCTTCCCCATCTCCCGAGACGATGTTCGCTACGGGATACGCGCGCCCCACCGCGTGTGTTGAAACGACGGGAAGAAAAATCGCGGCCGCCCGGAAACTCCGCACCCGCTCCTGCCGTACCGGCCGCGATCGCCGGGCGGATCGCGGCGGCACCCCCGGCTCGCCGTCCAGTTGCGTTTCACCGACGCCGACGGCATGCGCCTGACCTGCTTTGCCACCAACACTCCCGGCGAGGCCATCGCCGGGCTCGAACTTCGCCACCGCCAGCGAGCCCGC
>NZ_JBIBVN010000099.1:0-3983 GCF_043080425.1 Streptomyces sp. NPDC015032 | reverse complement strand
ACCAGATCCGACGTCCGCGGCAGTACGACCGCGACCCGCCGCTCCGGACCCACGCCCCGCTCGATCAGCCAGTGCGCCAGCCGATTCGCCCGGGCATTCAACTCGGCGTAGGTGAGGGTCTGTCCGTCGGCGATGAGGGCCGGTCGGCCGGGCCCGCGTGCCACCTGTGCCTCGAAGGCCCCGACCACGGTTTCCTCGGGTACGGCGCGGTCAGTGGCGTTCCACTCGCCGACCGCCCGCTGCTGCTCCCCCGGTTCCAGCACCTCGATGGCGCCGATCCGCAGGCCGGGGTCGGCCACCGCCTGCCGCAGCAGGCGTACGAACCGGGCCCATAGGCCCTGCACCGTGACCCGGTCGAAGAGATCGGTGGCGTACTCGATGGTGCCCCGGGCGTCCTCCCCGGGAACCGCGGCCAGGTTGAAGAACAGATCCAGCTTCGCCGCGCCCGTCGAGGCCGTTTCGAAGGCGACCTCCAGACCCGGCAGGTTGAGCTCGGACGGGGTGGCGCTCTGCCAGGCGAACATCACCTGGATATAGGGGAGATAGGCGGTGGACCGTTCCGGGTTGAGGAGTTCGACCAGCCGCTCGAAGGGGATGTCCTGGTTGTCGTAGGCCGCGAGTGCCTTGCCGCGCACCCGCTTCAGCACCTGCTCGAACGACGGGTTTCCCGACAGGTCGGTGCGCAGGACCCAGGTATTGACGAAGAAGCCCACCAGTTCCGTCAGGGCCTCATCGGTACGGCCGGCGATCGGCGACCCTATGGTGATGTCATCGCCGCCACCGAGCCGGTGCAGCAGGACCGCGAGGGCCGACTGCAGCACCATCGACACCGTCGCGCCCCGCTCGCGGGCGAGCTTGTCCGCCGCGGTCAGCAGTTCGGCGTCCAGGGACATCTCCACCGTGTCACCGCGGTAGCTGGCCACCGGCGGCCGCGGCCGGTCCGTGGGCAATTGCAGGGGCTGCGGTACGCCTTCCAGCTCGTCCCGCCAATACGCGCTCTGCGCGGCGAGCACGCTCTCCGGATCGGAGTCCTCGCCCAGCAATTCCCGCTGCCACAGCGTGTAATCGGCGTACTGCACCGGCAGTTCCGCCCAGCCGGGCTCCCGGCCGTCCAGCCGTGCGGTGTACGCGGTGGCCAGGTCCCGGGCCAGCGGTGCCCCCGACGCGCCGTCCCCGGCAATGTGGTGAATCAGCAGCACCAGCACATGTTCCTCGGCACCGCACCGGAAAACGCTGAGCCGGATCGGTATCTCCGCGGTCAGATCGAAGCGGTAGGTCACCGCCTCGGCCACCGCATCGGCCGTCTTCTCCGGGTCCACCGTGTGCACCGGTACGTCCAGGAGTACCTCGGCGACGGGCACCACCCGCTGGTACGGCACGCCTTCCGGGTCCTCTGCGATCAGCGTGCGCAGACTCTCGTGGCGCGCCACGACATCCCGGATCGCGTGACTCAGGGCCGCCGCATCCAGCGCACCGGTGAGGCGGAGCACCACCGGAATGTTGTACGTCGCCGACGGGCCCTCAAAGCGATGCAGAAACCACAGCCGGCGCTGCGCAAACGACAATGGAATCATTTCGCATCTACTCCTGGTTCATCCTGCGCAGACGCGGCCGCTTGGACGTGGCCAAGTCCTTCCATCTGCGTGACAGTTCGGCGATGGAGGGGGCTTCGAACAGCACCCGGATCGGGATCTCTACTCCCAGCTCGCTGCGGATCCGGCTGATCAGGCGGGCGGCGAGAACGGAGTGCCCGCCTAGGGCGAAGAACCCGTCGTCGATACCGACCCGCTCGAGGCCGAGCACCTCGGCGTACACCACGGCGAGGATTTCCTCCTGCGGGGTGCGCGGCGCCCGGTATTCGGGACGGGCGGGCTCGGGGGCCGGCAGCGCCGCCCGGTCCGGCCGGCCGTCCGCGGTCAGCGGCAGTCGCTCCAGTACGACGCAGGCCGTCGGCACCAGGCGCTCGGGCAGCAGCGCCGCGACATGGGCCCACAGCGCGGCCGTATCCATGCCCGCTGCGGCGTGGGCGCCGTCCGCTGCGACGGGGACCACGTAGGCGACCAGCTGCTCGGTGCCGTCTTCTCCGCCACGGACGTCGACCGCGGCCTGTGCCACCGCCGGATGTGCGGCCAGTACGGTCTCGATCTCACCGAACCGGATGCGCGACCCGCGGAAGGCGACCTGGTCGTCGATCCGTCCCAGGCGCTCCAGCACACCGTCGGCGGTCCAGCGCGCCGCTTCCCCGGTGCGGTACATCCGGCTGCCCGGGGGACCGAACGGGTCGGCCACCGGCCGTTCATCGGCCTGCCGGGCCCGGTCCGGCGCGCCGTCGACCGGCCCGGTGGCGGCCGCGTACAGCTCGCCGGGCACCCCGGGCACCACCGGACGCAGCCGTGCGTCGAGCACGTACCACCGCGTCGCCCCGGCCGGAGCGTCGCCGCCCGCCGTATCGGCCGCCTCCGCCGCCGGCCGCAACGACTCCCACCGCTCGCGCTCGTCGGGCGTCAGGATGTCGATTCCGCTCGCCGGGCGGCCGGGGTCGGCCACCAGCTGTCGCAGCGCCCGTACAAACCGGTCGGCCAGTCGCTCCACCGAGGGCCGGTCGAACAGATCGGTGGCGTACTCGATCACACCCCGCACTCCCTGTCCCGGCATCTCGGCCAGGTTGAAGAACAGGTCGAACCGCGCCGCCCCCGTCGACGCCGACTCCGGTGTCACCTGAAGTCCCGGCAGGGCGAAGTCGGGCAGCGTGATGTTCTGCCAGGCCAGCATCACCTGGAAGTAGGGCTGGTAGGCGGTGGAGCGCTCCGGGTTGAGCAGTTCCACCAGCCGCTCGAAGGGCGCGTCCTGGTTGTCGTACGCGGCCAGTGCCTTGTCCCGCACCCGCTCCAGCACCCGCTCGAACGACGGGTTCCCGGACAGGTCGGCGCGCAGCACCCAGGTGTTGGCGAAGAAGCCCACCAGGTCCGTCAGCGCTTCGTCGGTACGGCCCGCGATCGGCGATCCGATGGTGATGTCGTCCCCGGCGCCGAGCTGTCGCAGCAGCACCGCCAGCGCCGACTGCAGCACCATCGACACCGTCGCGCCCCGCTCGCGGGCGAGCTTGTCCGCCGCGGTCAGCAGTTCCGGCTCGAAGGCGATCTCCACGGTGTCACCGCGGTAGCTGGCCGCGGCCGGGCGCGTCCGGTCCGTCGGCAGCTGCAACGGCTGCGGCACGCCCGCCAGCTCCTGCCGCCAGTAGGCGGTCTGGGCGGACAGCGCACTGCCGGGGTCGGACTCCTCGCCCAGCAGCTCCTGTTGCCACAAGGTGTAGTCGGCGTACTGCACCGCCAACGGCGTCCACTGCGGCGCCCGGCCCGCCAGCCTCGCGGTGTACGCGGCGGCCAGGTCCCGGGCCAGCGGTGCCAGCGACTCCCCGTCCCCGGCGATGTGGTGGATCACCAGCACCAACACGTGGTCCTCGGGACCGCACCGGATCACGCTGGTCCGGATCGGAATGTCGGTGGCCAGGTCGAACAGGCAGGCCGCCTCATGTTCCACCGCCGGGGCCGCACCGCCCGCCTGCACCGTGATCACCGGTACGTCCAGCAGCACCTCGTCCGCCGGCACCACCCGCTGGTACGGCACACCCTCGGCGTCGTCGACGATCAGCGTGCGCAGGCTCTCGTGCCGCACCACGACATCGCGGACCGCCCGGGTCAGCGCCGCCGTGTCCAGCACGCCGGTCAGCCGCAGTACCGCCGGAATGTTGTACGTCGCCGACGGGCCCTCGAAGCGGTGCAGGAACCACAGCCGGCGCTGTGCGAAGGACAGCGGCATCCGCTCCGGACGCTCGGCGAGCTGCCGCAGTCCCGGCCGTACCCGTGCACCTGCTGTCAGGTGGGAGGTGAGTTCGGCGACGGTGGGGGTGTCGAAGACGGCCCGGATGGGGATTTCGGCGCCGAGTTCGGCGCGGATACGGCTGATGAGGCGGGTGGCGAGCA
>NZ_JBIBVN010000098.1:0-3991 GCF_043080425.1 Streptomyces sp. NPDC015032 | reverse complement strand
TCGACCTCGCGGAAGCTGAGCGGGAAGCGGAAGTACAGCCACACACAGTGGGAGATGACCTCGACCGGGTACCGATGCCCCCTGTACGACGGCGACGCGCTCCCCACGGACAATCCCCTCCACCATGATCAACTCGAAGATCCTCCCACGCCATTCGCCAATGTGACAGTGCCCGATCAGGTCCTGTCGGACGGACGGTGGTGTCTACCGGAGCCGGAGCACGGCGGGGAACACAAGGAGACGAGGACCGGGTCACGGTCGCCTCGAAAAGCTCACCGAGCCCCGCCCGGTCCCGCATGTGTTCTCGCATCCGAAGTCGGAAAGCTACGACACCCTGCACAAGCGGTTCCGTGCGCAGAACCCGTGGTTCAAGTACACGCGGCTCAACGGTGAGACGCACTTTCCGGGCGTCGACCTGCCGCGGGAAGTCGCCGCGGACATCGAGGGCTTCCTCCAAACGAAGTGAGGCAAGCTCCACAGTCAGTCAGCCCTGGTAGCGTCCGCCGACGTGATCGAAGCAAACGATATTCTCGCCCAACTGGACAAATGCGCCACCGAGTTCAAGCTCCCTCATCCCGACAACGGTTACTTCTACGCAGTGGATGTGCGGATGCACCTCTACCGTGACCCGGGGCGCTGGGCCCTGATCATCGAGACCGTCGGATACAACCCGCGCATGGGTAACCTCGTCAATGTGGTGGGCACCTACGGGAATTGCCTGACCACTGGTGAACCGGGTTGGGAGAACGAGGGCTTCCACGATCGCGTCGAGAACATGGAGAAGATCGACGATCAGGAGACCTACGCAGGCGGTATTCCCGTGATTGTCAGGGGCCGAACGCTGGCCGTGGAGGCGGAGCCCGGCGAGCCGCTCGAAGTCGTGTTCCGCAGACTGGTGCCGGAGCACCGGGATCTGATCCTTGCCGACGAAGCCGAAGTGCAGTCTAGGATTCCCGGGGACCTGCCGAAGGTTCTGCAACTGGAGGAATGGCACCAGCCGGAGGATATCGAGACACCTCCCAGCACGAGTGAGACCTACCAGCAGATCGCGGAAGTCCTAGCATCTGGTGACGTCGGACGCTACCGACCGAGACTTTCACCCAATACCCACTGGTCCAACTGGCCGGACTCCGGAACTCTGTGACCGGTCGCCGTGGGTTCGGCGGAATAGCGCCCGCAACGCGGCACGGCGGGCGTCGAGTGAGTGTGATCGCGTCCGACGGGGGGTGAGCTGTACTTCCATACTGCCGCAGTGCCGGAGGGAGTGGACGGCCGGAAATCGAACGGGCGGGCTACCCGCACAGCACCTGACCCGCCGGGAACGTCCCGCTTCGCGGGCCGTTCCCGAAAACCAGAGCAAAACCCCAGTAAACACCGCCGCCGGGATTGACGAAACAGATAGGGGCACGGCCGTGTGCGGGGACAGACAACACGAAGGGTCATGTAACGCGGACCGGTACCTGCCGCTCGGTCAGTAGCCGGGCCAGCTGGTCGCTCTCCTTGTCGGGCAGGGCGATGGCCGCCAGGCGGCGGGCGCGGGTGACGGCGACGTACCAGACACGCAGGACCTCGTCGGTGGCCGGGTCTGCGGTGGCCCAGCGCTGGACGCTTCCGGCATCGGGCAGCAACAGCAGGACGCCGTCTGCTTCATCGCCCTTGAGCTGGTGGACGATGTTGGAGCGGATACCGGTGGCCACCTGGAGGCGCGACACGGTGGGTTTTCCGGCGGGGCGGCCCTTGCCGCCTTGCGGAGCAGCCCCAGGAAGAGCGGGCCAGGCCTTCATGGCCTGCCAGACCTGCGGCCCCCATTCCCGGTGGGGCGCAGGCAGGCTGTGCAGGAAGGCGAACACCGTGCGGTTGACCTGTCCGGCTGAGAGACGGTGGCCAGCCATGATGCGGTCGGGGCCGCCGGTCTCGCCCGGGTACCAGTAGCCGAACAGGACGCGGACGGCGACCGCGCAGGCCCGGGCGAGGTCATCGCCGCTGGCGCCCGGGGTGTGGGTGACGGTGCGGGCCCAGGCCAGGCTGGTGATGGCTTTGGTGTTGGGCTTCTCCCGGGTGATGCCCGGCAAGGTGGCGTACTTGTAGGCGGTCACCAGGCAGTCCTTGGCCGGGATGGCGTACTCCTCGGCCAGCGTGCGGAAGACGTCGACGATGCCGGCACCGGTCGGGGCGTGCAGGTGCCGGCTGCCGGAGTCGGCGAACCGCGTGGGCAGCACGAGGACGGGGAGGTCGTCGTCGTGTACCACGGAGGTGTCCGGCGGGCGCTGTCCCGTGCGCAGGGTGGACGCGAGCCGGCAGATGACGGGGGAACTGCGCCAGTTGCCGGTCAGGTGGTGTGGGGCGGGGGAGAGCTGAGCGGCGAAGGACTGGAGAGCCTGGGGTTCGGCGCCGCGCCAAGCGTAGATGGCCTGGTCCGGGTCGCCGACGAGAACCAGCGGCAGGCCGGCGTCGTGCAGCAGCTGAAGGATCGCCAGGTCGGCGGCGGAGCAGTCCTGTGCCTCATCGACGACGACTTCCGCGAACCGGGAGAGCAGCGGGGGCAACAGAGCGGCGGCGGTCTTGGCGTGGCGCAGGTTCCACAGGGGCGCTGTCAAGTTGTTGAGTATGTCCGTGCCTGACGGTGCGTTGGGGCCTGGTGGGCTTGCGGTCCGGTCCTGGGGTCAGGCCGTGGTGGGCCGGCTGGCAGCTTGGGTGATCTGGTCCCAGATCGCGAAGCGGACGGTCATCTCGGCTCGGTGGTCGGAGGCTGTCATCAGGTGGCGGTGAGGGCGGAAGTGGGGCGAGATGCCGCTGAACGCGGACAGGAACCGCTGGGCCCCGCCTACGGAACGGAATCCCTTCATCGCGCGTTCACGCTGCCTCGTTGGCTGGTGGGAGTTCTCCGCCCGGCCCGAAGGGAGCTGCGGCTGTTGCGGTCGTCCCGGCGATGCTGATCACCGTGTCGCGCGCGCGGCCTCCAGGGCCACAGTGAAGCCGGCCCAGTCGGGATCGCAGCCGGGCACTGTCTCCACCGCGGTCACCATCATCGAGCGCAGGGCCTGGTAGATGGCCAGGAGGCCCCACATCTCCTGGGTGAGGCCCACCGGGTCCTTCGACCCGAGAACGCGGCCTTTGAGGAGGGTATGACGTAGTGCCAGGTAGGCGGTCTCGATCTCCCAGCGTTCGTGGTAGAGGCCGACCAGGCGGTCTGCTGGGTCGGTGCGGTGGTCGATCAGTGTAGTGAGCAGGCGGTAGGTTCCGCCGAAGTCGTCGCCGTGGGCGGTGCGGGAGCGGACCTCGGCCTCGATCACTCGCAGCCGAACGCTGCCGATCTGGGTGAGGTAAGAGCCGTCGGGCAGCAGGGCCAGGACCGGCGGGCGCCGGGTGCTGGTGGCACGGATCAGGAACTGTGCTCCCTGAGCCGCGATGTCTGCGAGCAGTTTGTTGCTGTCGAAGGCGCGGTCCGCCAGCAGGAGCATGTCCGAGGTCAGGTGGTTGACCAGGTCGTGTGCGTAGTCGGTTTCGCCCTGCGAGGCGGTGCCGAAGATGGCGGCGATCAGGCCGCGGGTGCCGGTTTCGCACAAGGTCATCAGCATCAGCCGGGGGTAGCCGGAAGGGCCGTGGCGGCGCTCCGTACGGCCGAGCCAGGACCGGTTGCGCTCGTGGTCGGGGACGTTCAGGCTCCCACAGCCGTCGAAGGCGACCGTTCGCCAGAGGCGGTAGCGCACTCCAGGGGTGGAGGGCTGGGCCAACGGGCCTGCCAGCACCTCGAACAGCCGCTGGAGCGGGGCCACGCCGATCCTCCGCCGCAGATCGCGAAGGGCCTTCTCCGACGTCTGCGGCACCGCAGGGGTCAGTCCGGCCACGAGCTTGCCCCACACCAGCCCGGCGCCGAGGTGCTCGAATAGCCCGAGCGTGAGGTCGGTCCGGGGCGCCCTGCCAGCATTGCTGCTGGTGGGTTTTCCCGGACCGCCTCCCGAACCCGGCGTGCCTGTTGGCCAGGCACCGG
>NZ_JBIBVN010000097.1:0-4222 GCF_043080425.1 Streptomyces sp. NPDC015032 | reverse complement strand
CTCGGCCAGATCAGCCCGATCGCCTACGAACAACGATCAACTACGCTGGCCACCGCCGCATGACAACCGGTGTCCACGATCAAGGGGAAAGCCCCAAGGCCGGGTAGTTAAGGCTTCGTTGGGAAATGCAAGCGGGTTGTCGAGGGCTTGTGTGCTGGCCGGAACGTGGGTAACGCGGATCCGTTGAGACAGGTTGTCGACCAAGACGTCCTGTACGGAGCCGCGTTGTCCTCGTATTCTGCCTCCCCGCCCGCCTTGATGACACTTTCCCGGGAAATCACCGTGGCCGCGGGGCGATTCGCCGCCGGGCATCTGGGTGGCCTGACCCCGTTCTTGCCTTTCGAGCTGGTGGACGCCGTCCTGCAGGAGCATCGGGCACTCCAACGGCGGCTGCGGGACCTGCCGTCCCGTGTCGGGGTCTACTTCCTGCTGGCGATGTGCCTGTTTCCGGAGGTCGGATACCGGCTGGTGTGGCAGAAGATGACCTCCGGGCTCGGCGACAGCGTGCCCGCGCCGACTGCGAAGGGGCTGCGGGATCTGCGCCGCAGGGTGGGGTGCACGCCGATTCGGGCCTTGTTCGAGGTGGTGGCCGGGGCACTGGCACAGCCGCACACGCCCGGAGTGCGTTTCGGCCCCTACCGTACGGTCTCCTTCGACGGCTGCAGCTCGATCAAGGTGCCCGACAGCGAGCGCAACCGGGGCTGGCTGGGGCGCTGTTCGCACGGCGGTTACCCTCAGATCGAGTTGATGACGCTGGTCGAGACCGGCACCCGGGCCGTGATCGGCGCGGTCTTCGGCCCCACCGCCGAGGGCGAGACCGCCTACGCCACCCGACTGCTGCACCACTTGAACTCCCAGATGCTGGTCCTGTGGGACCGTGGCTTTGACGGCAACGACTTCCTGGCCGCCGTGCACATCACCGGCGCCCGCGTCCTGGGCCGCATCACGCAGCGCCGCCGCCCGCCGGTGCTCCAGCAGCTGGAGGACTCCTCCTACCTCTCGGTCATCGGCGCCGTCCCGGTCCGCATCATCGAAGCGAGGGTGAGCCTCAGCTGTGCCGACGGCAGCACCTTCGAGGACTCCTACCGCCTGGCGACCACGCTCC
This sequence comes from Streptomyces sp. NPDC015032, assembly GCF_043080425.1. Lineage (NCBI taxonomy): Bacteria > Bacillati > Actinomycetota > Actinomycetes > Kitasatosporales > Streptomycetaceae > Streptomyces > Streptomyces sp. NPDC015032. Next base: position 3,117 of record NZ_JBIBVN010000097.1, on the reverse strand, counting down.
TGGACGCCCGCCGCTACCCGGCCGGGCATCTCGTGCGCCTCTACCACGAGCGCTGGGAACACGAGAGCGCCTACTACGCCCTGCGCCACACCATCCTGCACGCCCGCGTCCTGCGCTCACACGACCCGGCCGGCGTCGAGCAGGAGATGTGGTCCCTGCTCACCCTCTACCAGCTCCTGCGCCGCACGATGGTCGAGGCAGCGGAGTCCCGGCCGGGCATCGACCCCGATCGATGTGGCTTCACCATCGCCTTCCAGAGCGCCCGTGACCTGCTCATTCGTGCGGAAGGAATCACCGAGCAGGGGCTCGGGGAGATCGGCCACCGACTCCTGTCGGCCCTGCTGCCCGCGCGCCGCCTTCGCGTCAGCACCCGCAAGGTCAAGTCCCCCATCTCGCGCTACGCGGAACGCAAGATGGACGGCCGCCCCGATGACAGCCGGACCGTGACCTCGATGACCATCACGACCCTTGCGCCACCATCTGAGCCGCCCTTGCCAGCGACGACCATCCCGCAGTACGCCGGGCCCGGCCGAACCAGCAACCGCATGACCCGCGTCCTGGACCTCCTGCAGACAGAACCCGGACGCCAGTGGCGGGCACGGGAGATCGCCGAACTCCTCGGCGACGTCACCCTCGTCGCCACCTACCGACAACTCGCCCGCTGGACCGAGAAAGGACTGATCAAAAGAGTCAGGACCGGCCGCTACACAGCCGCCCCACCGGCCGCACCGTCCCGCTTGCATCCCCCAACGAAGCCTTAACTACCCGGCCTTGGGGAAAGCCCCCCCAGACCTTCATTGCTGACGCAGCGGGGTCGTGCCGTTCCTGCTCGGGCAGATGCGGGGGCTCGTCCGCAGGTCGAGTACGCATACAGGCGTCCACCACCATGCGAACGGGTACCCCGTACACGTCGGCCAGCTGTTGCACGAGCTGACCTGGGTATTGCGGCTTCCTCCAGTTCCAGCCAGACACCGGACGATCCCGTTCCAGGCCGCGGACCTACGACCGGCACGTTCGAAGATCGCGAGCGTTCACGGCTGCTGCGAAGTGGGCGGGGAGTAGGAGTTCACCTTCGGCCTCTTCTTCGCGCTGCGATTGCGGACGCGTACGGCCCGTTCACGGGGCGTCTCGTCGCTCGTTTCGAATCCCAGCATGACGCTGTACCCCTCGCGGGCACGCTGCAGCCCGAAGTCCCTCAACTGCTCGACGCTGGTCCCCACGGTTCCGACTCGGCCGAGCTTCACCAGCTCCGCGAACTCCGATCCGACGAGGTAGCTGACCGCCCTCTCGTAGCTGAAAATGCGCCCACCCCTGGGTCCGAGCGTGCAGTCGTCCTCTAGGAGGACGCGGGCGTAGGAGAGGGGGATGTACATGCCGTGGGCCAGCTCGGTGCTGGAAGCCGCCCCGTTCCGCCAGTGTGCGAACTTCAGGAAGCACGCGTCCGGGGACAGGCGCCACTCGTGGGAGCGCGCGGGTTTTGAACTGAGCCGTGAAACCTGTTCCAAGCGGTCCATCTGGTCCAGGAGCTGCTTGTTCACCCGGTATTCCTTGTGCGGGGATTCGAAGCGCTTGTACTGGACGAGGACGAAGCTGTGCGTGGGGTGGTGGTAGTAGATCATGTCCGTGCCCAGTCGCCTCTCGACCGGGGTGGCATTGACGTTGACGACCTCGAGACGGCGTCCTGTGGAGTCTTCCAGCACGTGGATGTCGCATCTCACGTCACTGCGTTGTCGCCAGTCGTTGAAAAGGGGCGCTTCGCCGCCCAGTCCGGCCCGTACGTCGTGGTCGATCAGGCTGTTCTCCACCGGGTCCGGAATGAGTCCCGCGAGGTATGGCTCGTCCCGGGACGCGGGGCGCCCCCAGGCCGACAGCGCGGAGTGCGGGAAGTCGGTCACGCGAGTGAGGGACTGAGCCGCGTCCTTCTGTTCCTGCCACGCACGGTCCGCCGCGTCCTCGACGTTGAAGACGAGCGGGTTGAGATGGGCGAGCAACCAGTCGATGTACCGTGCCAACTCGGGGTGACGTCTCAGGAGTGCTTCCCGCAGAGCCTGCCAGGTCGTCATGCCGCAGTGGCCCGCGCTTCCGGAGAGAGCCCGCTCCACGTGAGCCCGGTGTGTCGAGGGCAGGGACGCGAGGATTCCGTCGGCGCCGTCCAGGGGCACCGGCTTCGGACATCTGCGCATGGGCTCGATGGTGATGCTTCTGTCGACCGGGCCCACGGTGTTGATGTGCTGGACCGACCCCATCCAGGTGATGAAGCGGCCGTGCTCGGCGAGCCCGTTGCGGCCGTTGGTCGCGGAACGCCCCTGGTTGTCGCAGACCAGGAAAGCTAACCGAGTACCGGTGTCGGACGTGTCGAGCCCTGTGGGCAGCCCTTTCGTGAAGCGCTCTGAGACGAGCCAGTCGTCTTCGTTGTCGGCCACCTGGTCCGGGGTGAGGGTCACTATGTACGTCACGAGAGGACCCTATCGACGCCGCTGGCACCGTACGCGCCCCGCGTCAGCGGACGACATCGACCTGGAGCGGAAACACCCTCAAGTTCCGCGGAACCGATCTTGAGCCCGGCGCGGACAGCCCAGCCGGCGCGTCCAGGAACGAGAAGCCGACCGGTTACGGGCAGCTGTTCGCCAGGGGGCAGCGGCGCAACACCTGGTTCGGTGTGCGGCGAGCCGCCATTCGACCCGTGCGTATGAGCCGACTTGGACGCATACGCCATACCCAGGCGGTCGCAGTGGTCGGTCCCGCTGGTATCGAGGGGCCGAATCTCGACGCCGGTGTGAGCTATCTGCTGGATATCCGGTGGGGTCTGCTCGATCTGCCGTGCATCGACGAGTTCCTCGCGCACGGTGATGTCGTCCTGCTCAGCATCGACCTCGATGTGCCCCCGCCGGCGCGACTCCGGATGTCAGCGCCCCTGCCCAAGGAGTCCCGATGGAAGTCATAGAGTGTGCCTGCACCAAGGTGGCGGCGAACAGCAAGGTCGCTGCGGGCCACATCCCAGAGCTGAATCCGGATATCGATATGTGGTTCCCCCGCAGTGCGGGAGTGGCTGACTAGCTGGTCAGGGCGGGTTGACGTGGTTTCAGGTTCACTTGTTCGGTCGCTGCCTGGTCGGCG
>NZ_JBIBVN010000096.1:0-4313 GCF_043080425.1 Streptomyces sp. NPDC015032 | reverse complement strand
GTGTCATTGAACCCCCGCAGCACCTCCAGCTCCGCCGGCTCCAACAGCTCCACCGCTCCGACCCGTCGGCCGGGGTCCGCCACCAGCTGCCGCAGCAGCCGGTCGAGCCGGGCCGCGATGCGTTCCACCGTGGCCCGGTCGAACAGGTCGGTGGCGTACTCGATTTCGCCCTGTACGCCCTGGCCGGGGACTCCGGCCAGGTTGAAGAACAGGTCGAACTTCGCAGTGCCGTTGGAGATCAGCTCGAACGTCGCGTCCAGTCCGGGCAGGTCGAGGTCGGGCCAGAAGGTCTGCCAGGCGAACATGACCTGGAAGAAGGGCTGGTAGGCGGTCGAGCGCTCCGGGTTGAGCACCTCCACTAGGCGCTCGAACGGCGCGTCCTGGTTGTCGTAGGCCACCAGCGCCTTGGCCCTCACCCGCTCCAGCACCTCTTCGAACGACGGGTTCCCGGACAGGTCGGCGCGCAGCACCCAGGTGTTGACGAAGAAGCCCACCAGGTCCGACAGGGCTTCGTCGGTACGGCCCGCGATCGGCGAGCCGATGGTGATGTCGTCGCCGCCGCCCAGCTGGTGCAGCAGTACGGACAGCGCCGACTGCATCACCATCGAGACCGTCGCGCCCCGTTCGCGGGCGAGTTCCTCGACACCGGCCAGCACCTCGGCGTCGAAGGTGACGCCGACGGTGTCGCCGCGGTGGCTGGCGGCCGGCGGCCGCGGGCGGTCCGTGGGCAGTTGCAGCGGCTGCGGTACGCCGGTCAACTCATCGCGCCAGTACGTGGTCTGGGCGCTGAGCACCCTGCTCGGGTCGGCCTCCTCGCCGAGGAGTTCCTGTTGCCAGACGGTGTAGTCGGCGTACTGCACCGGCAGGTCGGGCCAGGCCGGGGCCTGCCCCTCGGTGCGGGCGGTGTAGGCGGTGGCCAGGTCTCGCGCCAGCGGTCCCATGGATTCGCCGTCGCTGGCGATGTGGTGGATCACCAGCACCAGCACATGGTCCTCGACGCCGCAGCGCAGCACCTGGGCGCGGACGGGGATCTCCGTGGCCAGGTCGAACAGATGGGCCGCTGCGTCCGCCGCCGCGCTGTCGATCTCACCGGGGTCCACCGCGATCACGGGGACATCCAGCAGCGCCGCGTCCGCGGGCACCACCTGCTGGAACGGCACACCCGCCGCGTCATCGACGATCAGTGTGCGCAGGCTCTCGTGGCGGGCGACCACATCGCGGACCGCCTGGCCCATGGCCGCCACGTCCAGCGTGCCGGTCAGCCGTACGCCGAGCGCGACGTTGTAGGTCGCCGAGGCGCCCTCGAAACGGTTGATGAACCACAGCCGGCGCTGGGCGTACGACAGCGGCATCCGGTCCGGGCGCTGTGCCAACTGCCGCAGTGGCGGCCTTACTTGCAGTCCGGCCGACAGGTGCACGATCAGTTCCGCGATGGTGGGGGACGCGAACACCTCGCGGATGGGCACCTCCACGCCCAGTTCGGTACGGATCCTGCTGACCAGACGGATCGCCAGCAGGGAGTTGCCGCCCAGGTCGAAGAAGCCGTCGTCGACGCCGACCTGTCCGACGCCGAGGACCTCGGCGAACACGCCCGCGAGTACCTCTTCCTGCGGGGTGCGCGGCGTCCAGTGCTCGCGTCCGCCCGTCTTCTGGTCCGCCGTGGCCGCCCGCGCCAGCCGCTCGTCGGAGATCAGGCGCTCCACCGCACCGTCGGCGGTCCAGCGGGCCCGGTCGCCGGTGCGGTACATCCGGCTGCCCGGCGCGCCGAACGGGTCCGCGACGCATCGCTCCGCGGTGCCGAAGAGGGTGGTGCCGTACTCCCGTCCCAGCCCGGGTCCCGCGAGATAGAGTTCTCCCGGGACGCCGGGGGCCACCGGGCGCAGCCAGGCGTCCAGTACGTACGCACGCGGGCTCGCGGACGGGTCCGCGTTCTCGATCTCGTCGAACGAGAAGACCCGGCCGGACAGGCTCACAAATGCCGGATGGTCCCTGTGCAGCGGTGAAATCCGGTCCGCGTCAAGGATTGTGCCGTCCGGCTGCCCGGCGGCCGTGGTGGCATTCATCATGATCTGCGGCAGGCCGTCGGTCCGCGGCAGCCGGTCTGTCATGTCCTCGGTCGCCAGCCAGGCCACCGGGGTGGCGCCGGCCCTGCCGACCGTGCCGTCCGCGGCGATCGGCAGGCACGCGGCGCCCGTCTTCAGCACGGCCAGTACGGATACGGCCCGCTCCACCGGGGAGTCGACGGACACACCGACGTATCGGTCGGGGCCGGCGCCGAGGCCGATCAGCAGGCGCGCCAGCCGGTTGGACCGGGCGTCCAGTTCGCGGTAGGTCAACGGCCCGCCGTCGGCCGTCGCGGCCACCGCCGGGGCGTCCGGTGTGGCGGCCGCCTGCCGTGCGAACAGGCCGGGGGCCGGCAGTTCCGGTGCCTCCGGCCTCTCCGGTGCGCCGGGCCCGTCGACGGCCGCGGAACCGGCCGCCGCGGTGTCGCCCGCCGCACGGTCATCCGCTGCGCCGTCGCCCGTGCCCAACAGCCGGTCCCGCTCCTGCGGAGCCAGCACGTCGATGGTGCTCACCGGGCGGCCGGGGTCGGCCACGAGCTGGCGCAGCACCCGCACCAGCCGGTCGGCGATGGCCACCACCGACTCGCGGTCGTAGAGGTTGCGCTGGTACTGCAGGGCGAGCCGGAGGTGGGGCTCGGCGGCGGCCAGCAGGGTCAGCGGGTAGTGGGCGGCAGCGAGCGGCCGGATGCCGGTGACCGCGATGCCGGCCGCGGTGTTGGCCTCGCTGATGCCGGTCCGGTCCACCGGGTAGGACTCGTACACGACGAGGGTGTCGAACAGGTCGGGCAGCCCGATGGACTGCTGGATGTCGGTCAGCCCGTGGTGGTGGTGATCCAGCAGGGCGGCCTGCCGGCCCTGCAGCCCGGTCAGCAGCTCGGCGAGCGTTTCGGTCGGCGAGCACCGCACCCGTACGGGCAGGGTGTTGATGAACAGCCCGACCATGGAGTCGACGCCCGGCAAGGACGGCGGGCGGCCGGAGACCGTGGTGCCGAAGAGGACGTCCTGGCGGCCGGTGAGTGAGGCGAGCAGGACCGCCCAGGTGCCCTGCACCAGGGTGTTGAGCGTGACGCCGAGGTCAGCGGCCCGCCGGGCCAGCTCGCGGGCCTCGTCCGCCGACAGTTCGGCCTCGATGTTGCCGATGCCGGAGAGGTCCGTACGGGGTTCGAGGCCGGCCGCCAGCAGGGTCGGCGTGTCGACGCCGTCGAGTTCGGCCGCCCATGCGCGGGTGGAGCGGGTGCGGTCCTGTGCGGACAGCCAGGCCAGGAAGTCCCGGTAGTTGCGCGGTCGGGGCAGCGCGGCGAGGTCGCCGTCGGCGGCGTAGGCGCGCAGCAGGTCTTGCAGCAGCAGCGGGTACGACCAGCCGTCGAAGAGGACGTGGTGGGCGGTCAGTACCAGCTCGGCGCGGTCCGGGCCCGTGGTGAGCAGCGTCATCCGCAGCAGTGGCGGCGCGGCCTGGTTGAACCGGTCGTTCATGTCGTCGGCGAGGAAGCGGTCGCAGGCGGCTCGGCGCGCCTCGTCGTCGAGGGTGCTCAGGTCGAGGGTGCGCCAGGGCAGTTCGGCGGTGTTCGGCACGATCTGCACGGGGTCACCGGCGGCGGAGTTGACGAACGCGGTCCGCAGGTTCGGGTACCGGTTCAGCAGCGCCTGGCCCGCCGCCCGCATACGGGCCGGGTCGACGGTGCCGCTGAGGTGGAACACCAGCTGCATCTGGTACGCGTCGAACCGGGAGTCGGCCAGCATCGTGTGGAAGAGCAGCCCGGACTGCAGCGCGGTCAGCGGCCAGATGTCGGCCAGGCCCGGGTACTGCCGCTCCCATGCCTCGATCTCGCGCTGGGTCACGGAGACCAGGGGCACGTCCGAGGGCGTCAGCCCGCCCGCGCCGGGCCCGGCCGCATGGCGGGCCAGCGCCTCCAGCGCGGTGCGCCAGAGGTCGGCCAGCTGTTGTACGTCCGTACGGGAGAGGACTCCCGTGGGGAAGGCGAACATGGCGGTGAGCTGTGGTGTGCCCTCGGCGGTGTCGGTGACCAGGGCGTTGATGTCGACCGTTGCCATGGGCGGGGTGTCGGCGGCGGGGGCCGCCCCCAGCTCGGCGGCCTCGGGGGCCGGGGTCCAGCCCAGGCCGCGCACGCGGTCCGGCATGTCGGCGGTGGAGAAGCGGCCGAGGTAGTTGAAGCCGATCTGGCCGGTGGCATGCGATGCCAGTACGGGCGCGGTCCGCTCGTTGACATAGCGCAGCAGGCCATACCCCAG
>NZ_JBIBVN010000095.1:0-4362 GCF_043080425.1 Streptomyces sp. NPDC015032 | reverse complement strand
CCAGGTCATCCGTTCGACAGGGGGCAACAGTCATGCCGGGCCCGGAGGCCAGCGGCCCTCTTGCAGGACCGCGAAAAACATAACGGGGCGCCGCCCCAATCGGCACCAGTCTCGCCTCGCTCAAGACCCCGTCCGCGAAGGCCCTGGCCGACGCCGCGCTGAGCATGGACTCGCTTCAGTGGCAGAAGAATTTCCTGCCCTGACTCTGACCTGCACCGTCCCCGGCGAGGCCCCCGGCGCTGCTGGGGGCCTCTTGCCGTTCGGCGGGGGTATAGCGTGAGGCGGTCTTGTGCAGCCACTCGCGCCTGGCTGAGGCTTGGCTGTCACACACGGAGGGGGCACCTTGATGGGACGGTTCAAGCCCCAGAAGCAGCGGCGTGATCGGCAGCAAACACCCGCAGGTCAGCGATTCCGGATGGACGACCGGGCCGTCAGCCAGACGGAGATCCTGGCGGCCGGGGAGCAGCTGAGCAACAACGTCGACGACCACGGCCGGCTGCTCTACATGGACTCCCCCTCGCTCGAGCTGGGGCAAGTCGCCACCGGTACCGACCCGGACACCGGCACCGTGCAGACCACCGACGGCGAGGACCCGATGCCAGTGGCCCTGTTCGAACCGGAGCGCGCGATGATGTCCCGGATCCCAGGCGGCACGCCCACCGAGATCCAGGTGGAGGGCGCCATCGCGTCCGGGATGCGGCGCTTCCCCCGCGGCATCGCCGATCTGCGGGCCATCCCCGGCTGGGCCCTGCACCGACTCGCCGACGACCGGATCGAGCTGCGCTCCCCCGACGGCGGCGTCTACTCCCGCATCACCGTCCCGGCCTCGCCCGACCGGTACTCCACAGCCCTGCACCACGGGTACGTGGTGTGCTCCTACGGCCCGCAGCTCGGCGTGCGCACCCCGTCGGGCAGCACGCTGGAGCAGTACACCGACGCCAAGCGGCTGGAGGAATTCCGCACCGCCCGCGGGCGCGGCCTGGTCGCCGGCGGGATCATCGCCTACCGCAACAACCGCTGACCGCTCCGGACGGTCGAGGAGGAGATTGCATGCCTGGGGGAAGCGGCCCGGGAGCAGGGGTGGTTTGCCCAGAGCGGCGAGAAGGTCGTGGGCGAGGCCGGTCTCGCTGGTGGTGCCCGGCCCCGGGTGCAGGGTGATCCGGCCGGACGCGGATGATGGGCGGCCAGGGCAGTATGCGTGTGAATCGCGTCGTCATGGCGGTCGATGACCACGGTGACGGGCGGCGGTGGCGCGGCGAGAAACATGGCGGTGTGGTGGTCAGGCGAGGCGGCTGAAGGCCCAGCGCAGCAGCTCCTGGTCCACGCGGGCGCGGCCGGTGCGGGCCAGGGCGGTACGGGTGTGGGCGGTCAGCTGGGCCCAGGCGCGGAAGTTGCCGTGCGCGGCGTGGCTGTCGGCGAAGGCGATGTCCTCGGGTCGGCGCCGGCCCAGATCGGGTGGAACAGCGGGATGACGTCGAGAACCTCGCTGGGGGTGAGGCGGGTGAAGTGCTGCCAGATGAAGATGCGGAAGGAGAGCATCGGTTCGCGGCGCAGCACGGTGTGGCAGCCCTCTCCGCCGACGAAGATGATCGCCAGCTGCGGATCACGACGCCCCAGGCTGGGGCTCCTCGCCGTCGTAGGCCGCCAGCGCAGCCTGGCGGCATTCCAGCAGGTCGCCAAGGTCCTCGTGGGTCACGTGCTCCTGGGTCAGTGCCACCATGGCTCTGGCCTCGACCGAGGCCCATGCGTGCCGGGCGCGTTTGTTGGCGCGGCGCCTGGTGTCGCTGCGCAGGAAGCCCGCTCCCGCCGCGAACCCGGCAGAGGCCAGAGCGGCGAGGGCGGCGGGAACGCGCACGTCCGTCGAGGCCAGTCCTGCCGCTCCCGCCGTGCCCGCGAGCAGGGCCGCGGGGAAGCCGAGGGCGATGTCCGTCTTGGCCCAGAACTCGGCCCGGCGGTGGGCGAGTTTCCTCTGGCGCGTCGCCTCGTCTCTCAGCAGCTCGATCTCGGCACGCAGGCGGTGCGCGAACTCGTCCGGACTCAGGCGCGTGGTTCCGTCCGCGGGAGTGACCATAAAGGCATTCCAACACGCCTGCATCAGAAGGTACTTGGCGAGCCCGGACAGCCTTCGGGCGCGGCGGACGTGGGCTTCCCACAATGGTGTGCCGCCAAGTCGTGTAGCCGATCTTGCCGGTGCGGTGGCAGGCCATCACTGAACGTGGCATCCGTCTCCATCACCGCACCTACGACCACGATCTGCTGGGCCCCTGCCGGGGCCAGGACTCCCAAGTAGCGGCCGGGGGCGGGAAATGGGAAGTCCACACCAACCCGCACGACGTTCGCCAGATCTGGGTACGGCTCCCCGACGGGGAGCTCGCCGAGATCCCGTGGATCCACCGCGAGCACGTCCACCATCCGTTCAACGACCGCACCTGGCAGTACTGGAAGAGTGGTGTCGAAGTCTTCGGTGGGGCCGGGTGGGGGGGTGCCTCCCGTTTCTCGTGAACATTCCCGCGCCCGTCGACCTCCAGCCGCTGCCCGGAGTGCCGGACAAAGCTGCTGCTCAAAGTGAGAAAAGCCACACCCCGACATGGTCCCCCACGTCCGCTAAGGTCGGCTTAGACCCGCCCTGAACTGGGATTTTGCGTCGGCCACAGCGATGTGATCGCCGCGGGTCTGGCCTTTCCTGGAGATTGCATGACCGATCTAGCATTTCGCTCCGCAGGTCAGCTCGCTGCCGCAGTCGCGGCGAAGGAGGTGTCGAGCATCGAGTTGCTCGACCACTACCTCGCCCGGGTGGAGCGGCTCGATCCGAAGGTGAACGCCATCGTCGCCCGGGACGAGGAGGGTGCGAGAGCCGCGGCACTGGCGGCCGACCGCGCGGTCTCCCGTGGCGAGCCGCTCGGCCGCCTGCACGGCGTCCCCGTAACGATCAAGGACAGTCTCGAGGTTGCGGGCATGCGGACCACCGGGGGTTCGGCCCGCTGGGGAGAGCATGTCTCGACGAGCGACGCCGAGTCGGTTGCGCGGCTCAAGAACGCGGGAGCGGTCGTCTTCGGCAAGTCCAACATGCCGCCCGACGCCCGGGACTGGCAGACCTACAACGAGGTCTACGGGACCACGAACAATCCGTGGGACCCGACCCGCGGACCCGGCGGTTCGTCCGGTGGGTCCGCCGCGGCAGTCGCCGCGGGGCTGACCGGCCTGGAGCTCGGCGGCGACACGGCAGGCTCGATCCGGGTGCCTGCCCACTTCTGCGGCATCTACGGGCTGCGCCCGTCGTTCGGGATCGTGCCGAGGTACGGGAGCGTCTCGGGACATGCTCCTGGGACGCTGGCAGATTTCGACATGGCGGTACTGAGCCCGCTCGGCAGGCACGCCGACGACCTCGAACTGGGTCTCGACGTCCTCGCAGGAGCGGACCACGACCGCGCCCCGGGATGGCGGCTGGAGCTGCCCGCCGCCAGGTCGAGCACTCTGCGGGACTTCCGGGTCGCGGCATGGGTCGACGACCCGTTCTGCCCCATCGACAGCGAGCTGGTCGCGATCATGCAGGCGACGCTGGAAGCGGTGCGGGCCGAGGGCGCTGTCGTGGTCGAGGGCAAGGGGCCGGTCGGGCTCGAAGAGACGATGGCCCTCTACCAGCCGTTGCTGATGGCACAGAGCGGGCTGGTCGAGCCGGACGAGTCGTATGCCGGGCTCGTGGAGCTCGCCACGGCGGAAGGGGCCGCAGGCGGGTTCGCGTCGGACCTGACGCTCCGCTTCCGTGACTGGCACGACCTCGACGAACGTCGGCAGCACTCCCGCCGCCGCTGGGCCGAGTTCTTCCGCGACGTCGACGTGCTCATCTGCCCGGTGAGCCCCACGGCTGCCTTCCCCCACGACCACCGACCCGACCCCGGCTGGTCGGTCCGAACTCTGCGGGTCGACGACGCCGACCGGCCGTATCGCGAGATGCTCACGTGGATGGCGCCGTCGTCGGTCAACCATCTGCCCGCGGCGGTGGCACCTGTCGGGGCGACCCGGGACGGGCTTCCGGTCGGTATCCAGGTGATCGCGCCCTACCTGCACGACCGCACCGCGGTCCAGTTCGTGCGGTGCCTTGCGGAGGTGATCAGCGGGTTCCGCCGCCCGCCGGGATTCTGAGAGCCGCCACCGGGCCGCCCGCCTGCGATGCGGCGGCGGGCGACCTGGCCACCGCGCTCTCGTCGTGTGCGGAGCACTTCCCTGGCCGAGGGTGCCTGCGGGCAGGCCGGGTCGGTCGTGGTCAACCGTTCCTAGTCAGTGAGCAGGAGTGAGTCTTGGACCCACTGCCCGGCACTGCGCGTATCCCGAACGGTTTTGGATGCGCTGGTCTCCCGCGTT
>NZ_JBIBVN010000094.1:0-4583 GCF_043080425.1 Streptomyces sp. NPDC015032 | reverse complement strand
ATCCGGGCGGCCCGCCCGGACGGCGCCCCGATCTACGTCATCCTGGACAATCTGTCCGCCCACAAGGGCGAGACCATCCGGCGCTGGGCAAAGAAGAACCGGGTCGAGCTGTGCTTCACCCCGACCTACGCGTCCTGGGCCAACCCGATCGAGGCCCACTTCGGACCGCTGCGGCAGTTCACCATCGCCAACTCCAACTATCCCAACCACATGGTGCAGACCCGGGCCCTGCATGCCTACCTGCGCTGGCGCAACGCCAACGCCCGCCACCGAGACGTCCTGGCCGCCGAACGCAAGGAACGCGCCCGCATCCGGAGTGAGAAAGGCATTCGGTGGGGCGGCCGGCCACTCGCCTCGGCTGCATGAGCGCGCCGCCCCGCCCCGCGGCCCGCACAGCGTCAGGAGCGGAGTGCAACGAGGAGATCAACCACGTAGGTCTCTTCCACCTCCTCCCGAGGAAAAATCTCGACCAGCCGCTCACGCTCATCGACGAAAAACGTCTGGCGGTCAGCCTCTTCAAGGACGAGGAATGCCGACCGGCTGCCAATGTTGGCGAGATGCATGTCCAAGGAGACAGTGCGGCTCCAGCGCACTTGACGGCGCGCGACCCGTAGCCCTGTCAGTCCCGCCAGCCGGATGGCGTCGTTGTCCGAAGGGCGCACGGCAGGCCTTGGCTTCACCCCGCAGTGGTGCGCAATGCGCCCGTGCTGCTCGCGAATCCACGGCACGTCGAAGGCCGTGGTGTTCCACCAGATCGCCAGCGCACCGACCGCTCGCAGGACACGCAATGCCTCCGGGACGGACCGGCCAGGGTCGGTCCACTGCCAGGACTGGGCATACGCGATGAGGTCGCAGGAAGCCTCGGCCAGCGGCAGAGCATTACCGTCGCCTCTCACGATCGGCACCCCCGGGAGCGCCTGGTGGAACGCACCAGCCATGGCCTCACCCGGCTCAACAGCGATCACATCGGCACCTCGTTCCCGCAGCAGCACGCTGGTAATTCCGGTACCCGCGCCGACATCGGCGACCCGGGCGCCCGCCAAGCGACGGCCCGCGAACTCCTCGATGCAGTCGAAGAGCGCGGCTGGGTAAGAAGGCCGACTCGCCGCGTACTGAGCTGCGGCTACGTCGAAAGACTGGGCGCGAGAACTGGCGGTCATACCTTCATCATCGCCTCCCCGCACCAAGCATTCGACCATCACCAACCCGGCGAACCTATGCGGTCACAGCACTAGCCGTCACCACGGACGGCCGGCGCGACATCCTCGGGCTGTGGGCCGGCGACGGCGGTGAGGGCGCCAAGCACTGGATGCGCATCCTCACCGAGATCAAGAACCGTGGCGTGAACGACGTCCTCATGCTCGTCTGCGACGGGCTCAAGGGCCTGCCCGACGCGGTCGAAGCGGTCTGGCCGAAGACGACCGTCCAGACCTGTGTGGTCCACCTGCTGCGGAACTCCTTCCGCTATGCCGCCCGCCAGGACTGGGACAAAATCGCCAAGCTCCTCAAGCCGGTCCACACCGCGGCGACCGAGGAGGCGGCACTCGAGCGGTGCGCCGAGTTCGCCGACGCCTGGGGCAAGAAATACCCGGCGATCGTGCGGCTCTGGGAGAACGCGTGGGAGGAGTTCACCCCCTTCCTGCGCTTTGACACCGAGATCCGACGCATCGTCTGCACCACCAACGCGATCGAGTCCGTCAATGCCAGGATCCGGTGGGCGGTCAAAGCCCGCGGCCACTTCCCCAACGAGCAAGCCGCGTTGAAGTGCGTCTACATGGCGATCATGTCCCTGGACCCCACCGGCAAGGGACAAGCCCGCTGGACCGCGCGCTGGAAGACCGCACTCAACGCCTTCGACATCACCTTCGACGGGCGCCTCTCCGCAGCCCGTCAATAATACTCACCAAACCGAGTTACACCGCTCGTTTGACAGACCCACCGGCGACATGATCGCGCTTCCAGAAAGGGAAAATGCATGTGGAGTGCTCAGGATGTGGCGCGGGACCAGGTCCGGCGTCAGGCGAATGGCCTGGACGTTGCCGCAGTTGCGGAAAAGGTCGCGGAGGCCGCTGTCCGTGAGCGGGAAACCGCGGAGCAGTTGAGGGGAAACGGTTCCTTCTACAAGTTCGAGATGGACCGGGAGCGGATAGCTGCCATCTCGCTGGCCAAACACGCTGAGTGGCGGCGCGTCAGGGACTTGATGACTGTGGCTGGCTGGAGCGTGTACGAGCCGGAGCAGGACGCGCAAGGCTCAGTGTGCGCTCGCGAGCGTGAGGAACGGTTTGCTGGTGCTCTTGCGGCACAGGCCGCCTCCGGGGAACGGCAGGAGGAGGAAGCGGATGAACTGCGAGCGGAGGTTCGGCTGTCCGTCGAGCCCAGTCGGCTGGTCCGGGTGGTGGCCGGCCGGACGGGGTTGCGCCCCTCTCAGGTCCTGGCCCAGCTTGCCGAGCGGATCGTCGTGGCCGAGGACGGTACGGTGTCCGTCCCGTCCTTCACCCCGTCCCAGTGATTTCCGAAGCGAGTGGAAAAGAAGGCGGAAGAGGAGCGTGGGGATGCTGGGTATTCAGCTTCGGGAACACCAGGTAGCCCAGAAAGCGAGTTTCCGTAAGTGGGTGGGATTCCCTGCAAGATCATCTGTGCCCGCTCAGGGGGCACGGGGGACGATCGTGTCCGCGACCGGGTCGGGCAAGACGATCACGGCCGCCGCGTGCGCGCTGGACTCCTTCGCGGACGGCCGGATCCTCGTCACCGTCCCGACCCTGGACCTTCTCGCGCGGACCACGCAGGCGTGGCGGGCGGTGGGCCACCGGGCGCCCATGGTCGCGGTGTGCTCGCTGGAGAACGACCCGGTCCTCAACTCGCTGGGGGTGCGCACCACCACCAACCCGATCCAGCTCGCCCTGTGGGCCAGGTCCGGGCCGGTGGTCGTGTTCGCCACGTACGCCTCCCTCGTGGACCGCGAGGACATCGACGCACCGGATGTGGGTCAGAGGAAGGTTCGAGGGCCGCTGGAGGCCGCGCTGGCGGGCGGGGAGCGGCTGTACGGGCAGCAGATGGACGGCTTCGACCTCGCCATCGTGGACGAGGCCCACGGAACCGCCGGTGATCTTGGGCGTCCGTGGGCAGCGATCCACGACAACGCCCGCATCCCGGCAGACTTCCGGCTCTACCTGACCGCGACCCCGCGCATCCTCGCCGCGGCCCGCCCGCAGAAGGGTGCGGACGGCCAGGAGCTGGAGATCGCGACCATGGCCGACGACCCGGACGGAACGTACGGCGCGTGGCTCGCAGAGCTCGGACTCTCGGAGGCTTTGTCAGGTTGAGCGGTGGGGCTTGAGATGATCGTCGTGGAGATCGTCTCGGGGAGGGGTTGCTCGTGGACACGCCGCCGTCGTACAAGCGGTTCCGGTTCCCGGCGGAGATCATCTCCCACGCGGTGTGGCTGTACCACCGTTTCCCGCTCTCTTTCCGCGAGGTCGAGGAGCTTCTTCTGGCCCGCGGGATCATCGCCTCCCACGAGACGATCCACCAGTGGTGCGACCGGTTCGGCCCTGAGTACGCCGCCTCCTTACGCCGCCGTCGGCCCCCGGCCGGCGACAAGTGGCACCTGGACGAGGTGTTCATCAAGGTCAACGGCGCGCGGCAGTACCTATGGCGCGCCGTTGACCAGGACGGAAACGTCCTCGACGTCCTCGTCCAGTCCAAGCGGGACGCGAAGGCCGCGAAGCGGTTCCTGGCCAAGCCGATGAAGAAGCAGTGCCGGGCCCCCAGAGTGCTGGTGACTGACAAGTGCCGCTCCTACGGGCCGGCCCACCAACACCTGATGTCCTCCGTCGAACACCGCAGCCACCAGGGCCTGAACAATCGGGCCGAGAACAGCCACCAGCCGGCAAGGCAACGCGAACGAGCCATGAAAGGCATCCGCTCGCCCCGCTCCGCGCAGAAGTCCCTTGCCCCGTTCAGTGAGATCTCGCCCCACTTCCGGCCCCGGCACCACCTCCTCACCACCTCCGGCCACCACACCGAGATGCAGCACCGCTTCACCATCCGGGACCACATCACCGGCGTCACTGCCCCGCCTGCAAAGGCCTGACCACAACCACCGCCACCGGCCCTACCACAACCTGACACACCCCCACCCAGCCACCCCACAGTTAACTTGACGACGCCGTTGAAGGTGCTGTTCGAGCAGGTGTGCCGACCGGTCGCGACCGGGGAGACGGCCGGTTCCTGGTACCGGCGGTGGCGGCTGGTCGCGGTGGACGGCACGGTCTTCGATCTCCCGGACACCGAAGCCAACGCCGACTTCTTCGGCCGGCCCGGCTCGGGTCGGGGACAGCAACGGAGCGCGTATCCACAGGTGAGAGTTGCCACACTGGTGGAGTGCGGGACGCATGCGGTGTTCGCCGCGGCCACTGGTCCGCTCTCCGTGCACGAACAGCATCTCGTCCCCGGGCTTCTGGCCCGGCTCGGGCCCGGAATGCTGATGGTGACTCCTCCCCCTCATGGATGAGGGGGCTTCTCGCTATACCGAGTTGGCGTCGCGACGGACCAGCCCGGCCCGTAGAACGTTGATCGCACCC
>NZ_JBIBVN010000093.1:0-4697 GCF_043080425.1 Streptomyces sp. NPDC015032 | reverse complement strand
AGCGGGTACTTCCTCGGGGCAGGCATCGTCAGAGCTCCTCTCGTGAGCCCCATCTGATCTGCTGTCACCTCTCCCCGCATCTCGGGGGAACCTCAATATCAACAACCGCGCGGCGCGTGCGAGCTCCTGGCTGATCCGCCGCATGGTGCCCGGCGGGAGTACGGCACTCCTCACGAGGTGACCCGCCTGCCCCACGAGCTGGTCGCCAGACCGCGAGAATTGGACAGCCGAGGTCTGGCGACCTTCCCAACTCTGCCGCGCCACTTCACTCCGGGCACGCGGCCCACCAAATCTGGTCAGTAGTCGGGGCGCCGATCGGAGCCCTCATCTGCGTCCCTGCGCGTCGCGCCTGGTTCCACCAGTTCAAACGACTGCCCATCTGCTTCGAGGTACGCGCCGACCTTCACCAAGGCCTGAGGGATGCCGGTAGCGGGGCTGGGGCCAGCAGACCTACTAGACACCTGCTCTGCGCAGGAGCGGCTCCGTCGTCTGGAGGTGTTGTCCCGGGTTCAGCGTCTGCCGGAAGGCCAAGAACGGCTCACAGGGGCGTGGGGGTAGACGATTCCCGCATCCGTACCGGCGCGCCTTGCCAGCGCCATCACCGCGCAGGCCACTCCGGAACCTCCGGAGAACACCACCACGGAAGTGGTCCTGGCCTGCGCTGAACTGCACGCACTCACCAGACACCAGGACCTCCCTGTCTACTGGGCCTGCCTCAACGTGCGCGACAAGGCATCGCTGTACTCAGAACTCCTCGATACCTCTGAGCTCGCCGCCGACACAGTTGCGGCTGGTCGAAGCCCTCGCTTCACGGCAACAAGCCGTGCCGGCGCCAGCGCGATAACGCCGTCCCACCGACAGGCCCAAGGGTGAGATCACGACTCCGACAGATCGCGGGTGGACCTCGTGCAGGCTACGAGCTTCCGAGCATGGTGTGAGGCAAGCAGGCAGGATCCCACAAGAATGCGCGTACATAGATCTGGGAAGTCGAGGACGCCGGTGGGGATTTCATGATCAAATTCGAGCGTATCACCTGGTCAGGGGATCTCGTGAACGACCCACCAGTGGTCAACCGACCAAATGGAGCCGGTCAATGCGACACTTTGTCGCGTTGACCGGCTTTGTTGTTGTGGTGGACGTGATCTGGCCCTCTGCGGGTTCGCAGAGGGCCAGATGTGTTTGTGCTGTTCAGGTGGGGTGTGGGAGGTGGGGTGGGTCAGGTCTTGGGGGTGGTGTCGGGGAGGTGGCCGCCCGGGGTCCAGCGGTGGGGGTTTTGAGTTTGTGGCGGTTGGAGGGGCGGCGGCGTGCGGGTTGATCGTTGACTTGGAAGGTGTCGAGCCAGCTGGCGAGCTTGCGGGCTCCTGGTGCCCATTGCCGCGAGCCCGCAGATTCGCCACCGTCGCGTGCCTAGCAAAGGGCGAACTCGGGTGAGGGCCTGCGGGGGCGGGCCGAATGGAATGCCGCCACCGTTGCGTGTATCTCCGGGGGCTGCCTGGGTGCCGCGAATCAGGTTGGGATATCGGCCTGCATGCGAGCGGTCCGCAGCAATATGCGTGCGGCGTCTTTCGCCTGGCGGGCGGGCTCCGGGGAGCCGGAGACAGCGGCCGTTGTGATGGCGCCCTCGGCGAGCAGGACGAGGTGGTCGGCGAGCCAGGTGGGCGCTTCTGCGGCGGCTACCAGGTCGGCGATGTATTGCCAGAACGCTCGCTTGTGGGCCCTCGTGATATCCGCCACGGCCGGGGAGGTTGCACCCAGCTCCCCGAAGGAGTTGACGAAGCTGCAGCCGTGGAAGTCCGGCTCGCTGAACCAGCGGTACAACCAGTCGAAGACCGCCAGGAGCTGCTGCGCAGGCGAGTCGTGGGGCTCCGCGTACTGGGCGAGTTCGCGCAACCACCGGGCGTCTCGCCGCCGCAAGTAGGCCTCGACCAGGGAGTCCTTGGACGGGAAGATTTGATAGAGACGCTTGAGCGATACGGCGGCGGTGGAGCGGATCGTGTCCATCCCCACGGCCTGTATGCCCCGGCCGTAGAACAGCTCTTCGGCTGCGTCGAGGATTCGCTGCTCGGCCTCTGCGCGTTCCATCTCGGTCACTCCGTCTCGGGAATTATCGTTCTCCTACGCTACCGCGCGCCGATCCGGGCAGGCCACGCTCCTGCACTGGCTTCCGGCGCCTCGGCCTCGGCAAGGCGAGGCGTAGACAGGCACCGGGCCGCCGACCGTTTCGTACCCGCGTATCCCGACCCGGTCCGCCAGGCAGCCGACGATGCCGGCTCCGGCACACCGAGGCGACCCAGTCGATGTCGCCGGCTGCGTCCGCCTTCGCCTGCGCGGCTTGCAGCATCCGCTCGAAGGTGCCGTCCTTGGCCCACCGGCGGAAGCGGGTGTGCAGGGTGGCCCAGGACCCGTACCGCTCGGGCACGTCCCGCCAGGCAACCCCGGTGCGGAACTTCCACACGATGCCGTTCAGGACCATACGGTCGTCCAACCGGGGACGGCCTGTCGCAGCCGTGGGCAGCAAAGGCCGCAGCAGGTCCCCCTCGGCATCGGACAACTCCTGGCGACGTATCACCCAGCCCTGATCCACTGCCCGAGATCACGGGTCGATGCCGTGACGGACTGAGCGCCAAGGACTGCCCGGCCTGCGTCGGGCCGTGCGGGCTCAGACTGCGAAGCCACCGTCCACCGCCAGCTCCGCGCCTGTGACGTATCGGGCGCTCTCGCCGGCCAGGTATGAGACGGCGTCCGCGACCTCCACCGCCGTGCCGTAGCGGCCGAGCGCAGTGAAGCCGCGCTGGAAGTCGGCGGAATCGCCGTCGCCCGGGTTCATGTCGGTGTCGATCGGGCCCGGGTGGACCAGATTGACGGTGATCCCGTGCGGGCCGAGCTCCCGGGCCATGCCCTTGGTGAAGCCGATCAGAGCGGCCTTGCTGGTCGCGTAGAGCGCGCTTCCGGGGAAGGCCACGCGCTGGGCGATGCAGCTGCCGATGCTCACGATCCGCCCGCCGTCGACCAGGTACTGCAGCGCCGCCTGGGCGTAGAGGTAGGGCGCGCGAACGTTCACTGCCAGCACCCGGTCGATCTGGTCGCGTGTGACCGCCTCGATCGGTCCGACGGCGCCGACGCCCGCATTGTTCACCAGGATGTCCAGCCGCGTGAACCGCTCGGCGACCGCCGCCACTGCGCCGCACACCGCCTCCGGGTCTGTGCTGTCCGCGCGGACGGCCCAGCCGCTCCGCCCCATCGCGGTGATCTTGGCGACCACCTCCTCGGCCAACTCGGCCGAGCCCTGGTAGGTCAGCGCCACGTCTGCGCCGTCCTCGGCCAGCCGCAGCGCGACCGCCGCCCCGATCCCCCGGCTGCCGCCGGTTACCAGCGCCACCTTGCCGTCGAGCGTCGTCGCACCGTTCATCGTCATCTCCGTAGAACTCCTTGTTCCGGTCTTGGACACGCTCAATCCAAGACCGGAACGCCCTGCGGGTCCGGCGGTATTCAGACGTCACGTTCAATCTTCAACGACGACTCCGTGATCCCCCGAAGTACGAACCGACCCTGGCTGCCCGGTGCCGTTCGGTCCGCCCGCCGGATCGGCAGTCACGTGGACCAAGGGGCAGCTCGGTCGGCGGACCGTCGCCGTCCAGGCCTTGGAATGGCACGCTGCGCCCGCTCTTCGACCGAAGGTCACTCGACAGGCGCTCAACCGGTGGGCGGTCTGGGTTCCGTCGCGGCGGCGGGGGATCACAGGCCCAGATCGCTCAAGCCAGGGTGGTCATCGGGCCGACGCCCCAGAGGCCAGTGGAACAGGCGTTCCGACTCCTTGATGGGAAGCTCATTGATGCAGGCGTAGCGATGATGCATCAGCCCGTCGTCGCCGAACTCCCAGTTCTCGTTGCCGTAGGCGCGGAACCAGTTGCCTGAATCGTCGTGGTACTCGTAGGCGAAACGCACCGCGATGCGGCTGCCGCCGAAGGCCCACAGTTCCTTGATGAGCCTGTAGTCCAACTCCCGCCTCCACTTGCGGGTGAGGAGGGCGACGATCTCGTCGTAGCCGTTGGCGAACTCCGCGCGGTTGCGCCAGTAGGAGTCCACCGTATAGGCGAGGGCGACTTTCTCCGGGTCGCGGGAGTTCCAGCCGTCCTCTGCCAGCCGCACCTTCTCCACGGCGGTCTCCCGGGTGAACGGCGGGAACGGAGGGCGTGGTTCGTGACTCATGTCGCTTCCTTCGGTTGTGCTCGGAGGCCCGCGCAAGAAGGTGGGCGTCTTCGGTTGCCGCGGCGTCGTGCCGGTCGGCTGGTGGGGTACTCCAGCTTGCTGGAGAACGATCGTTCTCCAGCGCATTGCCCACGGTAGTAGAACGTTGGTTCTCTCGCAAGCTGCTGAATGTGAACGCGTGATGTCGGCGTGATCGCGGGCAGACATTTATGGTCAAGTTCGGTGCCATCGAGGCAGCCGTCCCCCAGGCGTGGGTGGTACTGGATCTTCTGGAGGCTGCGTTTCACGGCGCTAGCCGACTGATCGAGGTTTGTGGCAGTGAGGTTGCCGATGGTGCGTTTTCACCAGCGGCCAGATGTCTTGCTGCGGGTTGAGGTCGGGGCCCCGATGTCTCCAGGGCCCCGGGGAGAGTCCTGTTCGCCCGACTTGATCACGTGTCGGCGTGGCCCGATCCGGCTCGGGATCAGAGTTCAGCTGGCGGCAGGCCG
>NZ_JBIBVN010000092.1:0-5064 GCF_043080425.1 Streptomyces sp. NPDC015032 | reverse complement strand
ACCCCCCAGGTCATCCGTTCGACAGGGGGCAACAGTCATGCCGGGCCCGGAGGCCAGCGGCCCTCTTGCAGGACCGCGAAAAACATAACGGGGGGACCACCCAGGATCTTTCCTGGATCTTTTCGAGCCTCCGGTCGCGAACGGGCTTGCTGAGACGGTGCGTGCAGTGACGGGCAGGCCCGCGGCGCCATGAGGAAAACCCACGAGGAGATCCCACGCGGAACGCCCACGAGGAAACCCCGTAGGGAAAGAGGAAAGCGGAGGCGAAATGAGGGGGACGGATGCCGGCACGCTGCCCGGCGTCACCAAGCCTGCTGACGAGGACCTTGAACTCCTCTTGCTGATCAGGAATTTCGAGCTCGCGCTGCTCGACCTGTTCGCCGAAGGGAAGCTCAACGGCACGACCCACACCTGCCTCGGCCAGGAGTACGTACCGGTCGCGCTGGCCCCGCTGCTGCGCGCGGACTTCGTCTTCAGCAACCACCGTGGCCACGGCCATTACCTGGCCAAATTCGCCGATCCGGCCGGGCTGCTCGCGGAAATCATGGGGCGGGACGGCGCTGTGTGCGCGGGCGTCGGCGGCAGCCAGCACATCTACCGCGACGGATACCTCTCGACGGGCGTACAGGGCCAGAGCCTCCCGGTGGCCGTCGGCGTGGCCCTGCACTTCAAACGCACCCGGCAGGACCGCATCGCCGTGGTTCACATCGGCGACGGGACCTGGGGCGAGGGTGCGGTCTACGAAGCCCTGAACATGGCGCAGCTGTGGCAGGTACCGCTGCTGGTGGTGGTCGAACACAACGGGATCGCCCAGTCGACTCCGACCGAGGCGCAGCTGGCCGGCACCATCGCCGACCGCGCCCAGGCGTTCGGCATCGGCCACCACGAGCTGCGCACCAGCGATATCAACGCGATCCGCGCCGAGCTGGCCCCGGTCGTCGCGGACGTACGGCACCACAGGGCCCCGGCCGTCGTGCAGTTCCACACCGTCCGGCTCGGCCCGCACAGCAAGGGCGACGACACCCGCACCGAGGCGGAGCTGGCCGATGTCCGCACCCGCGAGTGGAGTGCACAGTACGCCCGCCTCTTCGGCGACCGGTTCGCCGCCGTCGACGTACGCCAACGGGCCCGGATCGCCGACCTGGTGGCCGAGGTATCCGCCCGCCCGCCGTCGAGCTGGCCGGTACCGGCAGCCGGACCGGACGGCGTGCGACGCGCGGGCGCCGCGATGGCCGCGGGACTGGGGGGCGCCTCATGAGCAGGCTGGACAAGCTCGTCGCCGAGGTGCTCGGCGTGGCGGAAAGCGAGATCGACGATGACACCGGGGCGGCGACCACGGGGGACTGGACCAGCCTGCGGCATGTGCAGATCATCGCGGCCGTGGGCCGGGAGTTCGGCATCCGGCTCACTCCTCGTGAGGCCCGTTCCTGCCGGAGCGTGGGCGATCTGCGCAAGCTCCTGGCACAGAAGGGACAGGTGACATGACCGCCATCGCAGCCGGTACGGTCGCGCCACGCGTCGCGGAGAACCTCAACCGCGCACTGCACACCCTCTTCGGCCGCGACGAGCAGGTCTATCTGCTCGGCGAGGATCTGCTCGACCCGTACGGGGGCGCGTTCAAAGTCAGCAGAGGACTCTCCAGCGCATTCCCGGACCGGGTGATGGCCACGCCCCTGAGCGAGGGCGGAATCCTCGGCGTCGGCGGCGGACTCGCCCTGTGCGGCAACAGAGTCATCGTCGAGATCATGTTCGGTGACTTTCTCGCCCTCGGCTTCGACCAGGTCCTGAACTTCGCCTCGAAATCGGTCTCGATGTACGGCCAGACCGTGCCCGTCCCGCTCCTCGTCCGCTGCCCCGTGGGCGGAAACCGGGGATACGGGCCGACGCACAGCCAGAGCCCGCAAAAGCACTTCATCGGCATCCCCAACCTCGCGCTCTACGAACTGTCGCCCTTCCACGACGCGGAGGCGGTGCTGGAGACGGCGCTGGGACGGGGAACGCCGGGCATTCTCTTCGAGGACAAAGTCCTCTACACCTGCCGGATGTATCGGGACAACCGGGTCGACGACCAGTTCCGGTACCGGACCCTGGGATCCGGACTGGGCTGGGCCCACACCTTCCCCGACGACGAACCGGACACCGCCGATTTCGTCGTTCTGGCCCCCGGCGGAATGGCCCACCGGGCCATTGATGCCGCTCGGGCACTGAATGCGGAGCACGGCCGCTCCGTGCACATACTGACCCCGGCACAGCTGTATCCGCTGGACATCGAGCCCGTCCTGCCGCTGCTCGCCGCGGCCGGCCGGGTCGCCGTGGTCGAGGAGAGCACCGCCGGTGGCACCTGGGGCAGCGAAGTCGCCCGTCTGGTGCACGAAAGGATCTGGTCCTCGCTGGCCGGCCCGGTCCTTCTGCTCAACTCGGCGGACTCCATCATTCCCACCGCGGGCCACCTGGAGAGCCGAGTACTGCTGGGCGCCGATGACATCCGCGACGGCATCCGGAATGCGGCCGGGTGGGACGGCCGTACTGCGGGCACGACGCTCTCACCGCCACGAGCGTCTGCCCCGGTTGCCGCCACTCAGGTCGGCGGCGCGGCACCGGCATCCGACATCCCCGCAGGAATCCCGCTCACCGCGCCCAAACTGAACAACAACGACCTCAGCTACCTGGTGGTCGACTGGCTGGTGGCCGAGGGCGAATGGGTCGAGCCGGACACCGGCGTCATTTCTCTGGACACCTCCAAGGCGGTCGAGGACCTGCCCGCTCCCGGCGCCGGCTATCTCCACCGGGTCGCCGCGGTGGGCGAGGAAATGGGCGTCGGGGAGATTCTCGGTTACCTCCTGCCCGAGCGGTCCTCGCAGGCCCCGGTCCCGGCGTCCCGGTCCCACCCGCTCGGCGGCGCGAACGGCCTCGCGGAGAAGACGCCATCGGCCGGAGTGCACCGGCTCGACCGGGCCCAGCAAGGCACCGCGGCGGTGGTCACCAAGAGCCATCGCGAGGTACCGACCGGATTCACCGTGATCCGGGCCGAAGTGGACGGCGTACTGGAAACACTGGACCGGCTCAGCGACGAATCCGGCGCGGCCCTCGGCCTCGCCGAAGTCGTGGTCAAAGCGGTGGCCGCCGCACACCGCCAATTCCCGCTGTTCTTCGGCTCGTTGCTGGACGACCACAGTGTCTCTCTCGCCGACGCACCGCACATCGGTGTCACGGTGGACGTCGACGGATCGCTGTACGTACCGGTCGTTGAGGACGCACACGAGCAGAGCGTCATCGACATAGCAGACACCTTGATGGACTTCCGCATGAAGGCGGTGAACAAGGAGTTCGCCGGGCGGGACCTGGTCGGCGGCAATATCGCCATCTCCCTGAACCCCGACCCCGGCGTCGTACTCGTCCATCCGATCGTCCTGTGGCCGCAGCTGTGCATGCTCTCGCTCGGCGCCATCGGCCGGGAATACCGGCCCGGCGCCAACGGGGCATTGGACACCTGCCGGTTCGTGCACCTCGGTATCGCCTACGACCACCGGGTCATCAACGGCCGCGACGCCGTCCAGTTCCTGACCACCATCAAGCAAGCCCTCGAAGAGCCCACCTGGCTGAACCACGAACGCGACCGCGACGGAGAGGAGTCATGACATGAATTTCGGGATGATGTCCTTCGGATCGGCGCTGGGGGAGCCCGCCGCGGTCAAGGACATCGCGACGCAGTACACCGCGGATGTCGGACGGGTGCTGGAATACGGCTATCGCTCGGTCCACCGGAGTCCCGAAGACGTGGGTCTGACCGACCTGGCCGTGGACGCCGCCCACAGTGCCCTTGAGGAATCCGGTACCGAGGCGGCCGAGCTGGACCTGCTGATCCTCGCGATCACCGATATCCCCGAGTACCTCTACTGGGACGCGGCAGCGAGTGTGCAGGCCCGGCTCGGTGCCCATCGCGCCGAGGCCATGCTGATCACGCAGGGGTGCGTCGGCGGCATCACCTGCTTCGACTCCCTCGCCGGACGCTTCGCCACCCACCCCGAATACCGCAGTGCCCTGGTCATCGGAGCCAATCGCACCTGCGAGGCGTACTGGAACCGGATGGAGACCCATTCCCTCCTCTTCTCCGACGGCGCCGCCGCCGCGGTGGCCACCCGCGATCACCCCAGGCTGCGCTGGCGGACCAGCGAGGTGATCACTGATGGCCGCTATGCCGACTTCTTCGTGCTGGAGGACGGCGGAGCCGCCTATCCCTTCCGCGGTGGCGACAAGCCGGTCACGGTGCGGGACGCCTGGGACATGATGGAATTCTTCGATTACGACCCGGAGCGTTTCGAGGGATTCATCGACCTCATGAACGAACGGGTACGCCAGGTCGTGGCCCAGGCATGCCGGCGGATCGGCGCCGAGACATCCGACCTGGCCCGGGTGGTCCTGCTCAACGACAACACCCGGACCCTGACGGCCGTGGCCGGCAAACTCGGCGTCCCCATGGAGCGTACGAACTTCCAACTCTCCATGGAACACGGCCATTTCGGCGCCGCCGACCACCTCCTGAACCTCCAGCACCACCTGGCGTCGGGGGACTTCGCCGAAGGAGAACTGATCGCCCTCGCCGGCATGGGCCGCGGCATGCACTGGGGCTGCACGATCGTCGAGGTCTAGTGTCTCGCGCCTCAAATAGCGAGTTTAAGTTCGTTTCGCCTTTTGTGGTGTGTTGATCTTTTCGAGGTAGTCGGCGAGCGAGTTGAGGATCTCGTCGGCGGTCTTGGCCCAGGTGAAGGGTTTGGGGTTGTCGTTCCAGGTCTGGATCCAGGTGCGGATGTCACGTTCGAGTGCTTGGACGGAGGTGTGGACGCCGCGGCGGATAAGTTTGTCGGTCAGCAGACCGAACCAGCGCTCTACTTGGTTGATCCATGAGGAGCCGGTCGGAGTGAAGTGGACATGGAAGCGGGGGTGGCGGGCCAGCCACTTCTGAATCTCCGGGGTCTTGTGGGTGGCGTAGAAGCCCCTATGTTTCGTCAAGCGGCAGAAGGCACCTGGTTGGTGGCTCGGGGCTGGATGTACCGGTAGAGCTCG
>NZ_JBIBVN010000091.1:0-5327 GCF_043080425.1 Streptomyces sp. NPDC015032 | reverse complement strand
GGCCTGCCGCCAGCTGAACTCTGATCCCGAGCCGGATCGGGCCACGCCGACACGTGATCAAGTCGGGCGAACAGGACTCTCCCCGGGGCCCTGGGAGGAATCAGGCAGGTTTTGTCAGATAACGATCGTGATCCCTTGTCAGCGGCTACGGAAACCGAGCGATGGCAGGCCCCGGTGATCGGCGCGACTGACCCGATCCAGGTGGAAACTGTCACGCTTCCTGTTCGCAGAAATGAGTAGTTCTGCGAACGATCAAGCCGCCCCGAAGCCCGTCCGGTTCGTCCCTGATCTTCGTTCTCGGAACCTCCCGCAGAACAGCATTCGCACAAAGCCCCCCGGGTAGCTTCTGCGACATGAACCAGCTCGCCGAACCGGCCGCCGCCGTCGAACAGCTCGACTGCCCCACCTGTGAAGTGCCCGCCGGAAGCACCTCCCGCACCCGTGGTGGCAAGGTTGCCCCGAAGCACCACACCCCGCGCTTCATGCTCGTGCTCCAGCTTTGCGCCGAACTCGAAGTCCGCACCCCCCTCCGACCGTGGCCCCGGCCGCGCACGGGAGATGGGCCCCGTGGTCGACGCCGCAGTGCCGGAGGCCGCGACGAAGACCACGAGGGTGGGTTACGCCCGTTGCAGTACCGCCCAGCAAGAGCTCCAGAGCCGGCTCGACGCGCTCGCCGAGACGGGTTGCGATCCGGTGTTCTCGGAGAAGATCAGCACCCGCATCAAGGTACGGCCCGAGTTCGTCAAGGCCGTGGACTTCGCCCGCACTGTCAAGAAGGCCGTCCCCCGCCGGCGGGTCATTCTCACCGTGCACGAGATGAAGTGGCTCGGACGCGGCGCCGCCGAACTCCTGGTCATCGCCGACGACCTGCGTACCAACGACATCGAGCTCGAACTCCTCACCGGCCCTCTCCAGGGGGTCTACGACCCCTCCGGCATGGCGCCGCCCTCTTCGCGTCCTTCGCCGGCATGGCCGAGTCCGAACGCGAGTGCATCCGTGAAAAGTCCCTCGAAGGACAGGCGTCCGCCCGCGACCGGGGCCGCCACGGAGGACGGCCCAAGGTCTTTGACGACGACATGGCCCACTGCGCCCGCACCTTGCGTGCCAGTGGCGTCTCCATACCCGAGATCGCGGCCAGGCTCTTCATCCCCACCGGCAAGAACAAGGGCCAGAACCCATCCGTAGCCTCGGTCTACCGCGTCCTCGCAGAGGACGAACCGGAGACCTGAGCCGCCGTCCACGGTTCCAAGATCGCGCTGCTATCCCTTCCGGTCATATCTCGGTCAGATCTCGGCTGACCCTCTACGTGCGATCCCTGCGGGCCAACGAGTTTCCCGTCCCCGAGATCGCCCGCAAGCTGGGCATCACCTCGGGCAAGAACCAAGGCAAGCGGCCCTCGGGCGCCACCGCCTACCGCCTCCTCGTCGAAGCCGAAGCGTCCGACGACACCGACGTTGAGCGGGGCGCCTTCGATCCGAAAGCTACTGGCGGGTTACTTGTCACCTGGTTCGCGGCTCGTTAACGGCACCCCATGATGCCTGTGAGTACCACTGACAGGGTTTGGATCAGATGACGAGCGCACCGGACTGCAGCCAAGGCATCGACTCCGAATGCGCCCTGAGGTTTGCCGTGCAGCGCGTACGCGGTGACCGTGCCCAGATCAACGAGGGGATCACCGAGTCTGCGACGCCCACCTGGAACCATGAGCGTGCTGCCAAAGTAGTTCGGTGGCAGATCGAGGACCGGGATGGCGAGCTCGGCTGCGTCGGAGGGTCCGGAAACCTGGACCTGCCCGGGTCGTCGAACTGGTGTGTCCCCGACATTTCCGTTGTCCCCGCCGCCCTTTGTGAGGGTTTCGGGGGCGACGCTTACTGTAATCAGATTTCAAGGAGTTTCGGACAGTGTCGAAAATGTCGATGGCCGGAGTGATATGAGTTAGTTTCATTTTCGATGTCAGGGGCGAGGATACGTAACCAGAAAGCCCCGGAGACGGCGAGAGGATCCATAAATGTTCGGCAAGTCCGTGTTGAGTGTCGCAGCTGTTTCCGTCACGCTGCTCATCCCGGCCACGAATGCCCTAGCTGATCCCGCAGTAACCCGTGAAGTGGTTCGCCATTGTGACTCGGCCCCGGGGTCCCTGGACCTGAAGGCCCGCCTCAAGGGGTATGGCGCATCCTACAAGTCGACCCACGTCCGACTCTGGCAGTACAGGATCTCCGACAAGACCTACGCGGAAGTCACCTCGACCAAACGCCCGGATGCAAAGATCTCCCTGGAGAGGACACTCGGCAACGCACTCCCGAACAGTAAACCCACCATGGTATGCGGACCGACTAAAATCTCCGACCTCAAGAATGGCCGCAACCTCGGGTATTTCAATAATGCGGACCATTCCGTACGGGTTTGCATCCTGTACCCGGAGGAGAAAAAGCACTGTGGTAAATGGTACGCGGAGGACGGTAATGGCGAACACGTCTGAGACCCAGGGCGTCGGCATCCCGCCGAGTTCTTCGTCGGTGACGGGGATAACCCGGCCCCGGGCGAGTTCGTAGCCCCTGCCGATCTCTTCCTGCCCCGGGGGCTTCCCGTCGAACCCGCAGATCTTCCGGGCGTGGATCCGGCCCATGTCGGCCAGGTGGATCTGGCCGAACCGGACCGCGTGGTCTTCTGCCGCGGCCGGGACCTGGGCGGGAATCGTGACCAGGCCGAACGATGTCACGCCGGTCCAGATCGTCGACAGCATACGGGCCCCCGCGGGGCTTCCTGCCTTCCGGTCGTGGTACCGAGGTGAGGACGGCGCATCTTCGCGGCCCGGCTGAGACGCTGTTGTCTTTCTGTGTTTGAGGGCTGCGTTTCTGCTGGTCAGGGATAGGGAGTGCGGTTCCGTGGGAGTGGTGGACTGTTGTGTCACCGCTTCTGTGAAGGTCGTGGATGCCGTCGGTCGTGGGGCTGCTGGAAGAGCGCGAACTCGCTGCTTGCTGCCGTGTGGATGAGTTGTGGGAGAAGACAGACCGCATTCAGGCCGAGTTGATCGTGGCCGAGCAGGAATGGAAGGAGTGGGCGGTGGCCCGCTCACGGGTCGGCGAGGTCCTGGCTCCCACGGTCGAAACCGGGCAGGGCCACGCTCCGGCCGTGCCGGCGCCTTCCGGAGCGACGGCCGCGAAGACGAAGTCGCGGGTGCCTGTGTGGAGCGAGGGGCTGACCTTCTCGGTGCTGGCGCTGGACTGCCAGCGCATCCTCACCGCTCTCGCGGACCGGCACCGTCTCGACCAAGGCCCCTTGACCTGCCAGGAGATGGTCGGCTTGTTCGGCAGGGACGCGGTGCCGGCGAAAGTGGAGGCACTGCGGTCCAAGGCGAAGCGCCTGGTTGTGCGCGGCTGGTTGGTCGAACCGGCACCGGGCGGGTTCCCCCTCGCTTCGGGTGTGAGCGGGCCAGGCGGCGGCTTCTCATCAGATGGGCGAAGAACCGCTCGACGATCCACCACTTGGGCAGCTCCACGAAGCCCTTCTGATCGTCGCTGCGTTTGACGATCACCAGGACCAGGGCGAGCGTGGCCAGGCAGTATTCAATAAGGCTGCCGGTGCAGCCGCCGTCAACCCACACCAGAGTGAGACGGTGGTGTGCGTCGGCCGCCTGCGCGAGCAGGACGTGGGCGGCGGCGCGGTTGCCGGTGTCCGCGGCAGTGACCACGACGTCCAGCAGCACGCCGAGGGTGTCGACCGCATCGTGTCGTTTGCGTTTGTTGGCCAGCTTGCTGGCGTCGTAGCCATGGTTGTCCATACGGATGACGGTGTCCGTTTTGACGGACTGCGAGTCGATCTGCTGCGTGCTCGGTTCCGTGTCCGGGCCCGGCTGTTCGCGGGCCCGTCCGTGCGGCTGGTCGTGGGACTCCTTGATCGGGCCGTGGTCGTGCCAGCGGCAGAAGATGGCGTAAACCCGGTCTCGCAGTGGGAAGTTGGCCGGCATGCCGCGTCTTGTGATCCCGTTGTCCACGAGGTAGGGGATCGCGACCAGTTTGGACCGGTGGCAGTACGTCTGCGGGTGCCTGCCTCGGCCTCACAGTCAGCCAGGCATTGGGAGCAGCGGCCGGACCTGATCCCATTCCGTTTCGGTCATGTCCGACGGATTTGGCCGAACACACTCCGGGTGATCGGCCGTGTTTCCGAAGCGGTGGGCGTAACGGTCACATGACGGGGCAATGGGGTTGAACTCCAGCAGTGCGAGTGCGTACAGCTGCGGCAGCAGGGCCTCCTGGGTCTTGTTTGGCTTGGCGGCTCCGGGCTGCCGAGAGGCCCTGTTCTCATGCCTATGGCCGACGGCGATCACCCGATGGAGACTCCCGTTCGACGTACACAACTTGAGATCGGAACGAAAACAGCGTCTCAAGTTTCACAGGTGGCGAGCGCTCAGAGTGGTGGCTGTGGTGGTAGCTGCTGGTGATTCCGGCGGGGTCGGGTGTGTTGCGGACGTTGTTGTTGATGAGTGCGTCTGTGTGAGGGTGTTGGCCGGTGTTGCCAGGGTGGTGGCTTTTGCTGATCGCGGTTGCGTCTGGTGTATTGCTCGCTGGATCTTTGGTGGGGCTCGGGCTGGGGTCCTGTGTTCGGTTGTTTTGTGGTGGCGGCCCGATACCGGTGATCGTCCGGTCGGGGTTCTGCGAGTGGTCGTGGCAGGTGGTGTCGGCGTTTCGGGCTGAGGAAGCTGGGCTGTTGGTTCCGGTCGTGGTGGTTGGCTTACCGCCGCCTTGTGAAGAGGGGTGTCCTGTCGTATATCAGCCCGGTTGTCGATTTCTATGAGATGGTCTTCGTCCGGCGCGGCTCGCCGGCCACAGCTTTCGATCTGGGCCGTGTCGCCGCCTACGCCGATGTCCGCTGTGCCGGCGGCAGTGAGGAGTTCATGCTGGCCGGTGAACCCGGCACCGTCGGGAGCTGTTGCTGTCGCTGTCGCTGCGGGTCCCGTTCGGCTGTTACAAAACAGCGACAAAGTTCCGATGAACGTCTGCGTCCGTTGTGCCGTCGTTTCTAGTGACCACGCCAATCGGTGCGTAGGTGCCCTTTGGCGCGAAATGCTGTTCTCACCTGGAAAGGGGCAAATCTGTGATGGTCTCGAAGCGGCGCTCTCTGCGCACGGCCGTCGTCGGTGTCTTCGGCGCGGCCTCTGTCGCCCTTGCGGGCACTGCGGTGGCGGTCACCCCGGCTGCGGATACCGTATCCCCGGTGGCCGTTGTGCGGCAGGCCGTGCCTGCCAAGGCGGGTATCACGGCCAAGCCGTCAACGTCCTCCGTCCGCGCCTGGCAGTTGTTCCGGGTCACGGGCCGGACCACCGGTCT
>NZ_JBIBVN010000090.1:0-5622 GCF_043080425.1 Streptomyces sp. NPDC015032 | reverse complement strand
GGCTGCCTCCCGCTTCACCTCGCCGCTACGACGGCGAAGCGACGGTGGTCTTCCACCTCCGTCCGAAACAACAGCGCCTCGTGGCGCACTGACAGCATTCTTACCGGCACCCCCAGATGTGAGACCGGCAGCTGCTCGGCTTGGGCGTCCTTTCGGATTGCCGCGAAGAGTGCGGGCTTGTCCGCGGTCTTGGTGAAGCTGCGCTTGGGACTCCTGGGTTCCATGCGCTTCTGCCGCACCAGATCGGACAATGCCTGTTCCAGCGCGTCTTGCCGGCGTCCGGTGACTGCTGCGAGACGGTCGGCTCGCGGGCGTTTGCCTCGTCCGTAGTCCGGTGGACCGACGAGGTATCCGCGCAGGTAACGGCTCCCTCAGTACACGAAGGCGGACCAGAAGGAGATCCTTGGCAACAGCGGTGATCCCTTCGGTGTCGCCTCGACCGGTCTGACCTGGCTGCCGAAAGAAGAACACTTCGGCATCAGACACGAAGACCGCCTCGTGGCACACACTGGCCTGCTGCGACTGCCTGTCGCGATCGGCGACACCGAGACAGAGCTGGTGGGCGTCGGCGGGGTGGCCGTCGCACCCGGCATGCAAGGTCAGGGCCTGGCTCGGCTCGTCGTCACAGCTGCCCTGGAGCACGCCCGCACGATGGGTCCTCAGCACGCACTCCTGTTCTGCCGGCCTCCCCTCGTGCCGCTCTACCAGCGCCTCGGATGGCACCCGCTCGACAAGGACGTACTCGTCGAACAACGCGAAGGCCGCCTGGTGGCCATGCCGCTGCGCACTATGGTGACGCCCCTGCGCGACGACGCCCGCCGGCCCTCAGGGCGAGTACGGCTGTCCTCTCTCCCTATGTGACGGAGGGCCACTCAGCGCGGCGACAAGGGTCCGCCCATCCCACACCGGTCCTCACCTGATCGTTTGCCAATCAATCCAGTCGCCGCAGACCAACGCGAACAGAGCGACTAACTTCGCTGTCAAAGGACAGGGTTCATGTCCGCTGTCATCCAATCGAGGCGTCCTCGACGGCAAGGACCCGACCG
Organism: Streptomyces sp. NPDC015032; assembly: GCF_043080425.1. NCBI lineage: Bacteria > Bacillati > Actinomycetota > Actinomycetes > Kitasatosporales > Streptomycetaceae > Streptomyces > Streptomyces sp. NPDC015032. The sequence continues at coordinate 4,576 of NZ_JBIBVN010000090.1, read as the reverse complement.
CTCATGGTGCCGATCGGGGCCCCGCCGCCACCTGCTCACCGGGACGGGATTTCCGGCAAGGGCAGGGACCGGCCGCCTTGGCGCAGATGCCGTCCCCGAGCCTCCGCCTCCACCGTCACACTGCGACGGACAACGGCAGCGGGCCGCTTCCCCTGCGTGTCCACGGCATCGTCTGCCCGGCCCCGGACTCGCTGATACACAACTGAGCGGCTGCTGTGCTGAGTTTGATACGCGGGAGAGACCCTCCGGAGGGCCACTGGGTCCAGGCTCGGTGCCGGACGGGACAGCCGACTGCTGTCCCCAGCACCAGCCCGCCGGAACGATGGCCGGCGGCAGACGCAAGGGGAGCCACGCATGCACACGTCGACAGGCCGAAGGGCGGCCGCCGCCGCCCTGACGACGGGGATCGCGCTGACCGCGGCCCTTTTAGCACCCTCGCCGGCGCAGGCCGTCGTGGGTGGCACCGAGTCCACCCAGGCCTACTCGTTCATGGGCTCGTTCCAGCTGTCCTACCCCGCCCCGCCGCGCCCGGACAGGCACGGCTGTGGGGTGGAGGTCCTCGCGCCACAATGGGTCCTGACCGCCAGCCACTGCGCCGGCCGGAACCCGACCAATGCGAAGGCGGGTGTCCCGCGTGGCTGGAAGGTCCGGGTCGGGTCACTGGACACCACCTCCGGCGGCGAGGTCGCCGAGGTCGACCACTACTACCGGCTGGCGACCGTTCGCGATGAGGGAGGGTTCTGGGGCCGCGACCTCGCGTTGATGCACCTGCGGACCCCGGTCCGGGCCAAGCCGGTGCGGATCGCCTCGACCACGCCGCCGGACAACACCCCCGTCCGCATCATGGGCTGGGGCATGACCTGCGACGACTACGACAACTCCGGGTGTTTCCCCAAGCGGTTGCGAGAGGCTGACACCGTGGTGCAGCCGGTCTCGACGTGTCCGAAGGCCGAGCCCATCGGAGATTTGTGCGTCGGTAGCGCCGACGGCAGCGTCGCTGCGTCGAACATGGACTCCGGCGGTCCTGCGCTGGTCCGCGAGGGCGGTCAGTGGGCCGTGGCCGGTGTGGTCAGCGGCCCCGACGACAGCGGCAAGACGCTGTACACCGATGTCACCAGGCACGCCGACTGGATCAACGGCATCATCACGGGCACCGACGTTCCCCCCGATGATCCGATCCCGGACATGGAAGGGTCGGTGGACCTGGACAACTGTGCGGGCTCGGTGGTCCGTATCCCCGCCTCCCGTCCGCAGGACCCGGCGCTGTTGCTGACCAACGGTCACTGTGTGCAGGGACAGTGGCCCGCGCCCGGAACCGCGGCAGTGGACCAGCCTGCCGACCGCGAGGTGTCCATCGTCGACCGTCAGGGCTATCCGCAGACCACGGCCCGTGCGAAACGGCTGGTGTACGCGACGATGACCGGCACCGACATCGCGCTCTACCGCCTGGACAAGACCTACGCGCAGTTGAAGGCCGAAGGCGCGAAAGTCTTCCAGCTCGCGTCCGCCCCCGTGCGCGCAGGCGACCCACTGACCGTGGCCTCCCTCGGCGCCCGCCACCACTGCACCGCCGAGGCCGTAGTCCCGCACCTGCGGGAAGGTGGCTACCAGCTGAACAACTCAATCCGCTACACCACCACCGACGACTGCAACCCCTGGCACGGCGACTCGGGTTCGGCTCTGCTGACCCCCGACGGCACCACGGTCGTGGGAATCCACAACACCCACAACGACGACGGCGAGCAATGCACCGACAACAACCCCTGCGAAGTGGGCCCGAACGGGGAAGTGACCTCCACGAAGGGCCGTAGCTACGGCCAGCAGGTTCACATGATCACTGGCTGTCTGGCCAGTGGATCGAAACTGGACCTGTCCCGCCAGGGCTGCACCCTCACCGGTGCCCCGCCCCGTCCCGACCACCGCGACAGCCACCTCGGTGACCAGGACCCGAACCACAGCCCCCAGACCCGCGAACCCTGACCCGACAGCATCACCGGCGAACCCGGCCCCGGCGTATGCGTGGTGGAGGCAAAGTTCGGCAGGGCGGGATGCCCTGTCGCATGATGGACCTCCAGCAACTACGTCCGATGGGGAGAGATGTCAGATCCAGTGGCCGGGGGAACCGCCCTGGTGCCCGTGGCGATCCTGCTCGTGGAGGACGACGAAGTGATCCGCAAATCGGTCTCCTTGGCACTGGAGCGCTACGGCTACCGTGTCACCTCCGCCGGTGACGGCCTGACCGGACTCGAACTGTTCCGGGAGGGCCGCCACGACCTGCTGCTGCTGGACGTGATGCTGCCCGCCCTCGACGGCATCGGGCTGTGCCGCCGAGTCAGGGAGACCAGCATGGACCCGATCCTGATGATGTCCGCGCGCGGCGACGCCCTGGACGTGGTCTCCGGCCTGGAGGCGGGCGCCGACGACTACGTGGTCAAACCTGTCGACACCGCGGTGCTGGTGGCCCGGATCCGCTCGCTGTTGCGGCGGGCGAACTTCAACCCCGCCACTGCCCCGGCCTTGCCGCACCACCCCCCGACCGAACTGGTGGGCGGTGCGGCAAGGCCGGAGGATTCCGGTCGCCCGGGCGAGCGCGCCCCGCTGGTCTTCGGCGACCTGACCATCGACACCGTCGGCCTCGACGTGTTCCGGGCGGGCCAACCGGTTGCGCTGGCCCCCACCGAGCTGCGGCTCCTGCTGGAGTTCGCCGCGAACCCCGGCGTCGTTCTGGACCGGCACATGCTGCTGCGCAACGTGTGGGACTACGGCTGGGACGGCGACAGCCGCGTGGTCGACCTGTGCGTCCAGCGGCTGCGGAGGAAGATCGGAGCCGAGCGGATCCAGACCGTCCGCGGGTTCGGCTACAAGTTCCGGCGCTGACATGGATATCCTGCGCGACCTGCTGAACTGGCGTTCGCTGCGCTGGAAAATCGCCGCACTTGTCGCCATGGCTTGCTGCGCCATCGCGCTGACCGTCGGGGTGCTGGTCCACCGCAGCACCCTGGCCCGGTCCCTGAACGACGGCAGGGCCAAGGCCCTGACGCAGCTGTCCCGAGACCTGCAGGACCACGAACGGAACGTCGCCCCGCCCGACTTGCTTCGGATGTCGCCCGAGGCCATGCCCGTCGAACTGTTGCGCCGACTCCGCGGCCCGCAGGGGCTGGAAGACGGGTATGCCACCTGGTACGACGGTGACGACCCCGGGGACCACCCGTCGATGTGGGCGGCGCAGATGTACCGAGGCAGCCCCGTGGCGGTCGAGGTCGACATGACGTCCGACCTGCTCACCCGACGGGCCCTGGACCGGCACATGTGGAAGTACTCCCTGGTCGCGCTGGCCGTCGTCGTACCGCTGTCGGCGCTCGCCGCGGAGCTACCCAACCGCAGGCTGCGGCGGGTGGCGCGGACCGCACGCAGGATCACGTTCGGTGACCTGGCCGCCAGGACCAGGGCCGACCGCGGCAGCGACGAGATCGCCGAGATCTCCGCCACCGTCGATTCGATGGCTGACAGCCTGTCCGGGCGGCTCCTGGCCGAGCAGCACTTCACCGCCGACGTCGCCCACGAACTGCGCACCCCGCTGATGGGTCTGGTCACCGCGAGCGGGCTGCTCCCCGAGGGGGAGGCCACGGATCTGGTCAGGGACCGGGTGGGGGTGCTGCGGACCCTGGTGGAGAACCTGCTGGAGATCTCCCGGCTCGACGCGGGCGCCGAACAGGCCGACACCCAGCCGGTACCGCTCGGCGAGTTGGTGACGGAATCCGTACGGCGCACCGGGCTGCAGACACAGCTCACCACGTCCGGCACCCTGACCGCCCAGACCGACCCGCGTCGGCTCGACAGGATCGTCACGAACCTGGTCGTCAACGCCCACCGGCACGGTCGCGCACCCGTCGAGGTCGACGTGGCGGCGGCCTGCGTCACCGTACGGGACCACGGCCCGGGCTTCCCCCGCCGGCTGCTCGCCGACGGACCCCAACGGTTCCGCACCGGCGCGTCCGAACGCGGCCGCGGCCACGGCCTCGGGCTGACCATCGCGCTCGGCCAGGCCCAGGTCATCGGGGCGTCGCTGTCCTTCGCCAACGCGCCCGACGGCGGGGCCGTCGCCACGCTCCGCCTCCCGCCCGCCGACTGACACATCTGACGGCGGCCCGACTCAGTGGCCGTCGATGTACGTCACGGAACGCCGCACGGCACGACGGGCCACGGAGCCACGCCGTCGACGCGCCGACGGCTTTGGACAGACGTCCTCTGGCACTGCGAACTGCCGAAACCTCATCCGCCCTGGCGAGGGGGGCGTCTGGCACTGCCAGGTTCGCGGCGAGGGCCTCGGCGAGTGTGTCGATGACGTAGGCGGCGTCCTCGACCGCGCCTGTGCTCCAGGTCCCCGGCGTCACCGTGTCGGCCAGCTCGCACGCCGCATCGGCCACTGCCCCAGCCGTTCTGATCGCTTGCCATCCAACTCGGGGTGCCGGTAAGAACCGTGTCAGTGCGCCACGAGGCGCTGTTGTTTCGGACGGAGGTGGAAGACCACCGTCGCTTCGCCGTCGTAGCGGCGAGGTGAAGCGGGAGGCAGCCT
>NZ_JBIBVN010000089.1:0-6028 GCF_043080425.1 Streptomyces sp. NPDC015032 | reverse complement strand
GGCTCCAATACTGCCCACTGCTCATCCGTCAGGTCTCCCCGCCCCATGAGCCACGATCATGCATAGGCCGAGATCCATTTCGATACACGCCCTAGAGGAGTTCCGAAACTACCAGCAGGGCATTCTGCCCGCCGGGCCGGGAGCCCGCAGCCTCACCGAGTTCTTCGCCGGCATCGACGAGAAACTCGACCCCTCGGCAGCATCGGCGCCCAAGATCCAGCGCAATGACCGCGACGTGCTCAACCTGCTGACCAAACGCGCCAAGGTCCTCCACCTCGGACCGGCGAACTACTGCTGGTTCACCGACCCCTCCCGGGCACTCTGCCTCAAGCTCGCCGGCACCCCGACGGCGGATCGTCCGCTGGTCGGGATGTGTGACTCCGCCCGCTGCCCGCAGGCCACCCACCACCCCTGCCACCGCCCCGTCTGGGCCGAACACGCCGAACGCACCAAGACGTTCCTCGGCCAGCTCGGCATCCCGCGCAAAACCGAACGCACCCGTCTCCAGGCTGATCACGACCGAGCCCTCCGGGTCGTCGCCGAGATCGACGCCGCCAGCGCCACCATGCACGAGGAGTCCTCATGAGAATCTCCGCAGCCCAGCGGGCCGAAAACGAGAACCGCATCCGGGCTGCCATGGACCGCCTCCTGCGCGGCGAGATCCCACCCGGCGGCAAGTGCGACGTCAAGACCCTCGCCCGCGAGGCCGACGTCGACCGCACCGCGTTCTACGGCACCCGCCCCTACAGTCACCTCCGCCTCGAGTTCGAACGACGGGTCCAGGCGCTGCAGGACGCTGGCGAGATCCCCGACCGTCGCGAGGCGCAGATCATCCGGCTCAAGGCAGAGAACAGCAGACTCAAGGAACGGCTGGACCAGTCAGAACAGAGGAACGACGAGCTCTCGGACTTCCGCACACAGGCCCCCGCACAGCATGAGGAAATTACCCGGCTCCGCGAAACGGCCGCCGGAACTTCCGGGATCAGGCGCCTTCCGACCCCGCGAACCACCGTCATCGGATCCTGCAGTTGATGCCCGCCCTGACCCGAGGCGCCGATCACTCGGCTGCCGGCTCCCTCGCACCGTTTCCGAATCCGGACTCCAGGTATTGACGCAGAGCTTCCCGCCCTCCCGGAACGAAGCGCCATTCATCAACGACTTCGCGCAGCTCGGCCACTGTCATCCAGTCCTGCCAGCCGATCTCACCCGAGTCCGGGATCAGTGCCTCCGGCACGACGGCCTCATGCACCCCGAGCCAGATGGGGCTAATCCCTTGCCGGCAAAGGAACTTGAACAGGAAGTGCACCGGCACACGAACACCCAGCTCTTCGGACAGCTCCCGGGCCGCTGCTTCCTCATACGACTCGCCCACGTCCACGGCGCCGCCGACCATCACGTCGTAGTAGCCCGGAAACCGGGGATGCGTCTCGGACCGCCGCAGCACCAAGATCCGTCCTGTTCGATCACGGCAGATCGTCGTTGCGATGCGATGCGGCCAGCCTTCACGCTCCGCCTCGCCTCGCTCGACGACACCCAACACACGGTCGTACTCATCGACATGCTCAACCAGTTCACTCACGGAGGCACGATCTCACCACCCACTGACAACGCGACCCCACGGGCACAGCGGCGAGTGATCTACGTCACGAGCGATGCCGTGGAATGCAACACGTTCGAGCGTCTGCGTCACGCAAAGCGGCCTCACGATCCGGGCTGCTCAATCGCCACACAAGGTCATCCGCACACGGTCTCTGCGGACACAAGACATTCGTACGTCACCAGGCTCATCGAGTCGGGCTATGACGCGGGGTTCGTGACCGAGCAGGTCGGCCACTCTCACGCCGCCACGACGGCTATCTACACGGCGCTCAGCAGCGAGTATAAGAACTTGCAGGTCCGTCAGCACTTGGAGGCGGCCGAGGCGGAGGTGCTGCGTCTCGCGTTCGCTCAGGCCGATCTCGAGGCGGAGTGCGATGAAGAGCTGGCGAGCACCCTCGCCCTGCAGGGTACCGACTCCCGGAGGGGCGCGTGATGAGGGCCGTGCCCGCTCCGGAGCCCCGTCCGGAAGGCGTCAGGGCCAGCTCAAGACCACAGTACGAGTGGCGGCTGCGCGAGCTGATGGCCGTCCGGAAGAACTGGTACACCACCACCAAGCTGACTGAGGCCCTGCACGAGTACGGCTTCGACTTCGACCGGAGCCACATCTATCGGCTGGTCAGCGGCGACAAGCCTCCCAAGATGCCGGTCGATCTGTTGCTGGCGCTGTGCAAGATCCTCGGCTGCCGGTTCGAGGAACTCGTCGTCGAGGTCGCTTCGGCGGAGAGCGACGTGGCACTGCCCGAACAGGCTGGACCGCGTCCGCTGCTGCCGGAGTCGCCGATGCTCGACGCCGGCTTCTTCGACGCCGAGACCTGACCGGCCCCATGGTGGTGGACAAGGGCCAGCAGCGGGGCCGCGGTTCGTGCGACGACTGTGGGCGGGAGCGGTATCTGCGGGTGAACACGCGCTCGCGTCGGCTGTGCGCGACTTGTTCCGATCGCCGTCGGCCGGCCGAGGAGTGCATCGACTGCCGGCAGCATCGGGTGCCCTACGCTCGGACCGCTGCCGGCCCGGTATGTCAGGCGTGCCAACGGCGCCGCAACGCCCAGCCGTGCGCCCGTTGTGGCCAACTTCGCGTCGTGACGAAGCGGCTGGAGGATGGCAAACCGTTGTGTCAAACCTGCTGGAAGAAGCAGCAGGCTGGTGAGCCATGCGTTGGCTGCGGCGAGGTACGCGCGGTCCACCAGCGTGGCGAGAGTGGACCGCTGTGTGAACGCTGCTACCGCCAGCGCACGCCTCGCCTGAAGTGCGCGGTCTGCGGCGAGGTTCGCCAAATGCAGAGCGCGGCGAAGAGGGTCTGCCGCCGTTGCGCCGCGTTGATGCGCACGCATGAGCCGTGTCGGGACTGCGGCAAGAGCCGGGAAGTCGCCCACCGCGACGAGCGCGGTCCCCAGTGCCGGTACTGCCGAAGCCGCGACCGTTCCCGCCCCTGCGCACGGTGCGGCACGACCGCCGTGATCGTCGCCCGCGGTCCCGACGGGCCTCTGTGCACCCGCTGCCGCCGCCAGGACCGATTTCCCGAACACCCCTGCCGGGACTGCGGGCTGCGTACCGCAGAGGTCACCGCCGTCGAAGACGGGATCCCGCGCTGTGCATCCTGTTACGGGAAGATGCGGGTTCCTTGCAGTCGCTGTGGCGCCGTCGCTCGTGCCAACCGCCGCTGGCCCGAAGGGCCGGTCTGCCGGGCATGTGTCGACCAAGTGCTGGCCAGCCCCGCCGTCTGCTCCCGGTGTCAGCAGCCCAGCATCGCCTTCCAACACCACGATGGCGGCCCCGTGTGCCCTGAGTGTGCCGGCGTCCGCTTCTCCTACCGCTGCCGTACCTGCCACGGCTTCGCACGACTCGAATCCGACGCGCGCTGCCGCGCCTGCACCGCACAGACCCGACTGGCTGTCCTCACCACCGACCAGGTCACCGGGGCCACACCCGAGTGGCTGCAGCCACTCGTCGACGAGCTGGCCGCCTACGAGAACCCGTCGAGTCTCGACGCCTACCTCCGCGGCCCCGGCGGAGAACTGATCAGACAGCTCGCTACGGGTTCCCTCGTGCCAGAGCACGAGGCCCTCGACGAGCTGCGGCAGACCGCCTCGGTCAACCACCTACGGGATGTACTCACCCTGGTCGGCATCCTGCCCCCGCGCGACGAACAACTTGCCCAACTCGCCCGCGACATCATCGTCCACGCCAGCGCACTCGATCCCGGCAACCGGCTCATCCTCACCCGCTACGGCCGTTGGTCCCTGATGCCGCTCGCCCAGCACGCCATCTGTCACGGCAAGCCTCTGACCAAGGGACAACGCGCTTATCTCCTGCGTCGTCTTCGTGTCGCCCGACAGTTCCTCGGCCATCTCCACGGCTGCGGCGTCCTCCTGGCCGATTGCACGCAGGCCCGCTGCGACCGATGGGTCACCCAGCACGGCCACTACCAGGCAGAACTCCGTCAGTTCCTGGTCTGGTCGGCTGACGCCTGCCTGTCCCCGCCACGCATCGCCATCGCTGCAGCCCAGCGCACGGAAGATCGCTCGATCATGAGCGACACCGAACGTGTCCTGACTGCCCTGCGGCTGGAGACCGACGAGACCGTCCCTCTCGCCGACCGCGTCGCCGGATGTCTGGTCCTCCAGTACGGGCAGCTGTGCACCCGCATCGTCAGCCTCACGCTGGACGACGTCCAGCACCACCCGAACGAACCCGACACTCTCGGCCTGCTCTTCGGACGTGATCCGCTCTGGCTCCGGCCTCGCCTGTCTGCCCTGCTGCAACGGCTGATCGACGGCCGCACACCACCGAGCGTCATCGCCCGTGCCCGCTCGACCCCCTACCTCTTCCCCGGCATGCGCCCCGGCCGTCACCTCACCGCGAACGCCCTGAGTGAGCGACTCATCCGCCACGGCATCCCTGCCACGCGCCTCGCCCGCAACGGTGCTTGGCTCTCCCTGGTCAGCTCCGTGCACTGGAAGCTGCTCGCCGACCTCATCGGCACCTGCGACGCCACGGCCCACCGCTGGCACCAGCACTCCGCCACAGACCGCGCGAGCTACGTCGCCATGCGGATGAAGGACCGACCACCACCCTCCGCCCCTGAGTGACTGCAGGCTCGCATTCGGAATCCCGTTCCACCGTAATGATCTGGGATCTCCGACTGTCCCATTTGAGGGACACAGCGCTTCTGTCTCACGGTCCTGTCCCTTGAGGCCGACGCCGCCGCGGATGTCATGACCGGGACCGCGGTCATCCGTCGGCGTCACCGGGTTCGACACCGCTCGCAGTGGGACCTCGTGTTTTGCGCGACTCAGCTGGTGCTGGCCGCTATGAACTTCCAGAAGTACGCTCCGGCCCCGCCACCGCCGATGAGGCCGTAGCCAGTGGCGTCCGCGACCCACGCCAGGGTTACGAGGGCCTGCTCGGTTCGCGTCATGGTGACCGGAGTACCTTGGCGACCCCAAATCCGCAAGGACAGATCGTTGCTGGCCGTTGCCAGGTAGACGCCGTCGGGCGAATACGACCGACATGCTTGTGTCGGTGGTGCAGTGCGCTTTCTACGGCGTCGGGGGTTACGGTCGCTGCCGCATGCGCGCTGACAGGCTCCCGTCGCGTCCGGCGCGGCGAGCTCTCTCCGCCGGGTCGTTCGGCGTCACCGGTGATGACGTATGTCTCGTCGACAGCCGTTCTTGTGACTTGGCTCAGTTGCTGGCAGAGGCAGAGGCTGCCCGATCCAGCCAATCTGACCATTCCCGCCCGTGGCACGTGTGGGTCACGACAGAGTGATCCGTTATGGGTTACAGGGGTCGTTGGTTGCGTGTGGTGCCGTGGGGTGTGTGCGCGGCAGCTGCGGTGTGGCTGGTCATCAGCGGCATCGTTGACGGGTGGGACAAAGCTGATCCGAAGGCTAGTGTGGTCGGCGCGGTGAGCGGTCTGGTGGCTCTTGTGCTGACGATTCTGGCCCGGCCGGGCCGGAATGCCGATGTGGGGCTGGGTGCCATTGCCGACCAGCTTGCGGACACGATAGAGCGGCAGTGGAACAACGAGGTCGAGGCCCGGCGCTTGAACGATCCGTATCCTCTACCCGTCGCCTGGCGTACGGCCGATGCAGCCCTGACCGAGCCCTGGGCCCGGCTGACCGGCCTGGCCAATGACTGGCCCGGCGGCCCACCCGGTGAGCCCGCCGGATGGCCTGCGAACGAGGCCGGTCTGGCGGGACACTACGCACAGATCCACGAGGTCTTCGCCCACCGTGTGCCCACCCGTCGACTGGTCGTGCTCGGCGAGCCCGGCTCCGGCAAGACCGTGCTGCTCATCCGCCTGCTCCAGGATCTGATGGAGCGCCGGGAGGATGGGCGTTTCCCCTTGATCGTGGACACCCTGATCATTGGATCGTGAAGATCCATAGGACGGGAGTTCCCGTTGGGGACATCGAAGTACTCGCCTG
>NZ_JBIBVN010000088.1:0-6558 GCF_043080425.1 Streptomyces sp. NPDC015032 | reverse complement strand
TCACCTCGCCGCTACGACGGCGAAGCGACGGTGGTCTTCCACCTCCGTCCGAAACAACAGCGCCTCGTGGCGCACTGACAGGGTTCTTACCGGCAGCCCAACACGGTCCGTCCGCCGGCCTGGAAGCGGAGGGCCTTGCCCCTGCGGGGGCGGATGACGTGCGGCCGGGTGCCCTTGATGACGTAGATGCTGGCCGGGTGACTCGTGACGTCGAGTGGCCCATCTCGGTGCCGGGCCTCGCGCCCGGCACCGACACGTTCACCCTCGCCCCGTTGTCACGCCCGACTGATGCGACTGTGACAACGCAGCACAGTTGGCAATTCAGCAGGCCGGTTGGCAAACGCCCAGGAAGGGCCCACTCGGACTGCGCTGACCAGCCACTTTGTGGCGACTGGTTGCCAACTATCCTGCGTCGCTCTTGCCAACTACGAAGCGTCAGAACGCTCTGACCAGGGACTTCCGTCCCTCTCATTTGCCAACTGTGCTGCGTCGTCACAGCGACACCCGCTGGTTGCCCTCTCGCTCGGCTCCACGCCTCTGTCCACAAGCGGCCCATGGCCGACTGATCGCATGAACGATCACGAGCAGCAGCCGGCCCCGGGCCGGGGCAAGGTCCTGGAGGCCCTCGCGCGGGCGGAGCGGAAGGTCTTCACCCGGCCCGCCCCGAAGTCCGCAAATGCACAGGTGAAATTCCTCCTCACGCGGGCGAAGGGGTCGACCAAGGCCCTGGCGGAGCGCCTGGGCGTCTCACGACGGACCGTGGAGCGCTACCGGGCCGGGAAGCTGACGACCCCGCAGAAGCGTCTCCAGGCCGCCCTGGTGGAGGAGACCGAATCCGAGTGGCAACCGCAGGTCAGAGCACAGGCCCGTGCACAGGCGTCCACGTCCAGGGGGATGATGGTGGAGGTGACGGCGTACTTCGGATTCACCTGCACGGGAAGCTCGGACGACGGCCGCGAGCGCCAGATCACCACGGACATCTCACCCGCCTACGTGAAGCAGATCCTGGAGCTTCAGGAGGCTGGGGCGACGGAGGAGGATCTGCATCCGATCCTCGCGGAGGCCATCACCGAGTCGTATTTCACGGAGTGGGGCACACGCGCTGATGGCCTCCGCGCGGATTTCACGGCGGTGTCGTCAATTTCCTTCCGGTTCTGACCCGGCCGAATTCAAGACCTGCTATAAACCAATCGGCGGGCCGCCGTGCAGCGCTCTGGCGGCGGCCCGCTCCCGAATCCGCACAATGAATGCGAGACCGAAGATGACCCGCTTCTGGCCGCCCGGCGAGACCACCCGCCGACCGCCCGCCCCGCGCGTTGCCGCGCCCCGCGATCCGGTCGACCCCGCCCGGATCGGCCGCCGCGTCGTACGGCGCCGGGCGAAGGGCATGGACGCCGGTGCGGTCGCGGCGGCCCTCGAGGACGCGCGCTTCGACGCCCGGCAGGCGTCCCGGTACGAGGACCTGGCCGACGACGTCCGCGGCCCGGCGGAGCTCGCGGAGTGGGAGCGCCTGGGCCAGCTGCTCGCTGCGGCCGCGCCGGGCACGGTCTACGACCCGGACACCGACGACGTCGTCCGGGCCGAACTCGCCGCCGAAGCCGCGGCCGCCGCCGCCCGGGAAGCCGAGCTGCGCGAATCGATGCGGATCGCGGCCCGCGCCGACGAGCTCCAGGCGCTGCGCGAGCTCGGCACCCTGGAGCAGACGGAACCCCGCACCGGCGACGAAGCCGTACGCGACGAACTCACCCGGCGAGCCGGCGGCTACGTCCAGGCTGACGTCGACGCCTGGCTCGCCCGCTCCCTGGCCGCGCACCTCGGGCACTACCGCGACCCGGCCGCCCGCGAGGAAGCCACCGGTCTCCTGACGCCCCCGCTGCTCGCCCACGCCGCGCTGCTCACCGAGCTCTCGCACCTCGCTCCGGGCGTCGGCGTCGACCAGTTGGCGTTCGCGGCCCGGCTCGCCACCACGGAGCCCGAAGCCGCTGGCGCCCTCGCCGACTTCCTCGCCCGCGCCCGCTCCGAGGCGAACTGACCTCACCAGACCGACCCGTTCCGACCGGTGTCACGCTTACAGACAGTGACTGTCACGCCCCTGCGCGATGTCAGATCTTACTTGTCACGCCGCCTCGATTCTGTCCCTGTTTGTCCTTTTCTCGGGGCCGTAGAGGTCTCCAGGGGCTGTTTTCGGGGGGAGAGCGTGACACTCAAGATTGGATCTCACGCGCACTTGTGATTAGTACGGAGCGTAGTTACGCTCCGGGTTCCGGCGGAGTGCTCCCGGGCCTGCCTGCCCGGCGATACCGTGGTGAGACACCGCCAGTTCTGCCCTCTGGAGTCCTCGATGAGCGAACAGCCGGCCACCCCCGCCGACGCCGCCGCCCAGCAGTTGGAGCCCGCGGCGGCCGACGCGGTGCGCGCGTACGCGGCCAAGACCCGGGCCGACGCGGACCGGTTCGCCGCCGTCCTGGAGGACATCGCCACCAACGGCGTGCCCGACCCTGAGCAGTGCACCCCGTGGGAGGAGCTGCGCGAGGCCCACCTCGCCCGCCTCGCAGCCCAGCGCCCGGCCGTCGCCTGATGCCCACACCGCACGGCCCGCGCCGCGCCCGGATCACCTTCTCCGACTCCGCCGCGAAGCAGCTGGAGAACATCACCAGCGAGGCGGACATCCACGCCCTGGACCGCGCCCTGGTCGTCCTCTCCGTCGACCCCGACGCTGGGGAGCCGATCCCCGGCACCGCCGCCGGCCCCCAGCTGCGCGAGTACGCCGACGACGTCGAGCGCGTGCGCTTGTTGTACTGGGTTTCGGTTTTGCGAACCGTGATCGTGGTCGCGTGTCTCGAGGTCTGACCCACGACGTCCTGGACCAGGCCGACCGCGTGCTGCTCGCCGGCCGAAGAAGCCGGCGCCCGGAGGCGAGGACGGCCCCGCTGTAGAACGCCATGTTCATCGTTTGGTGAGGGATCGGGTCCGCCGGTTGGTGAGGGATCGCTCGCGTAAGAAGATCTAGGACTGACTGACCTGATGACGGGCGCGCTCTTCCTCACCCGCCGAAGGCGAAGTACCGGAAGTACGGGTCGCGGACCTCGCCACCGGGCCCGCGACCCGCCTTGCACCCTTGCACCCTGACCTCCGGACGCTGCGCCGGCGGCTCCGTTACGTGCCGTCTGGAGACGGCCTTGCACCCCATTGGTAGGTACTACAGGTAGTACCTATGTGCGGGTTGTAGATCTCTCCCTCTGAGGGCGAAGCTCGCTGCGCGGGCACACACCACCCGCCACCACCTGCACCGAGGCCCACCCCGACCGTCCGGCGCACATGATCCTTCCCGGCACTGTACGGCCGCCTGCGGCGTTCTGACGCCCTCCGGCCCCCCGAGCGACGATCAAGGCCCTGAGAGGCGCTCACGGCGGCGCACAGCGCTTCGAGCGGCGGTGAAGCGCCCTATCCCTCGGCAACGGCTCCACGACGGGCGCCCCGCCCTCCCCTCGGTCGCCGCCTCCCGCTGCTCCCGGCCCAAGCTCGCTCTCAGGGGGAAGGAAACTCAACCCGCACGTAGGTACTACCTGTAGTACCTACCAATGGGGTGCAAGACGCGCTCCGCCCCCGTCAGGCCGCGACCGCCGACGACTGTCACCGGTCCGGTGCCGCGCCTCGTGCTGCTCGGCCGCCGATGTCCTGCTGCTCCTGGTGGTGAAGGGTGCAAGAGGTCTGCTGCATGGCCGGTGATGAGTGCAGCGCAGTATTCGCACGGTCCAGGTGGCACACGGGTGCTGCACGGGTAGCAAGGCCGGCCTTACTCGTACAGCAGGCGGCCCGCTGCCCTCCGGGACGGCTATGTGGTCGCGGCTGCTGCAACCGGCGAGCTGGTGGGCCGGCCGCTGCCGCGCGAGCAGGCCCGCAGCGCGCACTCGAAGAACACGTCGACGTCGACGGCGGCGTCCCGGCGGGTGACCTCGTACAGCGCCTTCATCGCCGCACAGCTGCTGCATACAGCGGGGGCCGCCGGGGCGTCGTCGGTTGTTCTGCTGCTCCAGAACGAACCGGTTCACCTGGTGCTACCGCCCTCTCGCTGCGAGCCGCCCGGCACGGATCGCCCCAGCTACGCCGACCGAGCTGGTGACGATCGGTTTGGCCCTGTGCGGGGGAACCTTTGTCCATCCAGACAGGGCCCTTTGGTGTCGGGACCGACACCGGGAACGCGATCGGCGCTGCGCCCGTGGAGGGTGCAGCGCCGATGCCCGTGGGAGGGTGCCGGCCGGATCAGCTGACGGCGTGCAGCGAACCGCGCCTCTTGGCGGCCGCGGCCTTCTTGGCAGCGGCCGCGGCCGCGCGCTTCTTGCGCTGCTCGGCGAGCTGGTCCTGGTAGGCGGCGACGGCCCGGTGGTAGTCCGTCACGTAAGTCTTGCTGTCCAGCCGGTCCGCCTTGGGCATCGCCTTGACGGCGTCGAGGGCGTCCTCGGGGGAGTTGTAGCCGGCCAGCATCGGGTTGATCTGGTAGACGCCGTTGCGGACCTTCTTGACGAGCTTGGCCAGCTCCAGCTCCCGCAGTGCGGCGTTCACGCTGGGGCGGCTGAGGCCGAGCAGCTCACCGAGGGTGGCCTGGTCCATCGCGATGCGGCCGCCGGCCTCGCTGCGCGCCCGGAGCTTCAGCAGCGCCCGGTAGGCGGCGGGCGGCAGGTCCAGGTCGGCGAGAAGGCCGTCGGCGTTGGTCGCCGACCACTTCAAGGTACTCACTGGGCTGATCCCTCCTCCTGGCGCTGCGCACGGGCCAGTCGGCGTGCAGCGCGTTCCTCGGCCCGCTTCTTGCGCAGTTCCTCGATCGCCTCGCGCATGTGCTCCAGCGACGGGAACCGCACCAGATCCGGCAGGCTCTCGTCCCTGCGGATCTTCGCGATCGTCTTGTCCTGGTCGACCTGTACGTACTCGGCTTCGACCAGCTCCGTGCCCGGGATGAACTCGGCTACACGGTACGAGTAGGGCGGGTTGAACTGGTAGACGCCACGGCGCACCTTGAAGACAATGCCATGGCTCATGACCTCCTGCAGCGCCTCGTTGGTCTTCGCGCGGGGCACGTCCAGGACCGTCGCCATCTCCTCCTGCGTCAGCCGGATCTGCCCGCCGGCCTTCTGGCAGGCGATCAGCAGCAGGATCAGTCGCAGCGGCAGGGCCTCGCGGAAGTACTGCGCGATCAGGAAGAAGAACTCCAGCGAGTCCATGGAGAACGCCTTGGGGCGCTCGGGGGTGTCGTAGACCTCCATCGGCTTGCGCTCGCTGCTGAGCGAGAGCTTCCGGCGCGGGTAACGGCGAGCGACTGAGTCGAGGTCCTCAACCGGCTGGACCGGCTTGGACCACGCCTGGATCTCCTCACCGAGGGGCAGCTCCGTACGGCGCGGCGCGCGCTTCGGTGCGGGACGGCGGCGCTGTGGCTCGGGTGTCACGAGGCTGCTCTCCACTTCGCTGATCTTGGATGCCAGCAGTATGTCAGCCACGCCGACATAAATGTCGGTGTGGCTGACGTTCCGGCGTGTTGTGTCCCCCCAGGGGGGACAGATCTCCCCCTGCACGCGAACGCGGACCGCTCGACGGAACGCTGTCGCGGATGTCGGCCTCGCTGACGTTTCGCACCTGAAACTGTCGGCCTGGCTGACAGTTTGCCGTCGATGTGACTACTCAGGAGGTACACATCGCAAGCGTTGTGTACCTCCTGGGGTGACAGATCGCCGGATGTACAGGCCGCTGACCAGCGGGTTCTTGATCTGCGTAAGTATTAGGTGGCTGAGGTCGACCCGCAGGCGCCGGCCGGACCCCTCGTAGCTGAGGCGGCTTCGCGTGCGGACCCGTGAGCGCGCGCAGACCGCAGGCGGCACCACCACCGGAACGGCGTCCCGCGCGGTAGCGGCCGTGATGCTCAAAAGCGAGGAAGCGTGGCTGAGGCCGGTGGGCGGTTCCGCCGCCCGGCCCCGGGGGGCCGTTCGGCTCCGGTACCTCCGCACGCCCAATTCCGGCTTTCCGATATCTGAGTTCCCGTTCTGTAGCTCGGGCCCGCAGCTTCCCAATCTAGGTTCCTCGCGTGAGTCGCGGGCGAATTCGGGCGCGCTGACCGTTTATCAAAAGACCGCCCTGCTGGGTGGTTGGGGGGTGTCCTGCGTTTCCGCCAACGGTACATGCTGCATCAACCTGATGCACGCGGTACAGTAGAACCCACACGAACGAGCGACCCCCACCCTCCTAACCAGCCTGGCCCGCGCCAGCGGGCCCCAAGGTTCCGGAGGCGCAGCCGGAGGGACCGTCAGGCGGGGAGCGCAGCGGACCCGCCCAGGAGCGCCCCGCGCTCCCCCAACTCCCTTACTGGAGACCCCACTAGCCGCACCTGACACCCCGCCAGCCACGGCCGTGCACCGCGCGGCCAGTCGGGCGCGCAGCGGCCGACACCCCATCAACTCCTGGAGCGCAGCGAAGGGAGTTGGCCCGTGCGCAGCACGGGCGCGGTGAGCAACGCGAGCCGCTGCGCTTGCATATCGCGCAGCGATATGGTACCCGCGGAGCGGGTACCAT
>NZ_JBIBVN010000087.1:0-7360 GCF_043080425.1 Streptomyces sp. NPDC015032 | reverse complement strand
CGCGTCCTCCTCCGGAGGAACGACGCACGACCCTACGGGTCGTAAGACGATAAACCCCTCCGGGGTTTAAACAATTCCTCCGGAATTGTTTATGCCGAGTCACTCCGTGACTCGGGGTCATGGTGGGTGCTCCGTGCCGCCCATGATGATCCGCAGGACGGGTCGGTTACCAGCCGCTCCGCGCCTGGTAACTAGGCCCGCTACGCGGGCAGCTGGCTACAGGAAGAGGGTTGGGGGTGGGTGCTTGGTGACGGGGCGTCACCGGGTGTGAATGGCCCCAGCCTTGACATCCGATCGAATCCGGCCATCTTCGAACACTTCCTGACTTCGCATGCGTCAACTTCCTGGGTCAGATAGGTTCTCTTCTGATGGCAGACCACCGGGGCCCGGATGGGGCGCTACTCTCGGACAAGAGGATGCCCGCGTAATCTCGCGCTTGCATCCCTCTCGAAAGTGCGTCATTTCCGAGTACCGGATAATTTCTATTCTGCCGTCAGATCATCATTGCCGGGGCAAGAAAGGAAATCTTGATGACCGCAATGCCGTTGAGGCCGCATCAAGTGGAGGCCGTGGATGGAGCCCTGCGAATGCTTGCGAATCCACCCGGCGGGAATGTCCCTGCGCAGGGTCTTCGGGCGCAGGTGATTGCTGCTACGGGGTCGGGGAAAACGCGGATCGGGGTGGAGGTCGCGAACCGGCTTTCCGCCCGGCGTGTGCTGGTGGTGGTCCCGACGCTCGACCTGCTGGTGCAGATGGCCGGCGCGTGGCGGAGTGGTGGGCGTCGGGGGGCGATGGTGGGGGTGTGCTCGCTGCGGGCCGAGGAGTCCCGGGGCATCCCCTGCACCACCGATCCTGACGAGCTGGTGACGTGGGTGCAGGACCTGGACACGGTGACGGCGGTAGCGACCTACGCGTCACTGGGAGCACTCCAGCGGGCGCACGCGGCGGGCCTCCCGGCGTGGGACCTGGTAGTGGTCGACGAGGCGCACCGGACGAGTGGTGAGCTGGGGAAGCCGTGGGCGGCGGTGCATGACCAGGGCCGGGTGCCGGCCGAGCGGCGGCTGTATATGACGGCGACGGCGCGTATCTGGGAGGCGCCCGACAGCGCGGGCGGGGTGCCGCGCCTGGTGGCGAGCATGGATCCGGACAGCCCCGTCTTCGGGCCGGTGGCTTACAAACTGTCCCTGTCAGAGGCGATCCGGCGGGGGATCGTGGCGCCGTATCAGGTGCTGTGTCTGGACATCCGTGACCCGGAGGTCTATGCCGCGCTGGCGGATGGGGGGCTGGGGACGGGGGCGTCGCGGGGCGCGCGGCTGGCGGCGATCCAGAGCGGTCTGATGCGGGCCGCGGTCGAGGAGCGGGTACGGAAGGTACTGGCGTTCCACAGCCGAGTGAACGAGGCGGAAGCGATGGCGGCCGGGGTGCCGGGGGTCGCGGCGCGCCTGGCCGAGGACTACCCCGGCGCCTACCCGGCTGCGGAGGGGGTGTGGGCGGACTGGCTTTGTGGTGAGCACTCCCCCGCCCACCGCCGGAAAGTCCTGGACGAATTCGCTTCGGATTTCCTTGACGGAAATTCAAATACCCCCGCCGCGCTTCGTATTCTCAGCTCCGTAAAAGTCCTTGGGGAAGGGGTGGATACGGCGGAATGCGACGCGGTGCTTTTCGCTGATGCGCGCGGATCGATGGTCGACATTGTGCAGATGGTCGGGCGTGCTCTGCGTACCAGTCCGGGGCGGGGAAAGCTCGCGACCCTGATCGTGCCGGTATTCCTCGGGCCGGATGAGGAGGCGGACGAAATGCTCACCTCTCCTGCCTATACGGCCCTTGCGAAGGTCCTCGGTGCCCTGCGGGCGCACGACACGGACACCATCGAGGCGCTCGCCGACTCCCGCGCCCGCAGCGGCCGGGAGCACGACGTCGACGACGGCCAGGACGAGGACCAGGAGCACGACGGCCAGGACGTCGAGGGCGTCGAGGGGGCCGGGGCGCGGGTGAGCGGGGCGGCGGCCGGGGTGTTGCGGTTCAGCGAGGAACGTGACCCGGTGGCCCTGGCCGAGTTCGTGCGGCTGCGGGTGATCAATCCGGAGGGGGCGTACTGGCGGCGTGGGTTCGAGGCGGCTACGAGGTGGCTGCGCGAGACCGGGAACACGGCGCTGCGGGTGCCGTACGCGTACGAGACGCCGCAGGACTGGGCGGGGGTGGGCGGGTATCCGCTGGGGCGGTGGCTGGCTTCCCAGCGGACCGCCTACGCCGACGGGTCGCTGGGGGCTGAGCGGCTGGTCGAGCTGGAGGCGCTGGGCATGGTCTGGTCCGAGCGTGACGCGGCGTGGGAGGACGGCCTGGCCGTGGCCCGTCTCTACACCGAGGCCCACGGCCACTTCCTGCCCCCGACCACGGCGGTCTGGGGCGACTACCCCATCGGCATGTGGGCAAAGAACGCCCGCGCGGCGGCCCGTCGGGCGCGGGAGAACGAGGAACTGCGCGCGGCCGGCCGGTCTGTGGTGTCGGCGGCCGGGGCGATGACCCGGGCGCGGCAGGACGAGCTGGACGCGGTCGACCCGGGGTGGTGCCCGGCGTGGGACACGACATGGCAGCGGCGTCTGCGTCTCGTCCAGGCCCACGTCCGAGCCGGCGGGACGCTCCCGACCACCGCCGGGACAGTGGTTGTCCAGGGCGAGGACCTTGGACGGTGGGTCACCGCGCAGCGGGACGGGGACGCGTGGGTGCAGCTGATGCCCGCGCAGCGGCTGCTGCTGGAAAGCCTCGGACTCGCCCCGGACGGAAAGAACGAGCGGGCAGAGCGGGCGGGGCGGGGCCACGACGGCAAATGGGCGCTCAACCTGGCGGCGGCGCGGGCTTTCTACGCCCGCGAGGGGCACCTTCGGGTGCCCCGGAAGCACATCGAGCACATGGAGGCCGAGGTCGATGCGCCGGGCCGTCAGAACGGCGCTGGTGAGGCTGTGGTGGTGAAGCTCGGCACGTGGATCGACAACGCCCGACGGCGAAGCGACAAACTCACCGAACAACGCCGCGCCGACCTCGACCAGCTCGGCATGCGCTGGTAGCGGGGAGCCGGTCGGCGTGATGTGTGAGGAGGGGCGGGCCGTGGGTCCGCCCCTCCTTCCGTGATGCCTCGGGCGGGTGAATTTCCTCCTCGCGTACGCGTGCACGGATCTAGGCGCATACACCCAACTACGCCTGGACTGCCGGTAGTTGACACGGTTTGTGGCTTCTGTCACGGTCCGTGGGTCGAGTCGGGCCGACCGGACGCCCGAAGGACCGTGAGGAGACACCGTGGAGAACTTTTCGCCGCTCGCCCGCGCCGAGGAGGCCAAGCGCCGCCGTGATCTGGTCGGGGAAGTCGATGCGCTGGTGGGCGGGCACCGGGGGCTGACCGAGGCGCCGTGGTACCCGTCCCGCCCCGGCGACCAGCTCCTGGTCACGCTGGAGGCCAGCGGCACCGCCCCGGGATCGACGGAGCTGTACGAGGTCGTCGACGGCGGCGGGAACGGCATGGGGCTGCGCCTGGTCGAGGTCTCGCCCAAGGGGGCCTCGGGAGGGTGGTACGCCGGCCCGCCCGAGCTGTACGGGGCCGCCACGCCCTTCCCCGCCCCCACACCGCCGAACCCCAGCTCACGCCCGGCGCGTTCGCACTGTCCCTGATCAGGACGACGGCCCTCGATGAAGCCGCCCGGGGCGCGGACGGGCCACCGCTGGCCAACTGGGAGCCGCACCGCACGCTGACTCAAGCCCTGGAGGGCTGGCGGAAGGACGGCACGCTGCGCGAGAGCTCGCTGCTGCTGGTCGAGTGGCTGGCATCCGAACTGTGCGCCTACGCCGCCACACGGTTCGGGGACCGGGCCCGGACGGAGCGGTGGCTACGCGACTTCGGCGATCAGGTATGCCGGGTGCAACAGCACGCCCACCCGGCCGGGCCCACCGCGGTCGCGATCATGTCGGCCGTCGCCGAGGATCTGGATCCCCGCCCGCAGGACACCGCCGGAACCGAACGGCTCGTCCGTATCGGCGCCCTGTACCTGCGGTACCTGCGCGACGGCCACCAGGTCAAGGACGCACGGGAGATGGCCCTGACCCTCACCCTGTGGGCGGGCTCGGAGCTGGCCGCGCTCATGCTCCACGACCCCGAGCGGATCACCTCCTACATGGACACCCGCGATCGCACGGTCCCACAGCCCCCGTCGTCCTGAACGAACCTGCGCTTGGTGTCCTCACCCGCTGCGCGCCAGAACGGCCCCGCTCGCCGGGCTTGTCGAACCGGAACCGGGAATCCCGCCACGGCATTCTTGCCGGAACAGCCGGTACGGTGACGTGGACGGGCCCGGAGTCAGTTCGAGTGACTCCGGGCCCGTCGTGTGTGCGAGGGGTCAGGCGGCCCAGCCGACGGAGGACACGTAGGTGTAGGCGTCCCAGTCGGTGCCGAGGCCGCCGCTGATGATGTCGTCCCAGACGGCTTCGAGCTCTTGGCCGTCGCCGTCGATCCAGGCGTCGACGGCGCGGTCCCACACGCCACGGACGCTGATGCTGCGGGTTTCGAGATCGCGCTGGTGACGGCGGTCTACGCGGGACTGGTCGGCCGGGTCGATCTCGACACGAGTGCCGCGGCCGTGGTTGTCGAGCCGGCGCTTGAGGTCCGCGGCCACGTTACGGCGGCGCAGGTCCCAGTAGGCGGCGTCGAGGCGGGCGAGGTTGGCCCGGCTGGGGGTTTGTTCCCCGGCGAGCCAGGCGATGAGGGTGCGGGGTCTGACGTGGACGCCTGCGCGGTCCATGGCCTCGTATCCGGCGTCGGTCTTGGTGAGGTAGCGCAGGCGGGCGGCCAGGCCCCGCTCGGAGCCGACGGGGGACTCGATGCCCGTCACCATGCGGTCGATCGCTTCGGCCATGGCCTGGCCGCCGTGAATGCCGCGGGCCTCGTAGGTGCCGAGGTCCCTCCAGCGGCTGTCGCCCGCCATCAGCCGGCCACCGCGCCGACGGTGTATTCACCGGATGCCTTGGCGTCGCTGCGCTTGATCTTCATCTGGGCGACGCCGCGGCCTTCGGGGAAGACCTGGCGCCAGTCGCCGGTGACGTGCAGCTCGTCGGTGCCCATCATGCTGATGACGTCCAGGCCGGCCTGGTGTGCCTTGTATGCCTTGCCCCAGAGGTTGGCGTAGGCCTGGCTGTGGATGATGTGCATCCAGTCCGGTCGGGTCATCTCACGGTTGTGGATCGACTCACCCATCGTGGAGATGAACTTCGAGTACATGGACTTGACATATTCCAGGGTGACGGTGTCGCCCTCGGCGATGGCCGTGTCCCGCGCGGCGGTGAGCAGCTTGCGCAGGGCGTCCAAAAAGTTCTCCGTAGCGCCGGACGTCCACGACTCATGGACGACCGGCAGTTCGAGCAGCCCGTACTTCGGCCCGGACAGGCGCAGCAGGAGGCGCAGAGTGGCGTCGGTGATCCACAAGGCGCCTGGTTCATCGCGGTCACCGAGGGGGCTGGGCAGGTGCGGGTGGGTCCAGGGTGTGGGGGTGATGAGGTGGACTCCGGAGCGTTTGGGGTCCACGCCGTCGCTGCCGGTGGTGTGCTCCAGCTTCCCGATCGGCAGCCAGCACTTGAGAGCGGAGAGGTAGGCGGCGTTGACATCCAGGGCGGTGACCGCGGTGCTGCCGGAGATCTTGAGGGAATAGCCGGGGTGCCGGAAGTTGGGGCGGGCCTCCCAGATCTGGTCCGGCTCCTTCTTCGAGGGCTTCTTCAGGATGTCGGGCAGAGCCGGGTAGGCCGTGTATGTGTAGCGGGCGGTGGCGCGGGTCTCGTTGAACAGGTGCATGACGTCCGGGATGGCGCGCTTGATCAGGGCCTGCAGCGCGGCATCGACGTCGCCCTCGGCGCGCTCCAGCTCCTCATGAACGGCCCGGCCGATGAGGTCGGCGGTCTCGGCCTGGGCACGGGCGGCCGACCGTGCCCGGCGCTGCGGCCGCGACGAGGCCGACGCCGGGACGGGTGAGGCAGCAGTCGCCGGTGCGGGGGCGAGTGAGACCGGGGGGAGCGGTGCGTGGGTGCTGGGTGCGTGGGGCGTGGCAGCGGGAGGCTGGCACATGGCTCCGGCGTGCAGGGGCCGGCCGTCCGTGGCCTGGTAGGTCGTCGTGACGCCGCAGCGGATGCACGGGCCGGGTTCGCCCTCTACGGCCAGGCCGTTGGCGCCCCGTGCGGTCTCGGGGGCCGTGAACGCTGCTGCCGTGGCTGCCTCGGCGACGGTGGTCTGTGCCGGGGCCGCGGGGGCGGGGTAGAGCTCGGCGAGGCCTTCGAGCAGCCGCAGGTACTTCACGCGTCCCGGCGGCTGCGGATCGGTGGTGCCGTCCTCCCAGTTGGCGACCGTCTGACGTCCGACGCCGACCGCCGCGGCCACCTGGGCACGCGAGAGGCTCGCCGCCTGACGCAGCCGCAGGCGTTCGGCCGGCCCCGGGATCCGCGCCGTCAGCCGCGCCTCCTCCAGCAGAGCTTCCACACTGTCAGTTTCCTCATTCATACCCCGAAGATACATAAGTTAGGCTTCTACTGGAAGTAGATTAGGCGGTCATTGGGCATCCGATGGCACGGTGCGGGCAGTGACAGGAGGCCCAGGAACTCCGCCCGAACCGGTCTGGAATACCGGAGCGACCAGGAGATCGATCCGGAGATCGCGGCCCCGGGCCCGCGGCCGGCGTGCCCCTGGTCGCCGGTATCGACGCCCGGGGCCTGAACGGCGAAGAATCGGGCGCAGCCGCGGTCGGCGCGGGCGAGCAGCGCCGGGGGCCGGCAGCCACACATTCGTGTGACTGAGCGGCTGAGTTGGCCCCTTTCGCACTTGAGTTGCCCCGCCGCCTAGGTAGGCATCGTGGGGCGGTCCGATTCCATCCCTGCTGACCCGAGCTCGACCGTCCCCAGAGCGGTCCGGGCACCGCTCCCCGTACGACTTCGCTCATCCAGCAGGTTGGTGCGCCAGCCACTGCCCCTGCATGCCAACACCAACGCTCAGCGGGGCCAACTCAAGCGCTAAAGGGCCAACTCAGCCGCTTAGTCACAATTCGAGGGATGCGCGGCGCGGCCTTTGACATCCAATATTCGAACAGACGTAGCATTGGCGTGTGTCCAAGCCGGAACCAACTCCTATCGCCTCGCCACCATCCGCGCCCGCGCCGAACAGCAAGCCGCCGGCTGAGACCACTTCCCCGAAGGCTTCTCAGTCGCGCCGCGTCCCCGGGGCAGGAAGAGCGGACCTGCCGTTAGCCTCGCACTTTCGCGACTGCGAGTGTCCGACGCTTGATCAAATAAGCGAGGAGCGCATCTGACCTGGGACGATGGGACTTGTCTAGGGTCC
>NZ_JBIBVN010000086.1:0-7551 GCF_043080425.1 Streptomyces sp. NPDC015032 | reverse complement strand
CGCCGACCAGGCAGCGACCGAACAAGTGAACCTGAAACCACGTCAACCCGCCCTGACCAGCTAGTCAGCCACTCCCGCACTGCGGGGGAACCACAGCTGGCCGGGCTCTTGGAAACCAGCTCCAACCCGGCTACCCGTCTGGTTCTCGCCTTGGTCGCCCTCCACGCAACAAGCGGCACCGACCTGCGCGACCTCGTCCTCTCCGACGTGCTGCTCACCCGACGGCAACTTCTGATCCGCCGCCCCCACGGCCGTCATGTCGTCCACCTCGACGACACCACAGCTGACCTGCTGCATGCCTGGCTCCGCTACCGCCATCAGCGTTGGCCACGCACCGTCAACGCGCACCTTCTGGTCACTCAACAGACCGTCAGCGCGACCGATCCTGTCTCCGCGGATTACATCTACAGGCGCTTCGATCCCGCTGGTCTGACTCTGCGCGCAGTTCGCGCCGACAGAATCCTGGATGAGGCCCGTGAGACCGAAGATCCCGTCCACCTTGTCCGTGTCTTCGGAATCTCCATCACCACTGCCATGAAGTACATCCACGCTGCCTACCCCCACCGCGTCGGGCCTGTTCCTCACTGAGGCAGACGGCCGTCCCTGGGAAGCACGTGCACCCCCAAATAGCGTCCTTCCAGGACCCTGGCCTGCCTTCACGATGGCGGCAGCTCAGTGTTGAGTCTCTCGGCAGGCACTCGCTCGACGCGGATCCAGCCCTTCCAACCCCGCTCCTCCAGAATCGCCCGGAGCCGCTCGGCGACCGGTGAGGAGTTGGCCGCGGTTGAGTCCAGCAGGTCGACGAACTGGTCGTCGATGCCGTCGTCGGCACCCACCTCGCCAGCCTCCTCAGCGCGAATCATCAGGCGCTCCATGATGTCGGCGACCTCGACGATCCGCGGATCGTCGGCCGGCCAGTCGAGTGCCCCGCTGAGAAGGCTGTAGAGCTTCACCGTGTCGGGGTCGTCCAGCTCCTTGTGCTTCTTGGCGATCACGGCGTCGATCGAGTGCGGCACCTGGGCGGCGATCATGATCCAGGCGTCCCGCTCCATCTCGATGTACCCCTCCTCAACGCCGAGACCGCGCAGCCGGTCGAGGTAGTCCACGACGCTCTGCGGAAGCGCCAGGTGCTCTCCGGCGGCGAGCCTGGCGAGTCGGCTGCGAGTGTCCTGCAGCCGCCGGATCTCGGCGCGCAGGGCCTTGTCGATCTCCTGGACGCCGCCGGCGAAGCCCTCCGGTCCGGCGTCAAGGAGTTCTTGTACCCGGGCCAGCGGCACGCCGGCGTCTGCGAGGGTGCGGATCCGGATCAGTCGCACGACCGCGGCAGCGCCGTAGGTCCGGTATCCGGACCGGTCGCGCTCGGGCTCCGGCAGCAACCCGATCCGGTGGTAGTGGCGTACCGCCCGCACCGTCACCCCGGCGTACGCCGCAAGCTGGCTGATGGTGAGCATGGGTCTCAGACTGCCTCAGGCGATCTTCCGGCGATAGGCGGCCATCGCGAAGACGTACGCCACGACGAGGATGCCGACGCACCACGCGAGGGCGGTCCAGATGTCGTCAGCGACCGGCTGCTGGGCGAACAGGTTGCGGATCGTGTTGACGATCGACGTCACCGGCTGATGTTCGGCGAACCAGCGCACCGGGCCGGGCATCGTCTTGGTGGGCACGAACGCCGAACTGACGAACGGCAGGAAGATGAGGGGGTAGGCGAAGGCGCCCGCGCCCTCGACCGACGACGCAGAAAGCCCGGGGATCACGGCGAGCCAGGTCAGCGCCAGGGTGAACAGGAGCAGGATGCCGGTGACCGCGAGCCATACCGACACTCCTGCCCCTGAGCGGAAGCCCATGAGCACAGCGACGCCCACGACGAGCACGAGCGCGATCAGGTTGGCGACCAAAGAGGTGACGACGTGGGCCCACAGCACACCCGACCGCGCGATCGGCATGGATTGGAATCGCTCGAAGATCCCGCTCTTCACGTCGGTGAACAGCCGGTACGCGGTGTAGGAGATGCCTGAGGCGATGGTCATGAGCAGGATGCCGGGCAGCATGTAGTTCACGTACGAAACAGACCCGGTATCGATGGCGCCGCCGAACACGTAGACGAACATCAGCATCATGGCGACAGGCGTGATGGCGGTCGTGATGATGGTGTCCATGCTGCGTGTGACGTGGCGCAGGGTCCGCCCCGTGAGCGCGGCAGTGTCGTTGAAGAAGTACGTGGTCATTTTCGTCCCCCAGTTGTCGTGCCAGTGACGTCGCTCTTGTCGCTGCCGCCGATGACTGCGAGAAAGATTTCCTCGAGAGTCGGCTGCTTCTCGACGTACTCGACCTTGGCTGGTGGGAAGAGTTGCTTGAGCTCGGTGAGGGTGCCGTTCACGATGATCCGGCCCTGGTGGAGGATCGCGATCCGGTCGGCCAGCTGCTCGGCCTCGTCCAGGTACTGCGTGGTGAGCAGCACCGTCGTTCCGTGGCTGGCGAGCTCCTTGACCGCATCCCACACCTCGATGCGCGCCTCGGGGTCGAGTCCGGCCGTCGGCTCGTCCAGGAAAATCACCGGCGAATTCCCGATGAGGCTCATCGCGATGTCCAGCCGGCGGCGCATCCCACCCGAATACGTGGACACTCGCCGCGCGCCCGCCTCGCTCAGCGAGAAACGCCTCAGCAGGTCATCCGCAGTCGCGCCCGGGTCCTTGAGGTGGCGCAGCCTGGCGACCAGGGCGAGGTTCTCCCGACCGCTGAGGATCTCGTCGACGGCCGCGAACTGTCCGGTGAGGCTGATGGAGTCGCGCACGTTCGCCGGTTGCGTGGCGACGTCGAAGCCGTTGACGCTCGCCGTCCCCGCGTCGGCTTTCAGGAGAGTGGCGAGGATCCTCACGGTCGTGGTCTTGCCCGCCCCGTTGGAACCGAGCAGGGCGAAGATGCTGCCCGGCACCACGTCGAAGTCCACACTGCGCAGCACTTCGAGCTTCCCGTACGACTTCTTGAGACCTTGCACGCGAATCGCCGGACCGGCGATCGATTGGGCTGTCATGGTCATCTGCCTCCTTCGCGGAGCTGTTCCGGGCGACTGCGCGGAAGCTCCTCCCGGAAGGATGGAGGGTTGACCCAGCGTCAAGGTCAAGCCTGTTCCGACCACGGCACTCAGATCGCCGACCGGCCAGACACACTGCAGCGATGACGGGCCGCTCGCCCCGAGCTCGTTCGGCCGCGAACCCGCCATACTCATAGCTGTCGGTGAACCACTCACGCGTCGGTTCCTGCGACTCACCGGCCAGAAATCGACGAACCCGCCTGCTTCGCCAGGCGGGTGCGTCGACAAGGGCGAGTCACCCGCCCACGCCGCCGCGCGCGAAGTGATGGAGGAACTCGGCATCGTCACCGTGGCCGATCGTGGCCTTGCCGTCGACTGGGTCTCCGCGGAGGGCTTCGGCGCGCGCCCGTCTGTGCGGTTTCCTGGTGAGATCGTGCACGTCTTCGACGGCGGCACCTGGGACGAGACCCGGATTGCGAAGGTCCGCCTGCCCGATCACGAGATCACCGGTATCGAGTTCGTCGAGCCGTCCCGGCTCCCCGACAAGCTCTCCCCCAGCGATGCGCGGCGGGCTCTGTCCGCGCTGCGCGCCCGGATCAACGCCGCCGGGGCCGTGCTCTTGGAGAACGGCCTCCCGATCGCCCCCACTGTCCTGGACCGCCTCGCCGTCCTGCACACTGCCCGCGCGGAGCTCCACTACCCGTGGCACGAAGGCCCATCCCCGCACGAGCGGACGGTGACCAAGGTCCATGGATGGCTCTTCGCACCGGACGGACGCGTACTCGTCCTCCTTGAACGCGAAACCGGCACCGCCCGTCTACCTGGAGGTGTGCCCGGGCCGCAGGACCAGGGTGACCGGGCGTCAACACTGTGCCGTGAGGCCGCGAAGCACGCTGCGGCCCTGCTCAGAACACCGCTGCTTCTCGGACACCTCACCGATCCCCGAACGCGGCACACCCACCTGCGCTACGCCGCGAGGTTCACCGACACCGGTGCCCCACCGGCCGGTCCGGACACGGGTCGCAGCCACACCCGCATCCTGGCCACCCCGGAACAGGCCAGTCAACTCTTCGACTGGGGCGAGCAGACCACCACCCAGCTTGCCGCCGTCCACCGGGGCCGCCGACGCCTCGGTCTGCCCAGGGCCGCTCCCCAGCCCGTCACCGAACTTCCCGGTCCTACGAGCTGACCTCTGTGGCGTCGCCTCCGTGAACGGACGTCCCTCCGCACCCTCAGCGCACTCCCCGACCATCCGCACCAGATGCCCGGACCACGCGGTCACAGGCACCAACCAGCACGCACCGCACCTGGAGGCCACGCCGCCATGACTGTTCTGCTGCTCGTCGACGGCCACTACCTCCTGCACCGCGCCTGGTACAGGTTCGCCGCCCGCATCACCAGCCGGGACAAGTCCGTCGACCGCACGGGCGTCTTCGGGTATACCGCGCCAGGCCCAGCACGCCACGGACTTCGAAATCTTCGTGGTCTTCGACGCCGAGGACGGCTCACAGGTACGCGCCGGACAGGACAGCACCTACAAGGCACACCAGTCCGCGCCGGAGCCCGGCCTGATCGAGTCCCTCGCCCTGGCCAAGAACGCCCTCGAGTACACGGTCTCCCACGGGCCATAGCGCCCCGGCACGTCCCGCCAGGGCGAGCCCGTTCTAGCCCGCCACCAGATCCCGTCGAACACCTGACGGCGGTCCCGGCACGGCCGTCCCATCGCCGGTATCGAAGGCAACAGCGGCTCCAGCCGCAACCACTGCTCGTCCGTCAGGTCTCCACGCGCCACGACGGGATCGTTCCACGACCTTGATCAACATTTCAAACGCTGCCTAGTCCCCAGATCAACAGGAACACACCGCCCGCAGCGGGGTCGTTCTGACTGGCGAGCAGCAGCATGCCGGCATCCTTCCCTGCCAGGGCCACAGGGGTCAACGCACTGCCGAGACACCAACTGGTGGCGCCAGGCGGGATGGCCGGCGCGGCCTACTTGTACCAGTACCGGACACCGCCGTGACGGCTGCAGGTACCGCGGAACGTCTTCGAGGTGCTGTAGGTCCCGTCCCACCGGGCAAGGCACGTGGAGAGCCGGATGCGTGGAAACACGCACGTCCGGTTCGGGACGGCGGTCCAGGGAAACGGAACGGCAGCGATGCCGTCACCGCGCCCTGGGCCGACCGCACAAGGTCACGTGACCGTTCCTCGGCAGGCGCGAACACGCGCAGCGTGGCATCAGTAGTCCTTGAGTTCGCTGATCAGGAACGAGTCTTGATCTCCTCGGTGAGTTGCGGGACGACGTCGAACAGGTCGCCGACCACGCCGTAGTCGACCAGGTCGAAGATCGGGGCCTCGGCGTCTTTGTTGACGGCCACGATCGTCTTCGAGGTCTGCATGCCGGCGCGGTGCTGGATCGCGCCGGAGATACCCGAGGCGATGTACAGCTGCGGGGACACGCTCTTACCGGTCTGGCCGACCTGGTTGGTGTGCGGGTACCAGCCAGCGTCGACGGCGGCACGCGACGCACCGACGGCCGCGCCGAGGGAGTCGGCGAGGGCCTCGATGATCGAGAAGTTCTCCGCGCCGTTGACGCCACGGCCACCGGAGACCACGATCGCTGCCTCGGTCAGCTCCGGGCGGCCCGTCGACTCACGCGGCGTGCGGGCGTTGATCTTCGTGCCGGTGGCCTTGTCGGAGAAGGTCACCGACAGGGACTCGACCGCATCGGCGGCCGGGGCGGCCTCGACGGCGACCGAGTTCGGCTTGACCGTGATGACCGGGGTGCCTTTGATGACGCGGGACTTGGTGGTGAAGGACGCGGCGAACACCGACTGGGTGGCTACCGGCCCCTCGTCGCCGGCCTCGAGGTCAACGGCGTCGGTGATGATGCCGGAGTCGATGCGCAGCGCCAGGCGGGCGGCGATCTCCTTGCCCTCCGCAGAGGACGGGACCAGCACGGCGGTCGGGGAGACGGCCTCGTAGGCGGCCTGCAGTGCGTCCACCTTCGGCACCACCAGGTACTCGGCGTACTCGGAGGCGTCGTGGGTGAGGACCTTCACCGCGCCGTGCTCGGCGAGCGTGGCGGCGGTGTCGGCTGCGCCGTTGCCGAGGGCGACGGCGACGGGCTCGCCGATACGGCGGGCCAGGGTCAGCAGCTCCAGGGTGGGCTTGCGGACCACGCCGTCCACGTGGTCGACGTAGACGAGGACTTCAGCCATGGGAATACTCTCCTGAGAAAAGAAGTTGAGGGGCGGTCAGCGACTGCGGGCCTCAGATGAACTTCTGGCCCGCGAGGAATTCAGCGAGCTGCTTGCCGCCCTCGCCCTCGTCCTTGACGATCGTGCCGGCCGTGCGGGCCGGGCGCTCGGCCACGGCCTCGACCTTGGTGAACGCTCCGTCCAGGCCGACCCCCTCGGCCTCGATGTCCAGGTCGGACAGGTCCCAGGACTCCACCGGCTTCTTCTTGGCCGCCATGATGCCCTTGAAGGACGGGTAGCGCGCCTCACCCGACTGGTCAGTGACGGACACAAGCGCCGGGAGCTGCGCCTCCAACTCCTCGCTCGCGGCGT
The DNA here is from genome assembly GCF_043080425.1 of Streptomyces sp. NPDC015032. Lineage (NCBI taxonomy): Bacteria > Bacillati > Actinomycetota > Actinomycetes > Kitasatosporales > Streptomycetaceae > Streptomyces > Streptomyces sp. NPDC015032. Next base: position 948 of record NZ_JBIBVN010000086.1, on the reverse strand, counting down.
CGCCGTCGCGGCGGCCCTTGACCGTGCCGTCCTCGACCGAGACCTCGGACAGCAGGGTGACCTGCGGGACGCCCAGGCGCTCGGCGACCAGCGCGGGGACGACACCCATGGTGCCGTCGGTGGAGGCCATGCCGGAGACGACCAGGTCGAAGCCAGCCTTCTCGATGGCCTTGGCCAGCACCAGGGAGGTACCGATGACGTCGGTACCGTGCAGGTCGTCGTCCTCGACGTGGATGGCCTTGTCAGCACCCATCGACAAGGCCTTGCGGAGCGCGTCCTTGGCGTCCTCCGGGCCGATGGTCAGCACGGTGACCTCGGCGTCGTCCGCGTCCTCCGCGATCTGCAGGGCCTGCTCGACCGCGTACTCGTCCAGCTCAGAGAGCAGACCGTCCACGTCGTCCCGGTCGGCGGTCAGGTCATCGGCGAAGTGCCGGTCGCCAGTGGCGTCGGGCACATACTTCACACACACAACAATCTTCAGACTCACAACATTTCTCCTGCTTGTTCGGTCGTCGGCTTGCTGACACCCCGCCCGGTAGTGCGCCGCCGAGGACGGATGTTCCCGTCGGCACTCGTCCGGCTGGACCGGCAATCAAGGCTCAGATTGGCCCTCTGCAGCGTTCTGCCCGTGTCGGGGTGGGCCTTCGCAGGACGCCGACCGCTCAGGGGGCTCTTGGGTGGAGTCTTCACCAGCGAACGCCGCTCGCGTGAAGCAGGAGCTGTTGACGTGCCGGCTGGAGCCGTTTTGGAGAGACTGGGGCAAGCTGCGACGGTGAGCCGGCCAGGTGCCCGGCTCACCGGTGTGCTCAGGCTCCGGTCTCGCTCTGGATGAGCGTGGGAACGTCCTCGACAGCCGCGGTCGTCCGCAGTCGGGTCACGGTCTTCACGGTGAAGTAGTACAGGGGCGAGACGACGAGCAGGCCGGCGATGAAGGAGATGTCGGTGTGG
>NZ_JBIBVN010000085.1:0-9017 GCF_043080425.1 Streptomyces sp. NPDC015032 | reverse complement strand
CCTGGTCGATGCTCGCCCGCAGCGCGTCCACCAGGTGCACCACGTTGGTGGACTCGGCGGGCTGCTCCGCCCTCTCGACGGTCTCGCCCTTCTTCTTCGCCTCGACGAGCTGTCGCACCTTCTCCTGGAAGGTGTCGGGGAAGTCCTCGGGCTCCCAGTCCATGCTGAGCGAGTCGACCAGCTGGTCGGCCATCTTCAGCTCGCGGTCGGCGAGGTTCTTATCGTCCGGGAGGTTGGCGATCTCCTTGTGCGGGTCCCGGATCTCGTCGGCCCAGTGCAGGATGTGCAGCGTCAGGATGCCCCTCTCGGCCTTCACCACGACCAGGTGCTCGCGGCTGCGCACGGCAAACGTGGCGATGCCCGCCTTGCCCGGGGTTCCAGCGTCCCGGGCGCGATGTCATCCAGGTCGCCCGGACGCTCCCAGGACGTACTCGTTCCCGGCGTCGCAGCCCTTGACGATCCCGTCGAGGGTGACTTCCTCCCCGGTGCGCCCGTTCACCGGCTTGTTGCGCACCCGGTCCGACGTTCCGCGCTGCAGCTGATGAGAGCTGATGGTGTAGCTGTCGGTGGCAGTGAACACCTGCACCGGCAGGGACACCAGGCCGAAGGGCAGAGCGCCGTTCCACGCCGCGCGCCATGGCTGCCACCTCCTCACGGTGCTGCTTCCATGGCACTGCGGGAGGGAGCTGATCGCATCCGCTCACACCCTCGGTGGGGCTCAGCCCGCGAGGACGCCACCGATGTGCCTGGTCAGGCGGTGCGTGCTTCACCCGAGCAGTGGGCGTAGGTGGTCGTTGAGGAAGGCGTCGTTGGGATCGAACCGGCTGCGGATGGTGCGGAAGCGGTCGAGCTCGGGAAACATGCGCTCTATGCGTCTGCGGGTAGTGAAGTGCAGCTTGCCCCAGTGCGGGCGAGCGTCGAAGTCGTCCAGGACGGCGTCCACGTTGCGGAGGTACGGCCAGTAGTCCGTGCCGGCCGCCACCGTGATGGTGATGGCCATATTGTCGCGGCGATACTGGGGCGACAGGTACGCTCCGTCTGCGGCGACCCATCTCACCTCGACAGGGAAGACTTGCTCGGGATACTTCGTCCGGATGAGCTGCCTGATCTCCGTGAAGGCCTCGCGTCCCCGCTCGGTCGGCACGAAGTATTCCAGTTCGTTGAAAACTAGTCCGAACCCCCCCGGATAGATGCGGTACGAGCGGTCGACCCGTCGCCCTTCAGCCGTTTCGATACCACCAGGTTCCTCGATCTCTACGGCGTCGTAGACCTTGGTGTAAGCACGGTCCGCCATCCGCACGCCTTTGGGCGTTGGCAACTCAAAGAGCTCAGCGGCGTTGTCGGTGGGGCACCACAGGAATGAGAAATGCCGGTGAGTGTCAGGGTTCACATCCCATCTGTCGAGCAGCTCGTCAACGTGCGGGAAGGTGATGGTCTCGCGGAGGTGATAAGAGGGCGAGACGTCGAGTTCCACCTCGACCACGACACCAAGCGCGCCCAGGGAGACCTGTGTCGCTCGGATTTCCTCGATGTCCCGCTCATCGATCTCGACGACGTCACCTGTCCCGTTGATGATCCGGACGTACCGAACAGCCGCGGAGAAGCTCGTCAGCTTGGTGCCTGAGCCGTGCGTGCCGGTGGCGATGGCACCCGCGATGGTCTGCTTTTCGATGTCACCCTGGTTCGACAACGCCAGCCCATCCCGCCACAGTGGATCACCGAAGCTGCTGATCGGGGTGCCGGCCCAGGCCCGCGCGCGTCGTCTGACCAGATCTGTGCCGGTGATACCGCTCAGATTCTCGAGGCTGAGGAGCAGGCCACCGGTCTGCACCAACGGCGTGCTGGAGTGGCCGGTTCCGGCCACCCGGATGTTGAGCCCATCCCCGAGCGCCTGCCTGACCACGCAGACAAGCTGTTCCTCGCTCCTGGGTGTGGCGAACGCCGCAGGGCTGAAGACCTGGTTCTGCCCCCAGTTGCGCCACACCATCCCGCGCTTCAGATCCGCCCCGGCGGCGGAGGCGCCGACCGGCCCCGTCATGATTGCTGTCCTGTCGATCCGGCTCCTGCACGAGTCTTGTTGACCATGACGTGCCTGGTGCGCGAGTAGGCGTCGCAAGGGTACGTCGACAGGTCGCGGCCGTAACCCGAGGCTTTGAAACTGCCCCAGGGCATATCCGTGGCGAGCATGAGGTGGTCGTTGACCCGGACTGCGCCGAAGTCGAGCCGTCCTGGCGCGTCTGCTGCTGGTCGAGCGTCCCCCGTCCAGACCAAGGAGACGGCGTCCTCCTCGTCCCGGAACGTCTCCGCTCTCATCACAGGGTCTCCGACCTTCATCGAAGCCACCTCCGCCATTTTTCAGACACGCCTCCGCTCATATTGTGGAGTAAATTAGTCTGATTATGTGGCCGTATATCGCCCCGCCGGAGGACACTCGGTAGGTATCCATGAGTTCCGAGAGCGCAAAGTTGGGTTGCGGGCCTTTCCATCTCGCCCCGACAGCGACTGCGGTACTGGACGCCCGGGGGACGGTCATCGGGTGGAGCCCGGCGGCCGAGGAGCTGTTCGGTTACGCGTCGAAGGAGGCGCTTGGCAGCCCTGTCGGCGACCTTCTGGGGGACCCTGCGCGGGTGGCTCCACCTCAGGAACCTGGAAACATGTATGCAGTTCGCTCGGTGCTTCATCGGGACGGTCGCACTGTACGGGTCGCACTGCTGATCAGCCCGCTGGAGCAGGACGAGGGCGCTGCTGCCTGGCTGCTCTCAGCCGTCAACGTAGCCCATCTCGAGCAGTGGGCCAGCGATCAGGCAGTGCTGAGGGGGCTGAGCGATCAGTCGTCCGTCGTCATCACTCTCTACGATACGCAAAGCCGGTTCAAGTGGATCAATACTGCCGTCGAGAAGCAGTTCGGCTTGACGATGGAAGACTGCGTCGGTCGGTACGTATCAGATGTGGAACCTCATGGCGAGGTCCTTGTCGAGGACGGTGACGGAGGCCCGGCACTAGGGCTGCAGAGGCTCATCGAGCGAGTCGTGCGCACTGGAGAATCCATCACCGACGTCCGCTACCGCACCCCGATCCCTGCCGACCCGCATCACGATCACATCTGGTCCTTCTGCTACTTCCGGGTGCAGGACGACGAGGGACGGCCACTGGGCGTGTGCGAAGCGGGGCTCGACATCACGGACCGTTACGTGGCCCGGCAACGCCTAGCACTGCTGAGCGGAGCCGGCGGCAAAATCGGCGGGACTCTCGACGTCGAGCATACCGCCGGTAACCTGGCTGATCTGGCTGTTCCGGAGTTCGCGGACCTCGTCCAGGTGGACCTCCTCGAACCTGTGCTCCATGGTGAAGAACCCGGTCCGTGGACGGATAAGACCGCACGCGACCTGCGGCGGGTGGCGGAACGGGTGGCGGACCACCACCGTCCGGCGGCAGCGGCATCGCCGCGTCCCGTCGGATATTCACCCGATTCGCCGCAGCTGCGCTGCCTTGCCCATGGGCATTCGGTCGCCTGCGACCAGGTGGCGGTCGTTCCGCTGCGGGCCCGGGGGACCACGCTGGGCCTGGCGACGTTTGAAAGGTTCCCGCCGCGGGACGCTTTCGACCCCGAGGAGATCGCCCTCGCGGAGGAACTGGTCTCCCGGACCGCGGTGTGTGTGGACAACGGACGCCGCTACGCTCGCGAGCATGCGATCGCGCTGATGCTGCAGCACGACCTGCTCCCGCATCGCCTGGCGCAGCCCGCGGCCGTGGAGGTCGCTCACCGCTACCTTCCCGCGACCGGACCCGTGGGAGTGGGCGGGGACTGGTATGACGTCATCCCGCTCTCCGGGGCACGGGTCGGCCTGGTCGTCGGGGACGTTGCCGGTCATGGCATGCGTGCCGCCGCCACCATGGGTCGGATGCGGACCACTGTGGCGGCGCTCGCGGCAATGGACCTCGCACCGGATGAGCTGCTCGCCCGGCTCGACGACCTGGTCGCGCAGTCCCTCGGGGGCGAGGATGACCGGGCCGTTGGCGTGACCTGCCTCTACGCCATCTACGACCCGGTCGAGCGGCACTGCGTCATGGCCCGGGCCGGCCACCTGCCTCCCGCAGTGGTGGCTCCTGACGGCCGCGTGGAAATCCTCGACCTGCCCGCCGGCCCACCGCTCGGCCTGGGCGGCCTGCCGTTCGAAAGCGTCGGTTTCGACCTTCCCGAGGACAGCCTCCTGGCCCTGTTCACCGACGGCCTCGTGGAGGCCCGCGACCAGGACATCGACATCGGCCTGAACGAGCTGCGCGACGCACTGTCCGTACCAGGCCGACAGCTGGAAGATACCTGTGACAGTGTTATGAGCGCTGTCCTGCCGAAGTCCTCAGGAGACGACGCGGCCCTGCTCCTGGTCAAGGTCCATGCGTTGAGCGATGACCAGGTGGCAAGCTGGGACCTTCCCGCCGATCCCGCAGAGGTCGCCAGGTTCCGCTCCCTGGCGGTCCAGAAGCTGGCTGAGTGGGGGCACAACGAGGCGGTGTTCGTCGTCGAGCTGGTGGTGAGCGAGCTGGTCACCAACGCGATCCGGTACGGCGGCGCTCCTGTGCGGCTGCGGCTCATTCGGGATCGCGGCCTGATATGCGAGGTCTCAGACGGGGGCCATACCTCCCCGCACCTGCGGCGGGCCGCGCAGGAGGACGAGGGCGGCCGCGGACTGTTCCTCGTCGCCCAACTTACGGAACGCTGGGGCACCCGCTACACACCACACGGCAAGATGATCTGGGCCGAAGTGCCGCTTGATGCCCGGCCCTGCAGCTGACCCCACCCCGCGCACCCCGAAGCTGCTGGCAGGCCTGGCCGGGCCGGCGTGCTGCCCGCCCTGATCTCCGCCGGCGTCGTCGGTGCCGGAGCCGGCGCGCTGGTCGGCTGGCTGCCCGCCACCGCTGCGGCCCTGGCTACGCTCGCCGCGGACACATGGTGGCTCGGCCAGCGGCGCCGCCGCGCCGTGCGACTGTGGCAAGATCACCGGCCACCAGCCGCCAACCCGCTCTGGCCCTCGCCGCCATCGCCGGCCCAGATCCCGAGAATGTCGCGGTGTCCGTCCGCGGTCACCGCCATCACGAGCAAATGTTGTTGGCGCAGCCGGGGGATCCGGTCCAGCGGCCCCAGCGCTCATGCCTTCGCGCAGCCAACGGTGACGTGCCCGGGCCCCGTTTCGGGTGGGGCGGGTTGTGCATTTGCTCAAGTCGAACCACCTCACTTGTGGCGGATGAACCGGGTGTCGTCGGGGGCGGGCCGAAGCATTCTGGGTGTGGGTCATTCGATCCCTTGTCCGGCAGGCACCTGAGAGTCGACCGGACCGGAAAAGTCCACCGATGTGGGTGCGAACGCGTCTGCAGCGGACTGAGCGAGCGGGAGAGCTACTGGTGAACACGCAGCATGGTCACGGGGATGCGGATGTGCTCATCGTAGGTGCCGGCGCCTCCGGTGGGGTGGCGGCCCTGGAGCTGGCCGGCCGTGGGTTTCGTGTGGTCTGCCTGGAGCAGGGCGACTGGGCTCTTCCCGATGACTTCACGGGCGGCAAGCCCGAGTGGGAGCTGACCCGTCTCAAGCAGTGGCACCCCAGTCCGAATGTGCGCGGGCGGAAGAGCGACTACCCGGTCGACACCAAGGAGAGCCCGATCGAGCCGTTGATGTTCAACGGCGTGGGTGGCAGCACTATCCTGTTCTCCGGACATTGGGTCCGGGCACTGCCGTCCGACTTCCGGGTCCGGACCCTCGACGGGGTCGCGGATGACTGGCCGTTCACCTACGAGGACCTGCGGCCGTTCTACGACGAGGTCACCCACCACATCGGCGCGTCCGGACTCGATGGCGACCCGGCTTACCCGGACCCGCACACTTTCCCGCTCCCGCCGATGCCGATCGGCAAGTACGGCCTCGCCGCGGCGAAGGGCCTGGACAAGCTCGGCTGGCACTGGTGGCCCGCCCCGAACGCCATCGCGTCGCGTAAGTTCAAGAACCGGCCCGCGTGCCTGCGGTACGGCGCCTGCGAGTCGGGATGTCCGACCGGAGCGAAGGCGAGCACCGACTTCACGCACTGGCGCGACGCGATCGCCGCCGGTGCTGTGCTGGTGACCGGGGCCCGGGTGCGACAGCTCACGGTCGACAACCGGGGTCTGGTGACCGGCGCCGAGTACGTCGACCGCGCGGGAGTCGTGCGCCACCAAGCCGCAGGCGTGACCGTGCTGGCCGCCAACGGGATAGGCACCCCGCGACTGTTGCTCAACTCGGCCTCTGCGCAGTTCCCCGACGGTCTGGCGAACTCCTCGGGCCTGGTCGGCAAGCGGCTCATGGTGCATCCCTACGCCTCGGTGTACGGGACCTACGAGGACGAGCTCGAGACCTGGCTCGGCCCGACCGGGCAGGCACTGCAGTCGATGCAGTTCTACGAGACCGACACCAGCCGCGGGTTCGTGCGCGGGGCGAAATGGAACCTGATGCCGACCGGCGGCCCACTCACCCACACCTTGTGGGAGCCGGGCCAGGACTGGCGCGACGCCTTCGGTCCCGCCTTCCACACCCGGTTGCGCACAACCTTCGGCCGGTACACCGAGTGGGGGATCACCACCGAGGACCTGCCTGAGGACCACAACGAAGTGGTGCTCGACCCGGACGCCACAGACTCCGACGGAATCCCGGCGCCCAGGATTCACTACACCATCAGCGAGAACACCGAACGCATGCTCAAGTTCCATGTCGACCGGGCGGTCGAGGCCCACCTGGCCGCGGGCGCGACCTCGGTGCTCCCCATCCCCGTCGTTCGGGAAAGCGGCTGGCACCTTCTGGGCACCACGCGCATGGGCACCGATCCCGCCACCTCCGTCGTCGACGAGTACGGCCGCGCGCACGACGTGCCGAACCTTTTCATCATCGACGGGAGCGTGTTCGTCACCTCGACCGGCGTCAACCCGACCGCGACCATCATGGCGGTCGCGCTGCGGTCGATGCGCCACCTCGCCGACAACCGCCACAACCAGCCCGCCGCCGACTGAGGACCCCATGATGCTCGATCCCGACCAGCGACGTACCTTCGCCGCACTCGCCGACGTACTGATTCCCGCGTCCGATCCGATGCCCTCGGCCACCGCCGCAGGTGTGCCGGATGCGCTGCTCGACCAGGTGCTCGGCTACCGATCGGACCTGGCCGAACCGTTCGCCGAGGCGGTTGCCTGGTGCACGGGCAAGGACCCGGAAGCTGCTCTGGACGCGCTCTGCGTGCAGCAGCCCGAGCAGTTCCAGGCCCTCACTGTGCTCACAGCCGGTGCCTATTTCCTGAGCCACCAGACGAAGGCCGCGCTCGCCTACGACCCTCCGCCACGCACCGCCCTCGACGACGTCGACTCCTACATCGACATGTTGGCCACCGTTGTCGATCGCGGCTTTGCGATCCGTTGAGCTCGCGGCCTGGGCAACCAGGTCGGCGTGCTTCTGAGCAGTTGGACCGGTGCACCCGAGGTGGGCGCACCGGTCGTGAACCCAGGAACACGAACGAAGGATTCCAAGATGATCGAGGCGCAAAAGCAGGTCACCGTGGCTCACCCGGGAGGCGGCCTGGCGCCGGTCGGTGCGGAGACCACGGTGCTGACGCACTTCGTCAACGGTGCCACCTGGGAGGGCGCCGGGACGCAGACGCATCCGGTGTTCAACCCCGCCACGGGACAGCCGATTGCACAGGCCCTGTGCGGCACATCGGCCGATGTCGACAAGGCGGTGGCTGCCGCCAGGACGGCGTTGCCCGGCTGGCGGCAGCGCACGCCGAAGGACCGCGCCGACGTGCTGCTCAGGGCCGCTGCGGTGCTGGAAGCCAACGCCGAGGAGCTGGCGCACCTGGAGTCGGTCAACACCGGCAAGCCGATGCCGCTGGCCCGCGACGATGTCGCCGGGACGATCGACACGCTGCAGTTCATGGCCGGCGCGGTTCGGACGCAGCTGAGTCTGAGCGCCGGAGAGTACGTCACCGGCCACACGTCGATGATCGTGCGGGAGCCGGTCGGGGTAGTGGCTGCAATCACGCCGTGGAACTACCCCCTGCTCACGGCGGCATGGAAGATCGCGCCGATTCTGGCGGTCGGCAACACCTGCGTATTGAAGCCATCGGATCAGACACCGCTGACCGCCCTGCGCATGGCCGAGCTTCTTGCCGAGGTGTTTCCCGCAGGGGTGCTCAATGTCGTCACCGGTGCCGGATCGGTGGTCGGCGAGGCGCTCGCGACTCACCCGGATGTGGCGCTGGTGTCGGTGACGGGCAGCGTGCGAAGCGGACAGGCGGTGGCCAGCGCGGCCGCAACCACGCTCAAGCGCGTGCACCTCGAGCTTGGCGGTAAGGCACCGGTCATGGTGTTCGCGGACGCCGACCTGGACGCGGTCGCCGAAGGAATTCGGCTCGCCGGCTTCGGCAACTCGGGCCAGGACTGCGGCGCCGCCTGCCGGATCCTCGTGGAGCAGTCCGTACACGACGAACTGCTGAAGCGTCTCGTGCCCCGGGTGGAGTCGCTGGTCGTAGGCGACCCGGCGGCTGGGGACCACATCGAGATGGGGCCGCTTGTCTCGAAGACCCACCGCGACAGCGTGCTCGGCTTCCTCGACCGTGCCTTCGCGGAAGGAGCGCGGGCGGCGACGGGCGGGAGGGCCCCGGAAGGCGACGGTTACTTCGTGCTTCCGACGGTGCTGGTGGACCTCCCGGACGGTGCCGAATCCACTCGGGAGGAGATCTTCGGGCCCGTGGTCACGGTGGAAACGTTCACCGATGAGGATGCCGCGGTCGAGACGGCCAATCGCACCGCCTACGGGCTGTCAGCCTCGGTCTGGACCGAGGACGCCCGTCGCGCCGCCGATCTGCCCGGGCGGCTGGACTTCGGCACCGTGTGGGTCAACGACCACCTCGCATTCGCCACCGAAATGCCGTGGGGCGGGTTCAAGTCCTCCGGCTACGGGCGCGACCTGTCGGCATATGCGCTCGATGACTACTCGCGTACCAAGC
>NZ_JBIBVN010000084.1:0-9181 GCF_043080425.1 Streptomyces sp. NPDC015032 | reverse complement strand
CACCCCCCAGGTCATCCGTTCGACAGGGGGCAACAGTCATGCCGGGCCCGGAGGCCAGCGGCCCTCTTGCAGGACCGCGAAAAACATAACGGGGGGGGGAGAGGTGTCCGCGCCAGGTTTCGCGGCCGAGGTCGGCGGTGGCGCCGTAGGCGAAGCCCGCGGGCTGGCCGGCGTCGAAGGCGATGACGCAGTCGAAGGAGGGCCGATCGCCCCAGTGGTCGACGAACCAGGCGAACTTCTCCGTCCGGTGGAAGGGGTCGTCCATCTCGGTGGCGTAGGCGTCGGCGTGGACGTCGAGGAGTATCTGCCGGATCGCGGGCAGATCCGCGTGGCCGTAGCGGCTGATGGCGGTCATGTGCGGCTCCAGTGGGTGCGGTAGCGGTCGGCCCACTCCCGGGTGACAGGCGCGTTCGGGGCGGTGGTGATCAGGTTGCGGTGGAAGTCGCCGAGCAGGGTCCGCAGCCGTCCGGGCAGGGCGGCATTGCCCCGGAGGGGGGAAGATGCCGGCGGTGGTGGCGGCGGCCTGGTCGAGGTCGCCCTGGTGGAGCTGGGCGAGCGCGAGCCGGGCGGTGGCGAACGCCCTGTTGCGGGCGAACACCTGGGGCAGGGCCGTGAGCGCGTGGTGGGAGGCGGCCTCGGCGGCGGCGGAGTTGCCGAGGCGGTCGTGGACGATCGAGGTGATGGCATGGAGCTCGGCCCGGCCGTAGAACGCGATCCAGCTCGGCCGCGGGCGGGCCGGCTCGGCCTTGGCGAGCGTCTTCTCGGCATGTTCGAGGGAGCGCAGGGCGGGCCGGTGGTCGCCGAGGTGAGCGTGGGCGATGGCGATCCGCGCGTGCGCGAGGCTGGCGAACAACGGATCACGACGGGTGACGGCCGTGGCCCGGGCGGCCTGGCCGGCCGCGAGGGACTCGGCGTGAGCGCCGCGCTGGTGGGCCAGGATCGCCACCGAGTTCCACACCCGCATCGTCGCGACCGGATCCTGCGCCAGCCCGGCCAGATGCAGGGCCCGCTCGTGCAACGGCTGGGCGCGGGAGCTCTGACGGGCGTCCACGCACGACCAGGCCGCGGTTGCGGTGTAGTCGGCCGCGAGGGAGAAGAGCCGCTGCCGGATGCGCTGGGTGGCCGGCTTCTCCTGGAGCGCGACGGCCTCCTGAGCGCCGACGAGCGCGGCCCGCTCCAGGGTGTCGTGGCCGCCCCGGGAATCGTCCAGCGCCATGAGAGCGTCCAGCTGCTGCCGCAGCCGCAGCACATCACCACTGCCGACCCCCGCCACCGACGGGCCGAGAATCACGCCCCCTGCTGAGCCGGTCGTCAGCGCGAGGAAGGAACGGCGGTGCACGGGATCCTCCACGGGCGCGGACTTCTTCTTGCGACGGTCGGGCGGAGCGAACCCTAAGGCCGCCACGACCAGTCCGCTGACCTCCTCCAGCGCGATCCGGTACTTCTCCTGAGGCCAGGACGTCTCACCCGACCGCCACTTGTGCACCGTGATCTCCGACAGTTCCCGCGTAGGCCCGGACCTCCGAGTCAGCCGCCGCACGACGGCGTCCAGCTCCTTCGCGAGCGCCGGCGCCGACCACCCCTCACGCTCCATCCAGCGAATGAACGCCTCGTTCCGTGCACGTGCCATCCCCTCACGGTAGAACCCCGCCCCACCCCACCGAAGGTCAACGAACAGTCAAGTCGCTAGGCAAGCGGCAAGCAGAAACCGCAACTTCGCTATGCACCCCACCCCGGCCCGCGCGGTTGTCTGGAAACAAGACACCGAAACCCGCCCCTGGGGGAAACAGACCCATGCCCGACACCCACCACACCCAGCCCCCGCTCGACCACGGCTACGCCCGCTTCCTCACCACCACCGCCCCGGCCACCCCGGACACTGGCCCCGGCGACCACGACCAGGACGACGGGGTGGAGCACCGGTGAGCGACAGGTACCTCGTGCTTCACGATCCCGACGGCCTGATCGAGGCCGAACTCCCCCTGGACCGCGCCCCGTACGAAGCACTCGTCACCGCCGTCCTCGCATGGAAGGACCCGGACCTCGACCCTCACGACTACGAACAGTTCGCCCTCCAGCTCACCGGGCACGCCCGCGCCGTGGCAGACGACATCCGCCGCCACGCCGCCGCCCTGCTCAGGAGCGACGGCCGCGGCGCCCTCGCCGAAATCGTCCTTCAGGAAGCCGATCGCCGTCTGTCCGTACCGCCCGAGGGCACCGCCCGCTGCGTCCAGAACCGCGCCCGCCTGGTCCGGGCCCTCTACGAGCGGCTGGACCGGCTGGAGGCCGCGCCCGCCCCGGACAGGGCTGCACCGCCCGTCGGCTGACCCGCGCTCCGTATCTGCCGTCAACGTGAAGCCCCAGTCAGGCATCGGGGCATGGAGTTGATCGGCAAGGTTTCGGCCACTGCATGCGATTACCCGGCGGGTCCTGGACAGCTGCGGGTACGGTCGATCGGTTTGACGGCTGGCGGTGGCCGCCGGCGGGGAAGTGTCCGGTCGGCGTGTCGCCGCATCGCGGGTGGAGGTGGTTCGGTGGACAGCACCGAGCAAGATGTCGAGCAGCAGTTCACGCAGCTTCAGCAGAAGGTCGGCGCCAGCCATGCCGAGGTCCTGAAGCACGACGTCGACGACGACCAATTCGTGGTGGAGTACGCCCGGCTGGTGAACTCCGCCAGCAAGCTGGTGGAGTTCGAGAAGACGATCCCCGAGCGCCTGGCCGAACCCGAGCGCAGACGCAGTGAGCGCATCGTGACGTGATCCTGGCGCGGCCAGGCGGCCGTCGGCGCCGTGCTGATCGCGCTCGTTTTCATCCTCGACCGCTCGGCCTGGTGGCTGGTCCTGCTCGTCCCGCACTTCGCGGGCACGGTGGCCGGCTGCTTCCAGAAGGTCGATGCCGAACAGCACCGTGACCGCCGCTTCGGAGCCGTCGCACTGCACGTGGTCGCTCTCCTGACGGCCCTCATCAGCCTGAGCGTGATCAGCCGGTGGTTCATCATCGCCGCCGCCATCGGCTGGATGCTTGTCGCCGGGTCCTCGACGGACACGGGGGAGAAGGGGGCGCAGCGGTGAGCGACGACTACGGCCACCAGGTCCGCCGTCTGGAGACCCAGACCGGCGGGATGGAGCACGAACTGCATTCGCTGCGTTCGAAGCTGGGGGAGGTCGAAGACCTCGACTACGAGCTGCGCGACATCCGCGGCGACGTCCGCAGCCTTGAGGACGACCTCAGCACTGTCCGCAACGACCTCACCGAGCTGGACGACGACGTACGCGGCGACATCCAGGACACCGAGCAGGCCCTCAAGCGGCTGACTGGCCGCGTCCAGGCCCTCGAAGCTCACCTGCTCGCCGCGGGCGGCGCCTCGCTCGCCGACCTCGACACCGTCGACCCGGAGTGGATGAAGCTGGCCAGGACCGCCAGTCATGGCTGGCACGTACGCTCCGGCCTGCTCCCGAAGCATCAGCGCGAGGCCCACCGCCTGAAGATCCGCCACTATGAACAAGCGCTCGAAGAGCGCGACGAGCACCGCGACAAGGTGGTGGAGGCCGTCGGCATCCTGGCCAGCCAGCCGCGCACGTCCCGCGAGTTCGAGCAGGCCGTCATGGACTTCGGCGTGTCCCGCCCGCTCGCTGAAAAGCACGATCAGCGGGCACAGAAACTGGCCGGCCACGCCCAGGCCGCGCAGGCCGTGCTGGCCCAGGACGACTCTCTGCGGCAGGCGAAGGCCTCGCTGATCGAGCAGGGCGACAAGGCGGAGCGGAAACTGAACTGGCTGCTGCGCGGCCGTCTGGCCGACGCGATCCGTGACCGCGCCCTGCTGCCCATGTGGTTCGTGACCGTGCTCGGTCCGGTCCCGCCGGCGCATAAGATGTAGGAGTGGATGGACCACGCCACCGAGGTCCTGGCCTACCGGGTCACCTACGGGGTCACGGACCAGGCCGTCGCTCTCGGCGCGGCGCCCGACGAGCACGTTCCGCGTCGCACCGAGTGGCACCGCGAACTCATCAAGAACCTGCGCCGCTGGTAGCCCGCAGGGTGACGTACGAGACCCCGGGCATCTGCGGCCCGGGGCCTCTCTGTGCTCTGGGATGTCCGAGCGGTTCAACGACCCGCCGACGGGAGCGTCATGCCCACTCCACGCCCAGCTCCCGCAGCGCGTCCAGCTGCCCCGCCGTGAGCTTGTCGCGCCTCGACTTGGTGTTCGAGACCCACACGCCCAGCTTCACGACCACCGGCTCCGCCTCGCTGTCGACCGCGATCGGCTCGCCGTGGCCGCGCGGCACCGACCGGCCCGCGCCTTCCCGCTCCACCCACTGCGCGAGCGCCGCCAGGCCCTGTTGTGCGATCTCTCGGTTTTGTGTCAGTGAATGGTGTGACAGTGGCGGGTTCCCCGTGTGTTGCCCGGACGTACTGGTCAGTGAGTCATATGTCGGGGTCGCTGGACGTGCTGCCACTGTCATGAGATGAGAGATCGGGGGTGTCGGCACTGTCACCGGGCTGTCCATGTACAGGCGCAGGTCGCGTACTGACACGAAATCGCGAGATCGCACGGGGCGTCACCAGAAGGTCCACACCACCCAAGTGATGATGGCCAGGAGAACTCCGGCAGCCATCAAGGGCAGACCCCAGCGTCTCCGACGGGTGGAAACGCCTGAGTTGCTTGCGTGGTTGGTACCGAGGGGGGCAGGCACCAGTGAACCCGCGATGGTTACCGTGGGGCCCTCCCTCGGCGCCCATGTCCATTCTCCAGTCTCCAGCCGGGCGCCTTCCCGCAGTCCTCCGCCGCCGTCCCGGCGCCATCGGATTCCTCCAGCATCGGTGAACTCGACGTTCAACTGCATCGGCGACCTGGTGGCGGTCTGCGCCTGCTGCTGAGGGAGAGGGAAAGACCGGGAGCTGGACGATGGGATGCTTCCCGAGATACTGACGACCGGGGCGTCGGCGATCTGTGCGCCAAGGTCCAGAACAGGTTGGTTGCTTCGGTTAGTTACCAATAGTTCAGGAGCCGCCAGGCCCTCGGCGAGGGCGGAGGGCCTCATGACGACGCGGATATCGATCACTGACGCTTGGGCAAGGACGCCTGCTCGATCTTGCTCCGCCTGGCGGGCGGCCACCTGCCGTTCAAGGATTTCCAGACGGCGCTCCTTCGCTTCGAGCAATGCGGCCAGACGTACTTGGTGCCGGTGGGCAAGGAAGCTGACCGTCAGCGCCCCAAAGGCGATCAGTGCGCTGACGATGATGCCGATGGCTTCGATCACGAGAACACTCTGGCGATTCCGTCAGCCGTAGTCAGCCGGTCTCGTGAATCAAAGCCAGTCAGAGCCAGAACGAGCCAGTCGCCGCGGCGTTGCGCCACGCCGTGCGACCATGCCGCGCGTCTGCCTGCACCCGCACGAGCCCGGCCGGGACCACGGCGCACCGCGCTGCACTCGCGGGCCGGGGGCGGTTGGGCCGCCCGGCCCGCTCGCCGAGCCCCGGTGTGCCGGGGGCGCAGGATCGGGGTGTGGAGTTCCCGATCAGGGTGGCGTCGGCGACGGCGGTGCCGGTACTGCCGCGCGGGCCGGGCTGGTGGTACGAGCCGAAGTTCGACGGGCACCGGATGGTGCTGCGCCGCACGGAGGAGAGTGTGGTGCTGTACGCGCGGTCCGGACGGATCGTCACCAGCCACTGGATGGACCTCGCGACCGCCGGCATGCACTCCCTGCTTCCGGTCACGGTCCTGGACGGCGAAGCCGTCATCAAAGTGGCCGTCCAGTGGCAACAGGCATCAGGCGGGGACTGGGCCGCCTACGCCGCCGACGTCGCCCAGCGAAACCCCGACAATCACGACTCGAAAGCCCAACCGTGACCGACCCGAATGTGACACTCGCCGCTATGACCAGCCCCAACGCTCCTGCCTTCCACCAAATCGTCCACCCGCACGAGATCACCGCCGAACTGAGACGCGAGCTGATCGACTGCTGGATCACGGTCACCAACGCCGGCGGGGCCGCCGGGTTCCCCTTCCCACCCGTCGACACGGAACAGGTCGCTCCCGTCGCCGACCGGCTCATAGCTGACCTCGATCCTCAACGCAGTCGGCTCCTCGTCGCCGTCGTCGACGGCGTCCTCGCCGGCTGGCTGAACCTTCGCCGCGACCTCAACCCGGTCGTCGCGCACTGGGGCACCGTCAACCACGTTCAGAGCCACACAGGCTTCCGCGGCCGCTCCATCGGCACCACCCTCATGAACCGCGCCCGTGAAATCGCTTGGGACGAGATGAATCTCGAACAACTCCACCTCGCCGCGCGAGGCGGTGTCGGCCTCGAAGACTTCTACGGCCGTCTCGGATGGAAGGAGATCGGCCGATGGCCCGGCGCCCTACGGCTCGCCCCACACGACGACCGCGACGAGATCCTCATGATCCTGGCGCCTCTATGACCCGTCCCAGCCTCCCCTCCGCGGGGGCATTCAGACAGTTCCAATACCCGACTCCACCGTTATCCCGCCCCGGCGGGGCCCAGTCCGAGTTGCTGGCCGAGGTCAACAAGCTGGAGAGCGACCGGAACCTCGCCCTGGTCCTGGCGGAGTTCCGCAACTATCAGCAGGGCGTCCTTCCGTCCGGGCCGGGAGCCCGGAGCCTGACCGAATTCTTCGCCAGCATTGACGCCAAGCTCGACCAAACCGCACCAGCCCCGAAGACACAGAGCAGTGACCGCGACGTGCTCAACCTGCTGACCAAACGCGCCAATGTCCTCCACCTCGGGCCGGCGAACTACTGCTGGTTCACCGACCCCTCCCGGGCCCTCTGCCTCAAACTGGCCGGCACCCCGACTACAGACCGCCCGTTGGTCGGGATGTGTGACTCCGCCCGCTGTCCGCAGGCCACCCATCACCCTTGCCACCGTCCCGTCTGGGTCGAGCACGCCGACCGCACCAAGGTCTTCCTCGGCCAGCTCGGCACCGCTCGCAAGACCGAACGCACCCGGCTCCAGGGCGACTACGACCGGGCCCGCCGCGTCATCGGCGAGATCGACGCGGCCAGCACCACCACGGACGAGGAGTCCGCATGAGGATTTCCGCAGCCCAGCGGACCGAGAACGCGAACCGCATCCGGGCCGCGATGGACCGGCTCCTTCGCGGTGAGATCCCGCCCGGCGGAAAGTGCGACATCAAGACCCGGGCCATCGAGGCCGCGGTCGACCGTACCGCGTTCTACGGCACCCGCCCCTACTCTCACCTATGCGAGGAGTTCGAACGCCGCCTGCGAGCCCTGCAGCAGGCCGGGGAGATCCCCGATCCTCGCGAGGCCCAGATCGCGCGGCTCAAGACGGAGAACGCCAAGCTCAAGGAACGGCTGGCCGCGTCAGAGCAGATGATCGACGAGTTCACTGACTTCCGCACCCAGGCCCTGGCCGGCTCGCTGCCCAGCACGAGGAGATCGTCCGGCTCCGCGAGGCCGCCGCCGGGGCAAGCCGGATCAGCCGCCTTCCGCCATCACAGACCACTGTGATCGGGACCTGCAACTGACGTCGCGGCCAGCTCGTTAGTCACGCTGGCGTTGCCTGGAAACGGTTAGCTTCCTCGGCCCTCCAGTAAGTAGCTTGGCATCTGCCAGACGCCCGCTCACCAGGGAGTTTCCATGTTCGAAGGCATCCGGGGCCTTGCTCCAGAGCGTGCTGCTCGGCTCGCCTCCCTGGTCGAGTGTTGCCGACCGTTGCTGGAGCAGGGCAGCGGCATGGAAGCGGTTCAGCAGTTGCTGCGAGACCGCGGCACCAGTGTCATCGACGCGGTCGCCGTCACTCGCGAACTCCTGGGAGCCGGGCCGGGATCCCTGGCTGAGGCCAAGACGATCGTGCTGTCCAGTGCAGTCAGGGCCTCCGAGCTACGGGCTCACCAGCAGTTCGTGGAGGGGATCGAGCAGGCGACGGATGTCGGTGACGCCATCCTTCAGCAGGCCCCGTCCCGCGGCAACACCATCAAAATCGTCGCTATCGACGGCGCCGGCGGGTCCGGAAAGACCACCTTGGCTGCCGCCGTGGCCGGATACATCGGTGATTGCGTCGTCGTCCACTGCGATGACTTCTACCGTCCGATGCCCGAACACGAGCGCGAGCATCTCGACGCCGAACAGGGCTACCACCGCTACTTCGACTGGCAGCGACTCCGCACTCAGGTCCTGGAGCCCTTGCGGGCCCGTCAGACCGCCCGCTACGAGACCTACGACTGGGCCACCGGGCAGCTCGGGGGCTGGCGGGAGATCGCTCCCCGGAGCGTGGTGATCGTGGAAGGGGTCTACTCCATCCGCCCGGAGCTGTCCGCCTACTACGACCTCACCGTCTACATCGACACCCCACGCGAAATCTGCCTACAACGTTTGCGAGAACGCGCCCAGGACTCACAGGAGTGGATCAATCGTTGGCGGGCTGCCGAGGACTACTACATCAACACCACGAAGCCCCAGACCAGAGCCGCACTCGTCGTCAAGAGCGGCTGAGCAGAGGGGAAACCGCGATCACCGAAACCATCAGCTGGCTTCCCACGCCTCATACCCTCGCCGCCTGCCGGTGTGGTGTCGGTCACGTCAGCAGACCTGGAATACAACACAGCCGACCGTCATGGTCGCGAACGTGGCCTCGACGATCCGACCTGCTCAATCGCCACACAGAGTCATCCGCACACAGCCTCTGCGGACACAAGGCACACCGCCGCCTACCGGATGGCGCGCGACCTGCAGATGCTTCTGACCGACGTGCAGTGGGTCCTCGGTCACGCGCACCTGTCCACCACGGAGATCTACCTCGCCGCCAGCCGCGAAGAGGTGATCGAGAGCGTGCTCGCACACCATGCTCGCCGGGCCCACCAGCAGGTCGTGCCGCCCACACCGGCGCCGGGCTACGACCCGGCAAGCCTGGACGTGTTGTTCGGACGGCGGCCATGACGTCCACGACGGCGAGCCCGCCCCGGCAGCGCAAGAGCGGAGGACGTCCCTCGGCTCCGCTGCACGGCTCCGCTCAGAAGTCCCTGCGGTCCGTCTTCCCCGCGAGAGAGGTAGCCGACGTCTGGCAGGCCACCGCCGAGGACCGGGACCAGGTCAAAGACCGCGGGGCTTTCCCCTTGATCGTGGACACCGGTTGTCATGCGGCGGTGGCCAGCGTAGTTGATCGTTGTTCGTAGGCGATCGGGCTGATCTGGCCGA
>NZ_JBIBVN010000083.1:0-10903 GCF_043080425.1 Streptomyces sp. NPDC015032 | reverse complement strand
TCGACCTCGCGGAAGCTGAGCGGGAAGCGGAAGTACAGCCACACACAGTGGGAGATGACCTCGACCGGGTACCGATGCCCCCTGTACGACGGCGATGCGCTCCCCACGGACAATCCCCTCCACCATGATCAACTCGAAGATCCTCCCACGCCATTCGCCAATGTGACAGTGCCCGATGAACCGCATGAGCGCGGCCCACCGCCGGCAGTCGAGTCGCACGAACCAGTTCCCCGAACTCAACCGGCCCGTTCGCCGCGGCCGCGAGCAGAGCCGGCTGGCAGCCCAACTGGTCCGTCATCGGCCGCCGCTGTGCCGACAGGGCGTCCAGCCCCGAGAGCACGTGCGGCCGCCAACCGGTGATCACCGAGTAGTGCCAGCCGCATGCCGCCGCCGCCTCACGGGACGCGGCGAACTTCACCGCGTCCAGCTCGCCGACCAGTCCGGCGGGCCGGATATCCAGCAGCCAGTGCCCGCCGTCCCTCATCACCGCCAGGAAGTCGGGGATGTGCCCCGCGTGGCCGTCGACGTGCTCGAAAGCGAGGGAGAAGGGCTGCGGAAGCACCTCGATCACCGTCATGAAGTCCAGGGCCAGCAGAGCAGCCCTCTCCTCCAGCGATTCGTAGCCGTGCTTCCGCCCCGTCGAGACCAAGAACTCCAGCCCGGGACGATGCCACTGCTTCGTCCTCCAGGTGAAACCGCGGACCGGCTTCGACGACAGCACCGGCACCGAACCCAGGTCCCGGACCGGCCAGACGACCTCCAACCCGTTGATCTGCCACGCAGCCGTCCAGCGACTCGCCCAGTTGTCCCGCATCACCAACCGCGTACGGGCCTCATCCAGGCTCCTGTACGACGACATCAGCTCGTCCAGGACGCACGCATCGGAACGCACCTGGGGGACGGTCTTCGGATTCACCGCACCAGACGACCAGCTCGTACGCCGCCCCGCAGCGGTTGATCGCAACTGATCACTTCTGTCCCGTCGCACTGCGGCTGTCAGGTGATGGACCGTTGACGAGCTGGGATGCCAGGTCGTTTGCGACCGCGGAGGCTCGGGGGTTCTCAAGCGACCTGGCTTTTACGGAAGTCTCGTTCACGATAGAGGCGGGCCACGGCCATGGAGACATCAGTGTGGCCCGCCATGCCGTCTGCTGGTCGCGGCCGCTTCAGGCTTGGTTTCCGGGCTGGAACCTCAGCCGCTGGCCAGGGTGCGGTCCAGGAGGGGGAGCAGGCGGTCCCAGTGGCGCTTCAGCCCGGAGGCGCTAAAAGCGTCGGTGTCGGACATGGTGAAGCCGTGGATGGTGCCGGGGTAGATCTCGGAGGTGTAGCCGACACCTGCCGCATCCAGGGCCTCGTTGAGCTTGCCGAGGGTCTCAGGTGTCATGTCGCCTTCGGCGTGGCCGAGGTGGACCTGGGCGGTGAGCTTGGAGAAGAGGTTGGCCCCATCGACACCCACGGGGCCGTGGAACGCGGCGACGGCCGCCACCTGGTCGGGGTGGGCCGCGGCGGTGCGCATCGCGTAGAGGCCGCCTATGCAGTATCCGGTCACCGCGACCGGTCCGGCGCCGACCTCGGGCTGGGTGGTGAGGAACCTGAGGTAGGCGTCGGCGTCGCTCAGGACACGTTCGGCGGTGTGCGCCTCGATCAGGGGCATCACCTGGGCGAAGACCGCGGGCCGGACCTCTTCTCCGATGTACTCGGGAAGCTCGACCAGCGGTGCCGAGCCGTGCCGGTAGAAGGAGTTGGGGACGAGCACGTAGTAGCCGTGCCCGGCCAGTTCGCGGGCCATCTCCCGCAGCACGGGCCGGATACCGAAGCCGTCCGCGTACATCAGCACCCCTGGGTGCCGCTCGCTGTGGTCGGGAAAGGCCGCGAAGGCGTCGGCCTGGCCATCCGTGGTGGGAATCCGCAGCGTCTTGGTGGGCATGAATGCTCCTGTCGTGGTTGATGTACAGAGCCTGTGATCAACACGAAGGAGGCGGGGCCCGCGCAGCAGCGGAAGAGCCTCGATCAAACAGCGGGCCCAAACCAGCCCGTGCGGCGCTCAGAAGAGCACCGGGTCACCAATCTGTGTGTGGCGCAAGGCCGTCCCGGTATTCATAGCCGCACAGCGTAGCCCACCGGATATGAGCCGACGCCAGCACTCCAGCCCGAGGGATGCCTCGAGTGGATGAGAACCGACACGCACCGCATGCGACACAGTGAGAATTCGACAAGCTCAGTGCGACAGGGCAACTTCGGAGAGTAACCACAGGGCAACATCAGCGTCGTTTGCCAACAAGCGTGCTGATTTGCCAACTGTGCTGCGTCGTCACATCCACAGACCGCAGCCCGGGGCCCGCATTTCGCCGAACTCTATGCACAGGCCAGCGCTCATAAGTTCGGTGTCCGCTTCCGGGTGTGAGGTGCCGGGACGCAGGCCGAAAGGGCACGGCCATGGCACAAACCAAGTTCGACAAGCAGGTGGAAGAGACCGCCGAGTCGCTGGCGTTCGGCATCGGCAGGTTCCTGGCTGGCCGACCCATGGACGGCGAGCGGGAGACCGACGCGACGTTCTGGCGCAAGGGCACCCGTGTCCTGCCCAAGGTCGAAGGCAAGGTGTCCCGCTCCTCCTACCGGGCCGGGTGGCAGCGCCTGGTCTTCCGCGTCAGCGGCCTGGCCGCGACCGGCGGGGCCGGCTACTGGGCGCTGTGGGAGAACCAGGACTCCACCTTCGCCACCGCACGCGACATCTGGGAGAACCCCGACCCCACCCTGGCGACGCTGGAGACCGGCGGCATCGCCGCCGCTTCGGCCGCGGCTGCCGGCGGCGTCGCGTACGGGCTGCTGACCCGCAAGCGCCGCGAGTTCATGCGCGAGTGGGTGACCCCGCTGCACGAGGCGCTCGCCGTGCCGCTGGGCATCTCGGAGCTGACCGACCCGCGCCGCTACCTCCACGTACCCAGGCACTTCTCCGACGACGACGCTCAGATACGCATCGACGTGCCCACCCACATGAGGTTCAACGAGGACCTGGTCGCCGACCTCATCGTGAAGAAGCTCGCCCTGGAGAACGTCTCCTTCACCTGGCGCCGGGCGGGCAAGGACACCCACGTCATCGTCAAGAAGCGCAAGGTCCCGCCCAAGAAGCTGGGCCTGTCCGATCCCGGGGTGCGCGAGATCCTCGCGGGGATGCCCGAGTCGGCGCCGCTGATCGGTCTGGGCTCGGCCGAAGTCAGTCCCATCCCGATGGCGAGCGAGCACCCAGGCCGCGTCCAGGTCGTCACCCGCGGCCGCGCCCAGGAGACGCAGGTGCTGAACCTGTCGAACGCGGAGGCCCGCGAGTGGACGATGTCGGGTGCCCACTCGAAGGGCACGGCGGGCCCGGCCCTGCAGAAGCAGGCCGTACCCCCGGCCCCGGCCGCCGGCCTGCTCGCCGATGCCTGGGGTCTCAGCGCCCCCGAGATCCCGCCCGCGCCCGCTACCGGTCCGGCCGCCGACCGGGACTTCCTCGCCGACGCCTGGAGCTTCACCCCGCCGACCCCGGCCCCGGCTGCCGACCCCGGCGACACCACGGAGACGCCGACGGCGAACCCGGCCCCGGCACCAGACCCGGACGACGCGGTGGTCGGCCTACGCAAAGCCCAGCAGGACCACCTGCCGGAGATCACGCTCGCCGCCCTGCGCTGGGCGCGGGCCAACGACCCAGACTTCCCCAGCCCGGTCGACAAACGCGGCGCCGAACTCCTCTACCACGTCGGCGACCTCAAGAAGTGGGCCCGCAACCGGCCCCGCGGCGCGGCCGGCACCACCGACCTGGACTGACCAGCCCCGGCTTGCCGAAGTTCGCGAACCGGCCCTGTCCGGTCCGGACGACACGATCCCCCCACCTGGAAGAACACCCGGTTCACCAGGCACAGCACAGAAAAGGAACACCACACCATGATGAAGACGACCACCACCACGACCACGACGCTGCGCCTCACAGACCCCGCCGTCCGCGAGCAGCTGGAAGTGCTGCCCGCCTCCAAGGTCCTGATCGGCCTCGGCGGCGACGCGCGGCCGGTCTGCGTCGACCTGGGCAGCGAATCGCCGCACGTCCTGGTCTGCTCCGCCAGCGGCGGCGGCACCTACACCACCCTGCGGGCCCTGGCCGCCCAGCTCCTGCCTTACCTGTCACCGCGACATGCCAGACCCCGCACCAACATGACCAAGCCCTACTAGCCGGCGGTTGCGCGCAGGCACACCACAGCCAGCCCCGTGGCGTGCCTGGAGGCGCGTGGCTCACGCGATGATCGCGTGGAAGAACAAGACGCCTGCGCCGAACGCGGCACCTCCGGCGAGTACGGCGCTGGCGGCAGCCCCGCCGGACAGAACGGTCAGCACTCCGGCACCAATCCCCACCAGTGCCCCCAGCAGCAGGACGAGCGTTGCACGCAAGCCCAGCAGCGGGTGCGGATTCGGGTTTGACATCATCAACTCCAGCACGGTTGGCGGGACGCCACGGCGCCCCGGACGATCGGTCCTCGCTGGTGCTGTAGCAGCCGCACCTCACTTTCCCCCCGCGTGACGTGAGTCACAAAAGAAACTCTGGATTGGGCGGGGGGCGTTTCCCCGAGCGGGCCTATGACCCAGGTGTGAAAGTCGGTCGGTCCCGCCCGGGGCCGCGGCGGGTGAGGCAAGGGAGCGAATGTGCTGGATGGGATTCAGGGGGAGCGCGCTCCCGACGACGAGTCGCATGAGATCGACCCCGGCTCGAACGAGCCGGGCCCCGATGCCCTCGTGAGCCTCGAACGGGACCTGACCCGCTCCACCGGCACGCAGGCCGCGGACGCAGCCGCCCGTATCGAGGCCGACCGGCGCATTGTCGAGATTTTGCGCCGCGACGACTTCAGCGGACCCCGCTACGACAAGGCCGCCGCCCGCTGGTGGAAATACGGATGGCGCATCATCATCAAGTGGTCCCGCACCGGTGAGATCTTCGCCCGTGCCCGTGCCGCCGGCCGTCCCGTCAAGCCACGGATGATCACGAGCACCTGGACGCAGGACGACCGCATCGAGGTAGCCACCGACGCCATGATCAGCGGAATGGAACTGTTCCGCGACCGGGGACTGAGGCAGGGAGGCTGGAACCATGAGGGCGGCGCCAGCCTCACCACCTTCGTCGTCGGCGCAGCGGTCCGCAGCTACCGCCCCGCCTACGAGACCTGGTTTAACGGCAAGAGCCGCCTGGCCGAACTCGATATTCAGCCTCAACCGTTTGACGACGAAGAGCCGCGCGACATCCCCGACCAGAGGGCCGTCGACCCCTACTACGTGGCCGCCACCGCCGACGAACTCACCCGTGTCCTGTCCCATATCCCCGACACCCAGCTTCGCAAGGGACTGGGCCTGCGCGCCCTGGGCTACACCCAGGCCGAGGCTGCGCTCCGGGTCGGCCTGACCGAGAAGGCACTCGAGCGCCGTCTGAGCCGGACCCGCACGCGAGTCCTCAACGCCTACCAGCAAGAGCCCGAACTTGGGGAAGGAGGAGCACGATGAGCCTGAACCAGTACCCCGTCACGGGCGACGCCGAAGTGACCGAGGACGAGTTCGACGCACTGCTCGAGGCATCCAGCCTGGGCGCACAGCATGTCCTGGCCGAGACGGAGCCGATCCCCGCAGAGGTCGAGAGCCGTATGGCCCAGGCCCTCGCAGGAGAACCCCGGCACCAAGACCACGAGCCCCACAGCACACCGACCTTCATCTGGAGCAGCACCGGACGGCCGATCACCGTCCTGTGCGCCGATCCAAGGGCGTTGTCAGTTCTGCGATCCAGCGCCCGGCTGCCCTCCTCGGGTGGAGTCGTGGTGGGCCACCTGAACAGCGGCAAGACACATGTCATGGCAGTCCTTGCCACCCTGGCAGCACGACGGCGGACACCCCACCACTTCGACCGGCGGATGCAGGATCTGAGGCAGCAGCCCTTCACCATGATCCGAGCCGAACGCCTCATCGACGAAGCGAAGCTGGCCTTCAGCACCCCGTGCGTGCACGACAGCGAACGGGCACCCGCGCTCCCCGCACATGCCCCTTACGGCTGCGCTCACCCGGCCGCACCTCCGGCCCTCGAGCAGACACGCCACGTGCATGCAGCACGGATGACCGACCTGCTGATGGCGCCTCCAACCGCTGCTGGTATCGGTGAGACGTGCCCGTCGCTGGCTTCTGTCACCGCCTGGCATGCAGCAGGAACGGTTCCACCAGAATTGCGCCCCGAACCGCTCGTACCACGCCGGAGAACTGCTGCGGACGAAGCAGACCTGTGGTCCTTCGCGCGCATGGACGGAGACTGCGAATCCGACTTCTGGCATGCAACGTTCCTCACGGGCCAACGCCGCTATCAGCCGATTGCAGCGATCAGAGAGCACCGCGCAGATCTGGCATGGCCGCAGCAGCTACTGCTGGCCAGCCATCTACCCACCCTGTCGGCGCCACCGCGCAGGCCCGCATCCCATGGTGCCGTAACCCACGAACCGCACTCCATCGCGACTGCGAGAGAAGCACCGGTCACATGCGTCGGCGAGTACCTCCACTGCGGTGTCCAGGAGGATGCGGGCGAACTCCTTTTCACGGAACAAGAAGGGACGCCAGTGCTGCGCGGCCGCGTGGAGATGCTGTTCCACGAACATGAGAACGACCCAGGCGCACCCGTCGCTGTCGAACTCGCCTATCGCTCCAGCGATCCTTTCGCTGTGCAGATGACCTTCCACCCTGGCACCGACGAATCTGTCGTCTGGCTCATCGCACGGAGTCTGCTGATCGACGGACTCAGCCGGAGCGCAGGCGACGGTGATGTCGTCATCTGGACACCGGAGCCCACCAGCCCGCACGTACACCAACGCACGTACCTGCGACTGAACTCACCTCATGGAACGGCACTGTTGTCGATCTCTCACCAGCGTCTCGAGCACTACCTGGAACGCACCCGGCAGCTGTGCACAGTGGCAGCAGAGGATCACCAGGTGGCCGCAGCGCTTGATGCCCTGGAGAGCGATCTCAGTGAACTCGTATGCCGAGGTAAGACCGACTGGAACAAGTAAGGGAGTGGCTTCGTTCACTTCGAGCGGTTCTGGCTCAGCTTCCGTGCAGCGGCCACTGTGAGTGACATCCGCCCCTCTCGGGACAGCTTCGGAAGTCGCCCGAAAATCAGCCGTCGCCGTGGCGGTTGGGCTGAAAGTCCGGGCTGTGGAAGGGGTTGCACTCCGGTTGAAAGAGCTGTTGTTCCCGTCGATCGCGGACATCGCGGTGCTGTCGGTAGACGTGGACATCGAGATAGTGCGTGTTGACGCGCAATGCATCACGGTCGGCGCCGCCTGCCCAGGATGCGGGGCCTGGTCGACTCGGGTCCACAGCTCCTACCTGCGGTTTCCCGCCGACGCGCCGAGCGCCGGACGAAGCGTCGTGCTCCAGTTACGGGTTCGGCGGTTCCGATGCGGGAACAACTTGTGCCCCCGCCGGACCTTCGCGGAACAGATACCCGGCCTCACCCGCAGGCATGGTCAGCACACCGAGCGACTGCGTTCCACCCTGGCCGCACTCGGTCTCGCCCTGGCCGGCCGGGCCGGCGCCCGGCTGGCTTCCGTCCTCGGCGTGTCCATCAGCCGGAGCACGGTATTGCGCCTGGTCAACGCTCTGCCTGAGCCGGAGGTGCCCGCACCGCGGGTGGTCGGCGTCGACGAGTACGCCACCCGAAAGGGCCGCCACTACGGCACCGTGCTGGTGGACGTCGAGCCCCGCCGTCCGATCGATCTGCTCCCGGACCGGGAGGCATCCAGCCTGGCCGCCTGGCTCGCACAGCGGCCCGGTGTCGAGATCGTATGCCGGGACCGCGCGCCTTTCTTCGCTGAAGGTGCCACTGCCGGAGCACCACAGGCGGTGCAGGTCGCGGATCGGTGGCATCTCTGGCACAACCTGAGCGAGGCCGCCGAGCGGAGTGCCGCCCAGCACCGTCGCTGCCTGCGCGTCCTGACGCCCGCAGCGTCTCAGCCCGAACTGGAGAACGTTCCCGCCCCGGACCCATCCGCGTCGCCATGGCCGACAGGTCACCGCTTTGCCGACCGGACTCGGACCCGGCACGCAGCCGTTCATGCCCTGCTGGAAGCAGGACACAGCCTGCGATCGGTCCAGCGCCAGCTCGGGATGAGCTGGCACACCGTCAAACGGTTCGCCGACGCCGCGAAGCCGGAAGACCTGTTCACCGGCCAGTGGCAGAACCGCTCCTCGGTCCTCGACGACTACAAGCCCTACCTGGACAACCGCTGGAACGAGGGCTGCACCAATGCGTGGAAACTCTGGGAGGAGATCGTTCCGCTCGGTTACAAGGGCAGCTACCAGCGGGTTCGCGCCTACCTGCACGACAAGCGCACCTCACCACGACCGGTGACCGCCCGGCCGCCCTCCCCCCGGGCCGTTGCCGGATGGATCCTCCGACACCCGGACACCCTCACCGAACCCGAGCAGCTCCAACTCAAGAACGTGCGGACACACTGCCCCGAACTCGACGCGCTCACCCGGCACGTCCGTTCCTTCGCGGCCATGCTCACCGGACGCCAAGGCAAGGACCTGCCGGACTGGCTCGACGCCGTCCGACAGGACGACCTGCCCAGCCTCCACACCCTCGCCGCAGGCATCGACCGCGACCGCGACGCCGTCATCGCCGGCCTCACCCTGCCCTGGAACTCGGGCGTCGTCGAGGGACACGTCAACCGCATCAAGATGCTCAAGAGGCAGATGTTCGGCCGCGCCGGCTTCGCTCTCCTGCGGAAGCGGGTTCTCCTCGCCCGGTGACAGGCCGCTACACGATCAGACAGCGACTTTGGCCGCCACCCGGGCAACAAGCTTGCCGCGCACGGATGGCCACTCATCCACGAGGACGCTGTAGTACAGCGAATCACGACGAGTACCGTCCTGACGCACCATGTGGCTGCGCAACGTCCCTTCATAGACCAGCCCCAGCCGCGTCATCGCCTGCTGGGACCGCACGTTCAGGTTGTCGGTTCGCAAGGCAATTCGAGCAAGGCCCAGATCGTCGAAGGCGTGGGCCAACAGCAGAAGCTTGGATTCGGCATTGTAGGGACCGCCCCAACAAGAACGGTCGAACCAAGTCGCACCAATCTCCGCACGGCTCTCCGCGAGGTCAAGCTCATACAGGCTGGTCGAGCCGATCACTGTCTCGTCCGTGAGGCGCTGGACGGCGAAGCATCTCCTCGCCCGATCCGCCAACATCTGGCTGATCATCTCCCGCGTCTCTATCACGGAGCCTGGGCGAGGCCGGGGCATCCAACGCCAGACCTCAGGATCCGACGCTGAGGGGAACAACGCCTCTGCATGATCGACGGACAGCGGAACGAGACGGACAGCGCGGCCGAGGAGGGAGTCGTTGCTCATCGCTGCACCATAGCTTCGGGATTACTGCCCCATCGTCGATGCGCAGATCATGTCGCCTTCATCACGCACAGCAACCGCTGCACGGAAGCTGAGCCAGAACCCGTTCTCGTGGACGAAGCCAGGCTGTAGGCATCACCAGGGATACCGACTTGTTCTAGTTCTCCAGAACAAGAGCAGGCGGCCTACTCAGCGCAGACGACCTCACGATGCGTGCGAAGGCACACGTGACGGCTCGTACTCAGCGACAGTGACCGGCTCGCCGTTCACGATCTTCTGCAAGGCATCTGGGAACGGATCCGCAAAGTCGAGACCAATCGAAAGCAGGTCGCCGCGAAGGCAGGCCATGTGGGTCCTTACGCGCTGGAGGCGCTGGTTCTCTGGATACCGGCAGTAGACCTGGGGTGCGGACGGGCCAGGGACGGTGGAGTGCGGGGAGACGTTGAGCACATCGCCTTCGAGGCCAACGCTCAGGCGGAAACCTCGCTCACCGATGGACTTACTCCAGGATGTGCCCTCGAGAGCGTTGACCGTGTGTTGGAGCACGGCATGGGCGCGGCGGCGCTTGACGCTGTTCATAAGCCCTGTCCTATCAGGGCTGTGGCGCCCGGTAGGGGAACTCGATGCCGACATCCACGAAGGCTCGCAGCTCGCGAGTTCAAGGCTGCCGATCAGATCGCGATCCCGGTGGTACTGCTGCAAGACCTCGCTGCACGGCGAGACGGTCCTGCTGCACGTGCATCACCCGTGTGCTGACTGGACCGTGCGAATGCTGCGCTGCCATCGGAGCCGCCATGCAGCAGTCGGGCAGCACGACCAGGAGCACGGGCAGCGCCAGGAGCAGTGCAAGGGCAGCGGGCTGCTGCTACACCCCGATGAAGGCGACGACGACCACCGTCTTCAAGGCCGTCACCCAGTACACGAGCCGGACGCGTTCGACGTCGTCGACGTACTGGCGCAGCCGCGGGCCGCTGCCGTCGCCAGGGAGCAGTTCGCCGGCGTCGGGGTCGACGGAGATGACGACCAGGGCGCGGTCCAGGGCGTGGAGCTCGGCTTCGCTGGTGATGACGTCCAGCTGCTTGGCGGCGGAGTCGGAGAACGCGATCCGGGCGCGGCGCGGGCCGTGTGGTGCGGGCATCAGGCGACGGCCGGGCGCTGGGCGGCGAGCCGGGCGAGGTGGGCCTCGCGCAGCTCCTCCCACGGCGTGCAGTCCTCCACCGCGGGCAGGCCGTTGGCGGCGATGTCCTCGAGGACGGCGGCGAGCTGGTCGGCGCTCTCGCGGGTCCGGGCCGCGTACGCGCGCAGCCCGTCGGCGGCGTCGGGCTCCAGCTGCTGCTGGGCGGCGGGGGTCGGCTGTTCGCTCATCGTGGCCTCCAGGGCGCGAACGGGCATGTGCCACCGCGGGGCGCTGTCACGTTGTTGGGTGGTTGAGTGTCTGATGGCGTCGTCGGGGCGTGATGGGCTTGCGCTTCGGGCCTGGGGTCAGGCCGTGGTGGAC
>NZ_JBIBVN010000082.1:0-11886 GCF_043080425.1 Streptomyces sp. NPDC015032 | reverse complement strand
TCACGGCCGCCACGCTCGTCATGTTCACCGGCCTGTGGTTCATCCTCCCGAGGGCACTACGCCACCCAACCCCTTGACGCGCTCGCCAGGATCCCCCCGACGTGGTGTCGGCCGACTGCCGAGAATGCAGGGTCAAGTTGAGCAGGTGCGCGATTGTCTACGCAGAGGGACCTTGCACCTCACTGGTCACGTCCACCGAGCAGTGCAGACTCCGATAGGAGCAGATAGCTCGGAGCGGCCTGGGCGTTGCTGCGAATCAGGTTCCCTGGAGCCTGATGGCTGTTGGACTGTTACCTCTGAAAGAAGGCTTGAGGTGTGCTCCTCAAGGTGCATCGACGAGCGGGACGAACAAGTCGAGCCGGGGACGGTTTGACCATCAGCCCTCGTCCAGGGCGAAGAAGCTGTTGTCAGTGCCGTGGCATAGGTTGGTGGGCCGCCGTGTCGATAGACGGCACAAGATCCCGGAAGGCCCTGCCCGTGCTCAACGTCAAAGAGTGCCTGCGTGCACTGGAGATACCCACGCGGGTTAGAGGGCTGACAGAGAACCAGCAGTTCGCTATCGCTTCCGGTCTCGGTTTCGCGGTGCCCATGCTCATGTTCGCAGCCATCGCCGCGGGCTCCAAGGTCTGGCTGATGGTCCAGCTCCCAGTCAGCGTGGCGCTCGCACTGCCCGTACTCTGGCTGCTCAAGCCCTGGTACGAGGGGCTTCCCAAGGAGAGCCAACGCCGGTTCACCGCAGCTCCCCTGGCGTACTACCTCATCCTCGTGACGCTGTTCGCGTGGCTGGCCCTGGTCTCGGCACCGGACGACCGCGGAAAGGCTGCCGGGCTGCTGCTTCTGGTGTGGTGCCTTCAGTTCGTCTACGGGACTGGCATTGAGCCGAGCAACTTCGCGGTCGAGCGCCTTCGAGGCCGGCTCGGCAGGGCCGCGCCGGTGAGGACCCTGGCCCTCTGGTGCGGGCTGATTGGCGTGCTGTGGTTCATGCAGTACACCCAGGATGACGCGCGGTTCCGGCCAGTTCTGCTGGGAGCGACCCTCACCCTGGGCGCGGCCGGAGCCGCCGTAACTCTGAAGGTGTTCGCGCGAGTGCGGAGGATCTGCACCCAGTTGCATCTGCGGACAACGGACATGATCAGATCCCTGGAAGAACTCGGCCGCGCTCCAGACGCCGATCGGCAGGGCAAGCAGGCGGCTGCTCGGCGTGCCTGGGATGTTCTGGAGGCGACTCTGCTTACTCGGGTTGACACCGGCTTTCACCTGGCCGGTTCCTTCGTGCTACCGGCCGAATCCATCACGGAACTGGAGCACACACTGATGGCGGTCGTAGACGCACCGCATCACGACGAGACCAAGCATCAGCTCGCCGTTGCCGACCTCCAGGCGATCCGTGCCGCCTGCCGAGGGCGCATCGACGTTCTGGCGTAATCCTTGTCGTACGAAGACGAGATGAGGGCCGCCCCGAAAGGGCGGCCCTCATGCCTGGAGGACGGTTACTTCACGGGCCAGTCACCAAATGGGATGGGCGGCAGTTCACTCGCACCTCGCCCCGCTTCGTCGAAGCCGCAAGGGGTGCAGATGAAAACGTCGCGATCAACGGTGAGCCGGGAACGTGCGGGCCGTTCACCGAGCGGGCCGCCACAGCGCGGGCAGCGGGTGTCGGGCACGGGTCACTCCTCGGGGTGCTCGCGGGCGGACTTGAGGATCAGGTTCCAGGTCGGGCGGGAGTAGGTCTTCTCCGTCTGCTCCTGGAGTGCGGGGATCAGTTCAGCGTTCTTCGCTCCGGGGTTCGCCGCGATGGCCTGCCGGGCGAGGGTCAGCCGCTCGTCTCCCTGGTAGGGGTAGGCCAGTCCGCGGCGGCCGGTGGGCCGTCCGCCAGCGTGCCCGCGGCCCTTGCGGTCCGCGAGGTACTGCCACAGGCGCCAGCGCTTCCACTTCGGGCGGCGCCGGGTCGGAAGCTCGTCCCAGTCGTCGGGTGCCGGCCACCCCTCGGGCGGGTTTTTGACGTAGTGGGAGACCGTGGCGGAGTCGGCGAACCCACAGATTTTCGCCGCCTCGGCCGGGCCCACCATCTCTTCGGGGTCGCCGTCGAGCTTCGGCGGGTTGGTGGTGTTCGCGGCGGCGCGCCGCCGCTGAAGCTCGTGGTGCCACGTCGCCCATACGTCACCGTCCCAGTGCATGACGCCGTCGATGGTCTCTGCGGGCGGGTGCCCGTTGTTCTCCCGGTCGGTCCACAAGTTCTGAAGCGTGGGCTCGCTGATGCCGTGAACCTGGCGCAGGTCCGCGCGTGAATAGAGCCTGCGGCCGGCGGTCTTGCGGGGCACGGTCGCCTCCTGTTCTTGGTCGTTGGTCGTGACCGCTCAGCGCGGTCACTGGATGTCGTCCGGGTCCAGGGCCGGCGTCCACGTACGGCTGCCCGCCGGTTCGAGCCGGGTGAGGGTGGCTATGTCGGCCAGGGGGACGGCGGCGGCCCAGTCGGCACGGCCGGGGTGGTCGACGGGGAGGTTGAGCACGAGGTGTCGGCCGGTCGGGGGGAAGTCCTCGACGATGACGAAGCTGTCGGTGGGGTCGGCGCCGATGCTGTTACCCCTCGTGAGCTGGGCGATGTCGCCGGGTTGGGGACAGTCGGGGTGTCGGTCACATAGCATGGTGTGGTCTTTCTGGTGAGAGAGACACCGACGGCCAGCGCCTTGTTGCCCTTGTGCGCTGGCCGTCATCTGTTGTCTGGGTGCGTGGCGTCCCGTGGGACGCGCGGCCGGTCGGAGGTTGCCCGCTCCGCTGACGGCGGAGTAATTAAACCACCTTTGGGTCGAGCCAGGGCGGGGACCTAGTCCGCGGGACGGCGGTCATCAGAAGAGGGCCCCTTGATCTGCGGGGCGGTGGTCCCGGTCGCGTGGTGGCCGGGTGATGCGGAGTTCGTAGCGGGGGCGTCCCGCGTGGGGCGGAGCGTGAGCTTCGCGGCGGTACCGTCTCCAGGCCACGACGGGGGCGCCCTGGTCCACCCAGCCCGCCGGGTACCGGGCGATGAGCTGAGCCCAGCGGCTCCGGCTCCGCGGGACGGCCCACCGGTCCTCAACGGTGGTGATCGGCGGCAGTGTCCGCCAGCCGGGGAAGCAGTGGTCGTGGGCATCCTCCACCGCCTCGTTGTCACCGTCGCCGAACCCGTCGCCGGAGTGCACGGGGCCTTCCCAGTCGCACGCGAGACACCCGCCCCGGAACTCCTGCTCGTCTCCCCGGCGGCCGGTCGGTCGGCTGTGGGAGAGCAGGGTCGGGGTGTGGTGTGCGGGCGGGTCCAGTTCGTGGCCGAGGTCGCAGTACGCGCCGCCGGGGTGTCCGGACTGGATGTGCCACGCCTGCCCGGTGCTCGCGGGTGACTGGCGCGTCCGCGCGTTGCGCACTCGCCAGTAGTACGTCTGCCGTGCCCGTGCTCCAGTCGGCTCGGCGACGGTGGCGGTCATGACTTTCTGCTTCCGGCGGCGAGCACTTCGCGGAGCGGGTCAGCGAGCACGGCCTGTTCGTCGGGGGCGCCGAGGAACCGGGCCCCGTACGCGCGGCGCACGGCGCGGCGGGCGTCCTGGTGGCGGTCGAGCTCCGGGTAGTACGGCGATCGGTCGAGCACGACATAGCCGTGCTGAGTGAGCACGCCGGCGATGAGCGACCGGATCTGTACGGGGTCGAGCGCGGCGAGGTCGGTTTCCCTCGGGGCCGCGAGGAGTGCGCGGATCAGCTCGGTCGCGCTGAGCCGGGGGTGGAGGGGAACGCTGAGCCGGTGGACGCCGTCCCGGCTGGGGGTGGCGGCTCCTCGGCGGCTCGGCGTCCTGGTGGTGCTGCGGTCTTCTGTCGTCTCGTCCATCGTGTGGGCCTTCGATGACTCAGGATGCTGGCGGGCGGCGGGGGTCAGAACAGGGCGTGTTCGGCGCGGGCGGCGGTGCGAAACAGGTGGGCGGCGTCGGCGGCGGTGCGGCCGGGCTCGGCGCTCCATCGGTCGATGACCTCGCGGTGAAGGGCCTTGGCAGCGGCCTGCTCGTCGGCGTCGACGGGGTGACCGGTGAGGGTTTCCGCGAGGATGCCGAACGCCTGGTCGCGGGCACGGTGGATGCGGTCCCAGCCGTACGTCCGGCCGGCGGCGACTTCGAGGGCGCCGCGCGGCCAGCACGGCAACGTGGCCGTACGGCCCGGACCGGCGAACAGGCGGGGGCCCTGGTGGATGCCGACGTGTTCGATGTGGCGGGCGGCCCATTCCAGGATCGCGGCGGGGGTGTCCGCGATGACGAGGCTTTCGGGGGTGTGGCGGGTCTGCACGGTTCTGTCCTTCAGGAAAGGCGGGGGCGGCGGCGCGCTGCCACCGCCCCCGGTGGGGTGGCTACTGGTAGAGAGAGGGGCCCGCCCCGGCGCGCTCGGCCGCCGGGGCGGGCGGGGCGTGGTTTACGCGGCCTCGGCCTTGGGCGGCTGCTGCATCTCGTCGGCGCTCTTGCGCCCGGACACGTCGTCGTAGGGGGCGGTCCAGGTCCAGTCGTCGTGTCGGTTGCCCGTGGCGCGGACGATGCGCTGACCGGTGCCGTTGTGAATGTGCGGGATGGTCACCGACTTCGGGTTGACCCGCAGGACCTCGTACCAGGTGCCGCGGTAGAGAACGAAGTCACCGCGTGTGAAGTCGGCCTTCGACCAGACCCTGAAGCCTTCGGCCTCGGCGTCCTTGATGATCTGTTGCCAGTGCTCGATCTCTTCGGTAAGTTCCTCGTGCCGGATCGTCAGTTCGGGGTCGTTGGGATTGCGGGAGTAGCCCTTGGCAGACTCGCCGCGCTGCCACTTCTCAACCGCGCGGAGGTCAGCCCGCAGCTTGTCGAGACGGCGGAGCGTGCGACCGGGGTCCTTCTTGAACCGCTCGTAGTTCGCGGCGGCCTGCGCCCGGCCGGTCCAGTGGTCGGCGCGGTCGCGCTCGCCGATGCTCTTGCGCATCGCGTCGTCCATCCGCGCGTGATCACGGCGGGCCCGGCCCTCGGAGTGGTGGCCGATGAGGATCGGCTGACCACCGGCGAACCGCTCGGATATCTGGTGGCTCTTCTTCCACGCGGCCTCGGAGTTTCGAGTGGCGGTGGTGGCGTACCCGCCGAACCTTTCCGCCCGGCCTTCGGCCTTCTCTTCCCGCTCCTCCTCGGCCTCGGAGAACGAGCGGCGGTCGGCGTTGTCGATGGTCAGCGTGACCTCGAAGCCCGCGTCTCGGAGTCGCTGGGCGAGGAGTTCGAGCGAGGGGGTGTAGGTGGCGTGGTCGCGGCTGTGCGGGAGGTACCAGCAGTCAAGGTTCCTGCTCCAGCGGAAGGGCTGGCGCTGGGTTCGGCCGTACTCGCGGAGTCGCAGGATCTCGGCCGATCCGTCGCCCCGGCTTGTGCCCTCGATCAGGGTTCCTTCTCGGCGGGTGTGGGTGATCTCGATAGTCACTGAACTGGTCTTTCCTGGTGAGAGTTTGTGGTCCGGCCGCAGGGCGGACCGTGCGTTGGCAGCGGCGCTGCACCACCGGCGCGGGCCGTGAGGGACGATCGGCTCGCGGGTCGTCGCGCCTGCGCGACGACAGGGGCTGTCGCGCCCCCGCGGGGCGCGTCCACTGCGGCCCGGTGCCCGTCGTCGGTCGGCGGAGCCGCCTGCGGCGGAGTCGGCCGGCGGCGGTGAACGCACCGGACCTGTCCTGCCGCCCCGAAGGAGTGTCCGCTGGGGTGCTGGGGGCCTGCCGGTCCGGAGGTGTTGCCCTCCCCCGGACCGGCGGGCCTTGGTGTCAGCTGCGGTGGAGCGTGTGCCGGGCGGTCGGATCGGCGTCGGCCAGTCCGGTCCGCTCGCGCCATGCCTGGCGGACGGCGGCGCGGAGCGCGTCCCCGTCGTCGTAGGCGAACCGTCCCCGGCGCAGGCGGCGGACGATGTCGCGGAAGGTGTCGCCGTGCATCGTGGTCAGCGTGTCGTCCAGCGGGGTCAGCTCGTGCGGGAACATCGCCTGGACGCTGTCGCCCGGCTGCGGGGCACCGAGGGTGAAGAACCAGACCACGGACATGGTGGCCTCGTCCGCGAACTCCGGCCCGCCGAACGGGCCGACGACGACGGCAGGGCGGGTGTCGAGCTGGTGGCCCCGGAACCAGGGTCCGCCGATCACGAGCGTCGCGGTGGGGAAGTCCTGGACGATGGGCTTCTGGTCGGTGGTGAGCATGTCGTGTCCTGCCTGGTGAGAGGTTCCGCCGGGGCCGGTCGGCCCCGGCGGGGGTGTCGGTCGGGGGGTTGCCCGCCCCCTTCCAGCACCATTAATTAAACCATGTTCTTGGGTCTGCGTCAACCGGTCAAGGCAAGTTCGCGGCGGCGCTCGGCGGCTGCGGTGACGGCGCGGGCGATGGCGCGGGCGGTCTCGATGACCCGGACGGCAGACTCATGCACCGGGGGCCTCTTGTCCTGGGTGACGATGCCCGCGAGCGGGGGCATGACGGCGGGACCCGGAGTGATGTTGAGAATGAGCGCGGCGACATGGGCGGCTGAGGCGACTTCGGCGGCGTGCTGGCCGGGAAGGGGGGCGTCCGCCTCGGTGATGCGCCGCCACGCGTGGCCGTAGAGCAGGATGCGGACGGCGTTGTCTGGGGCTTCCTGGGTGAAGTCGAACCCTCCGACCTGCTCCGAGCCTTCGTGGTACTGGTCGCGGTACTGGTTCACCAGGACTTCCCGGATGACCTCGGCGGCGAGCGGTGCGGCGGCGGGCGGCTCGTAGGCGTCGCCGTCGGTCTGGCTGATGTCGAAAACCGGCCCGGCCTTGAAGCCGGACACCTTGCGCACCTCACCCTCGGCGGCCCCGCCGGTGGCCTCTCGCTGCCCGCCGTCGGCGGCTGCAGCCATGACCTCCTGGGCCCCCTCGGGCCGCCGCTTGATCGGCGTCCAAATGCGGAGGGAGGTGGACCCCTTGACCGGGAAGCGCCCGGCCTTTCGCCAGTCTCTGGAGCTGAGTACGCGGGTGGCGTGCGGGCACTGGGCGGCGATGGCGATGCAGTTGACGGGGCTGCGGTCGTCGCGGTCCGGGTGGGTCAGGTTCGCGGCCGTGCGCATGACGGTGGCCCAGAATTCTTCGCTGCCGACCATCGCGCCGTACGCGCGATCCATGACGGCTTCGAGTTCGCCGCGCATCTTGGCGCTGCAGGTCCGGCGCTCTTCGTCGGTCATCTTCGGCTTACGGGGCATATCGCGGTCCTCCTGGTGAGAAATCGGCGTCCGGGGCCGGCTGGCCCCGGGATGCCAGTCGGGGGGGTTGCCTTCCCTCTTCCAGCATCACTAATTAAACCACGTTCTAGGTTAGGGTCAACCCGGATACACGCCCTGACCTGCTCTTTGTCCGCACCTTTGTCCGCACCACCGACCCGCACCCGCTCGGCCGGGCCCGGCCACAACGGGCCTGGGCGGGGTTCCCTCCTCGGTCGGACAGCTCCGCCGTATCAGGGTTCCGGGCGCGGTGTCCTGGCTCGCGCAGCGACCGCGCAGCGGCCCGGCCTGGACTCCGTGCCCGGGTTCCTGATCAGCGCACTGCACCGCAGGCACCGAGAGAGGTCCTCAGCATCTTCCTGGGCGAGCTCCAAAGTGGGCGCAATTTCCCGGAGCTGTGCGACCAGGGAGGCAAGCGCGTCCGCATCTACGCCATGGTTGACCGCCTGAGTGATGTTCTCGCCCGTGGCGAAGTTACTGCCGGGCGCGTCCCCCTGGACGACGTTGCTGTCGTAGAAGTTGTTCGTAACTCCTGAAGCCTGCGACGGTTGGGTCATCATGAAGGTCCTCAAAGTCTGCTTGAAGTGGGCGAACCTGGTACCCAACGGTGTCGGCTGGACGCGGGCGAAGCCGTTGGCCTGATCCACTCTGAGAAGACCCTCCGCTTCAAGGAAGTGGACAGCGGCGAACACCTCGTCCCACGTGACCTGGGTCCCGGCGAACCACCAGTGCTCATCGCCGGCGAACCCCTGAAGACTCGCCGATCCACCGGCAGGGGCGTGCTCGTAGGCCCAGCGTACGAGCACATTGTGGAGGTACGCCTCGCGCTCGATCTTCGACCCCGATCGACGGAGCAACTCCCGAGCGTGCTCTAGTCCGTTGCCTGTCAGCTTGACGAGATACGCGGATCCGTTGGCCTGCACCTTGGCGCTCATGTACCCCCGCGCCACCAGCAACGAGACGATAGCGTCCTTCTCCTGCTTGTCGATGATGACAATGGGATGCCTCTGCTGCTCGTTGAGGTCACCGTGCTGGACACAACCCATGATCGAGCCAGGATCCAGGAACCTGCTGAGGCTGCCCTCCGATTTATCGAGCGCGTGCAGGAGGAACTGCTCAACATGCCGCTCGGTCGTCATGTCGAAGGATCGTATCCCCAGCAGGCGCGAAGCTGCTTCGGGACAGCCTCGGCGGGTTCCCGCCGAGGGGTTGCCACGACTCCGACATCTGACGGGCCGCACCCTTAACCGCCGGCGCCCCGGCATCATCACCACAAGCTGGACTGCACCACCGGATGTCGGGACGCCGGACGGATGATCGGGGCGGATACGCTCGCGACGGGTACGGTTGCTGGGTGCGGGGTGCCCGCACAGGGGCAGTGACCACCCTCGTCCTCCCACCGCTCGGCGGCTTCGCGCTCGGCGAGGGTGACCGGCGTCCGGTACAACTTCCGTGCGCTGGAGTCGAGCGGCGGCAAGCGGCGGGCAGCGGCCTTCTGGTCGTCGCAGCGCTTGTACCTTCGGCGGATCTTGGCGAACCGCGCTTCGTAGGCGGCCTGGTCGCTGGCGTGCAGTCCGGCCGGATGAAGGCGGGCCAGTTCAAGGGCGGCTTGTCCCATCGGGGTTGGGGTCAGTACGTGGGTGCCGTCCTCCTGGCGGACGGCGACGAGGAAGCGCGCGACGAACAGGGCCTGGGGCCGCTCGCGGCTGATCCGGCGGCCACCGTTCCACACGCCGTGCCGTGCTGTCTGCCGGGCTCGCCCGTCTCGCCAGTACAAGCGTCCGGATTCGGCGGCCTCCAGCACCCGGACGTGTCCGGCCGTCCAGCCGAGTTCGGCAACGTGCCCTTCCGCGAAGTACCGGTTCCTCGCCGCCTGGTCCCGGTTCTCCTGGTCCATGCCGGTGGCCGCGCGCTCCTCGGCCTCCCGCTCGGCTTCTTCCCGGTGGCGTTCGATCTCCCGCTCGGCGTACTCGGCCGCCGTCAACTTCCGCTCCAGCTCCGCCCGCAGGTCGGTGGCCGTCGTCTCGACTCCGGCGGCCGACTGCGCCCGAACAGCGTGGTCGACGGCCTCACGGGCGCAGTACAGCAGGGCACTGCGCGGCACGGTGGGATCGTCGGCGTACTGCTCGGCACGGTCGGCGTACTGCTCGGCCTCGACGGCTTCCTTGTGGGCCGCATGCATGGCTGCCTCCAGGCGGGAGGCGGCTCCGGATCGGCTGCGGCATGCGGCGGTCATGGCGTCGTCGGCTGCGGTGACGGCGAGGATCGCGGCCTGCCTGGCGACCTGGAGACAGTTCTGCGGAGACGGCTCTCCTGCCAGGGCGACCTGACGTTGGGCGGCGCGCGCGTTCTCGGGCATGGGTGTTCCTCGGGGTCTCGGTGGTGCAGTCGGCGGCGTGCCGTTCCTCCGTGGTGGAGGTGCCGCCCATGGTCGCGCGGAGCGCGATGGACAGTGCCGTCCTGCCCGCAGGGCACGCCCGTTGGCCCGGCGTCGGGACGGGGTGGGAGGGCCGCCCGCGGCCCGGACGTTCCGGCCAGCTGCGAGCCGGGCCAGGCTGAGCCGTCCCGGAGGGACGCCCTTTGTACGGGGGCCGGTGAGCGGGGCCGGCCGCCGACGCGGTCGGGCCCGGACGGCGGTGGGCGGAGCGTGGGGTGGACGGCTCGATGCCGTCCGCCCCACGGCCCGGCGGCCGGGCGGTGGCCGGGCGGTGGCTCCCGCCCGGCCGGGCCTGCTACGCGGCGACCGGTTCGCGTGCGGCAACGCGGCACCGGGTGAGTACGGTCTGTGCTGTCTCGCCGTAGATGCTGTGGTCCTTGACCGTGCCGGTCAGCTCGACCTCTTCGCCCTGGTCGGGGACGGTCCCGGCGCTGCTGAACCAGACGAACACGTTGCCCTGCGGGTCCTGGAACTTCACCAGTCGGCGGCGCTGGGTCTGGTAGCCGTATGTCCGGCCCTCCAGCTCGATCACGGTGGTGACGGTGGCGGTCGTCGTGATGCGCTCGCCCACAGTCCCCTGCGGCCGGGAGTTCTGGGCGGCCTGCTCGGTGGCCTCTTTCTCCTGGTCGCGGCACCAACCCGCGATGGCGGACACGAGCGTCGGCAGGTGGCGCGGGTCAACGGTCTCGCCCTTCGCCAACTGGCCCATCTTGTGGCGGTAGTCGGAGAGGCTGCCGTATCCCTGGACGGCCCATGCCCGGACGGCGGCGGCGGTGGTCGGCGCGTCGGGGTCGGCGTCGATGGCGGCCCGCCAGTCCATCGGGGCCTTGCGGTCGAAGAAGTACGCTTCGACGCCGCCGGCGGTTGGCGGGGTGTTCTTCCACTGCTCGGACCGGCTGTAGAACCGGCCTTCGGTCTTGACAATGGCGGCGGTCACCCGCAGAACCTCGATCACGGGGACGCGGAGATCGGCCGGGATGCCGACCCCCTCGCCGTCCCAATCGGAGTCCTTCAGCGTGCCGAACCTCCAGAGGGCCTCAAGCCCCTTGATCGGCAGACCGGTGTACGGCTCCACGCACGTCGTGCCCAACTGGCGCATCTCGCCGTTCTCGTGGCGGGCGAGATACGTGGCGGTGCGGTGACGGGACACGGCGCACCCGTGGCAGAAGTTCTCGATGGCGCGGTACTGGCGCGCGGCCTCGGCGTCCTGCTCGGGCAGACCAGGGAACAGGCTGGTGATCGTCTCGCCCTCCTCGTCGTGGTCCAAGCGGGCGATGACGGTCCAGCCGTGGTGACGGGGGATGTCACCGGAGATCGTCACGGTGACGGTGGGGCGCTGGCCGATCAGGCGGTCGTCAATGTCGTGGTAGTCGGCAAGGAACGGCTTGGAGATGTCGAGCGCGTACGCGCTGAGGCGGTGAACGGCGGCGCGGGCGTTGGTGGCGTCGACAAGCTGACGGACGCGGGACTGGGCCGTGGCGGGGACGGAAAACCGCATGGCTGCGCTGGTCATCGTGGGTACTCCTGCTGGTGAGAGAGGAATCGAGGGCCCGGCCGGGCGGGTTGCCCTCCGCCTGCGGCCGGGGTCGGGCCGAATGGCGGCCGGTGGCCCGGAGGGGGTGTTGCCCTCCCCCTCCGGCGCCATTAATTAAACCATGTTTTGGGGTGTGGGGCAAGCGTCCCGACCGGGGATGTCGAGTGCGGCGCGGTCGCGCAGGAACGCCGCGAACAGCGCGGCGGTGTAGCTGTCGGCGGTGCCGTACGTGCGACGGCAGTCCAGCGCGCCGATGCGTGCGCCCCGGTGGTGGACGGGGAACGGCTGGCCGGGGGCCGGGATGGCGAGCGCGTACAGTCCGCGCGGGGTGTCCACGCGCAGGACGACGGCGGCGGCCTGGTGGTCGTAGGCGGCAGACCAGCGGGCGGGCCCGATGCCGAACTCCGCGAGACCGGACGCGATGGCGCGGGCCTGCATGATGTCGGCGGTGGTGCCGGGGTCGGGCTCGGCGGGGGCGGGGACGCATCCGCAACCGTGGTCGTCGGCGTGGGTCTCGAACAGAGCTGTACGGGTCACTGTGGGGCTCCTGGGGGTGCCGGGGCGGGCGGTTCCCGCCCCC
The DNA here is from genome assembly GCF_043080425.1 of Streptomyces sp. NPDC015032. Classification (NCBI taxonomy): domain Bacteria; kingdom Bacillati; phylum Actinomycetota; class Actinomycetes; order Kitasatosporales; family Streptomycetaceae; genus Streptomyces; species Streptomyces sp. NPDC015032. The sequence continues at coordinate 117 of NZ_JBIBVN010000082.1, read as the reverse complement.
GGCGTCGGGCGGCTGAGGGGGTTAGTACTGCAACCGCATGTGGGGGTCATGGCCTCGGCGTTGGTAGTGGCAGCGGCGGGCTCGGGCTTGGCTGCGGCGTCGGAAGTGTGACCAGCG
>NZ_JBIBVN010000081.1:0-12500 GCF_043080425.1 Streptomyces sp. NPDC015032 | reverse complement strand
TCGGCGGCGAACGCCGCCAGATGACTGCCGAGCGAGGTGGCGGGACCGGAGCGGACCGCCCCGGCGTCACCCGTGGCGACGGCGTGGACGAAGGCCTCGACGAGCGCGGCGTCCCCGCCACCGTGCCCGTCCGCCGCGTTCGAACCGGAGGCGCCGAGTTCGTGGACGGTGGTCTCGCCGGTACGGAAGTCCTGCACCGTGACCCGCTCGCCGTCGCCGATCAGCCAGCCGTGCGAGCCGAAGATCCGGGTCTGGCGGTGCGTCTGCTCGGTGAACGCCACCATCTGGAAGGTCGCGGTCACCCCGTCCGTCAGCTGCATGGCGAGGACCTGGTGGTCGACCACGTCGTTGTCGCTCCGGTACGCGCAGACGCCGTACGGGCCCTCGCGCAGCGCCTGCACGAGACCGGCCTCGTCGGTCGCCTCGGTGACATGGGTGACCGGCCAGACCGCGCCCTTCTCGCGCAGCGTCGGCATGTAGAGCTTCAGCGCGCTGTACGGGCAGTCGGACTCGACCGCACAGTCGAGACAGCGCTCGGCGGACCCGGCCGGGGCGTTCTCGGGCCGGAAGTGCTTCAGCCCGCCGAAGCTGGAGACCCGCTCGATCCGGCCGCCCATCACGTACGTGATCCAGTCCAGGTCGTGGCAGGACTTGGCGAGCAGCATCGGGGACGAGTCCTTCTCGCTGCGCCACGGCCCGCGCACATAGCTGTGGGCGTAGTGCCACCAGCCGACCGGCTCCAGATGGTCGAGGGAGACCAGCTGACCGAGCACGCCGGAGTCCACGACCTCCTTCACCAGGTCGGTGTACGGGGTGTACCGCATGACGTGGCACACCGCGAACAGGACTCCGGACCGTTCCACGCCCTCGACGATCCGCCGGGTCTCGTCCTCGGTCGGGGCGAGGGGCTTCTCGGCGAGGATCGCGTATCCGGCCTCGGCCAGCGCCAGCACCGGCTCCACATGGAAGCGGTCCTGGGTGGCGACGATGACGGCGTCGGCGATGCGGTTCTCGACCAGCGGCCGCCAGTCGTCGAACTCGACGGGTGCGCCGGCCGCGGCCCGCGCCGCGGGGCGCGGATCGGCTACGGCGACGAGCTCGGCGCGCTCGGGGTGCGCCTTGATCCACTCGGCGTACGTCAGACCGCGGTTGCCGGCTCCGACGAGCGCGACCCGTACGGGCCGGCCGGTGATCGGGGTATGCGTGGACACGGGAATCCCTGGTGCTCGGTGGTGCTCGATGGGAGGGGTGGTCAGATGCGCAGCGTGGCCGCGGTGTGGGCGACGCGGTCGCCCTCGTCCGGCAGCGCGGTGCGCTCGGTGCCGTTCTCGACGCAGCCGGTGTGCAGCAGATGGCTGTCGCCGGTGAACGCCGCGGGCCGCAGTTCGAGCCGGCCGCCGGTGAAGGTGGAGCCGGTGTTCCGGTAGCGGTTGGGGCCCTCGGTGACCAGCACATGGGCGGTGCCCTTGGGCGCGGTCGAGTCGAGGCCGGTCAGCTGCCAGTCGACGGTCCGTCCGGAGCCGGTACGGGCCAGCAGGGCGCCGTCCTTGTTGGTTCCGGTCAGCCGCGTTCCGTCGACGCGCAGGCGCTGGTCCTTGGACGAGGTCAGCTTCAGCCCGGTGTCGCGGAGTTCGCCGCCGAGCACGGTGATGTCGGTGTGCGCGAGCGAGACGGGGGCGGTGTCCTTGGAGCCGGTCAGCGTGCACTGGTCCAGGGTGAGCGGGCCGGTGCCGTTGAACACCGCGCCGTCGACGCCCTTGAGGACGCTGCGCTGGACGGTGAGCGGGGCGGTGACGTTGGCCTGGGTGATCTCGGCGCCCGCCGCGAACGCGAACGAGGAGTCGGCGATCACATTGGGCCGGGCGGAGAGGTCCGAGGCCCGGGAGACGATCAGCGGACCGGAGGCCGTGCAGCCGCGCATCTGCACCCCGTCGGCGTTGACCCAGAGCATTCCGGAACCGGCGAGGGACTTCTTGCCGATGACCAGGACGTCCTCCAGCGTCAGATCGGTGATCTTGACCCGGGCCACGAACCAGGAGCAGGCGTGCCGGCGGACGGTGATCCGCTTGGCCCTGCCGCCCCAGGCGGCACCGGAGTTGGCGAATGTCATCAGGCCGGAATTGCCGGTGTAGACGAGGTCGTGCTCGAACTGTCCGTGCGTCACGAACGGGCCCTCGTCGTCGCCGTCGCCGTGACAGTTGGTGACGTAGCAGTAGGCGGAGGCCGTGAAGTCGTTGAGATGACGGGCGTTGGAGGTGTGACAGTCCTCGACGTGCCCGTAGAGGCAGTAGATCTGCTGGGTGAGGTAGCCCGCGCCGCCGTACGTGACGGACTTGGGGTTGGTCAGCGAGCACTGCTCGGTGCGGTAGTACGTGCACCAGCGGCGCATCACGACCGGCCAGAAGGTGCCGATGGCCTCGATCCCGGAGACGTCGCAGCGGACCGCGTACTCGTACGCGACCGGGTGCGAGCCGGTCATCTCGTCGTCGCCCCAGCCCTCGAAGACCATGTTGCGGACATGGGCGCGGTCGACGGGCTCGATTCGGGTCCAGGTGAGGGTGCGGCCGGCGGCCAGGTCCCAGCCGATCTGGTAGTTGACCCGGATGTGCGTCGAGTCGACGACATCGGTGACCTGGACGAGGCGCTGGATCTCCTTCTCGTACTTTCCCGCCAGGGCGTTGATCTCCACGGCCCACCACTGGCCGACGGCGAACTTCGACGAGTCGCCCACCTCGAACAGGTCCGAGAGGTCCGGCATGGCCGCGCCCAGGGTGTGTTCGACGGTGGTGTCGGTGACGGTGCCGCGGAAGGAGAGGACGGCGCCGAAGGGGTTGTCGTGGGTGTTCTTCTCGATGCCTTCGGTGCGTATGCGGTGGCCGCCGAAGTCGAGTTCGATGTGGGAGCGGTTGAAGAGGTGGCGCTTGGTGAAGAGGAGGTCGGTGTGGGCTTCGATGCGGTGGACGTTCTTGTCGGCGGTCATCGCGTCGAGGGCGGCGTCGGCGGGGGTCTTGGCGTCGAAGTGGCCGAAGGTGCGGAAGTCGAGGGTTCCGGTGTGGAGCTGGTGCCAGCGACCGGTTGTGGTGCCTTCGGGGGCGAGGACCGTTCCGCCGTTGTGTGCGGCGGTGGACTTCCGGTCCCAGCGCACGGCCATCGCGCCGCCGTCGCCGGGGGTGTGGTAGCCGGAGATCAGGACCTGGGTGCCGTTGTCGAGCGGTTTGGTGTTCAGCCCGCGCAGCTCGGCGACCGTGCCGACACGCAGCACATTACCGGCGTGCGCGGGTGCGGCCTGCGCCGAGCCGGTGGCCACGGCCGAACCGGCCATGACCAGACCGGCCAGCCCCGAAGCCCGCAGCAGAGCACGACGGGACGAGGCGGAGGAGGGGTGGTGCGGAACGCTCATGCGGACTTCGCCTTCCGAGAAGTGCCGGGAATGAGGGAGCGTTCCTGCGGTGGACTGCCAAGGGCGGATGGCTGAAAAGGGTCCGGTCGTCGGATGTCCACGACGCGATGGGCAGGCGTCGGAAGCGGACCGGAAGAGGTAAATCGCTGGTGACGAGTGAGTGTCACCTGGTTGGCAGGGAACCTACGGCGCGTTGAGCCGATTGGTCAAGACTCGAATCCGTCGGAATGCGATGTGTCGGTGTCGGATGCGGCGCTCTCCCTGTCGTCGACCCAGCCCAGCGAGAGGCTGATCCGCCGGGCCGCGTCCCGTACCTGACTGCCCAGCTCCTGGTAGCGCCAGGCCGGCAGACCGAGCTTGAGACCGGTGATGGAAACCGCTCCGGCGCACACCGAACGGTCGTCGAAGACCGGTGCGCCGATGCAGATGATGCCCTCGGCGTCCTCCTCGTCGTCCAGGGCGTAGCCGACCCGGGCGATGTCGCGCAGATGCGACAGGAAGGTGGCCGGATCGGTGATCGTGCGGGACGTGCGCCGGGGCAGCCCGAACCGTTCGACGACCGCGGCGGCCTCGCTCGGCGGTACCGCGGACAGCAGCGCCTTGCCCAGGCCCGTGCAGTGCGGCAGCTCGCGCTGGCCCATCCGCAGGTCGAGCCGGACGCGCTGGTCGAGCTCGACCTGGTCCACGACGACCGCGTGGCCGTCCTCGGGCACGGCGAGCCTGGACGCCATGCCGGTGGTCCGGGTGAGCTCGGCCAGGACGGGGTGGGCCACTGCGCGCAAGGACACCTGGGAGCGGGCCCGGTCGCCGAGCCGGGCCAGGCTCATGCCGAGACGGTAGCGGCGGTTCATGCCCTCGCCGTCGTCCGAGACGAGGCCGTAGGCACGCAGGGTCTGGAGCATGCCGAAGGCGGCGCTCTTGGAGATGGAGCAGGCCTGGCCGACCTCCGTGACACTCAGGCCGTTCCCCTGCGCGGGGGCGGCGAGCGCTTCGAGGATGTCCGCTGCCCTGGCCACGCTCTTGACCCAGTACTTCGGTTCTTCTGGGGCAGCACTGTTCGTCATAGCAGAACAGCCTAGTGCCTCCGAGAGGATCGGAAGGCGCTTTCTCCGCCAAGAAAGCTTGAGATCCAGCCTTTTTGCGTTCAGAAAGGGGTTGACCGGCCCTGGTGGCGCACGTAATATCCAGGCACTGTTCTGCTCTACAGAACAGTGTTCAGAATTCTCGAAACGCACCACCAAGCATCACGGATCACCCTCTTCCTGCGGCGACTGCCGGGCGGATGGCGCCAGGGACTCACGGGCCGGGCAGGGCCTGCGAAAACCGACGACTCTCGACGCAAGGAGTAAGCACCATGAGTTCAGGCCCGGTGGGCAACGAATCCGGAGCCCGACTCGCCGAGCGCGCCCGCCAGGTCGTACCCGGCGGCGTGAACAGCGGCCAGCGCAGCGTTCCCGGACTGACCGACCTGGTCGTCACCGGGACCGACGGCGCACGGTTCCGTACCGCCGACGGACGTGAGTACACCGACTTCCACTCGGCGTTCGGCCCGCCGCTGCTCGGCCACAACGACCCCGACGTGGCCCGCGCCACCGCCGAGGCCGGCGCCACCCTCGGCCACATGGGCGTCGGTGTCACCGAGGGCGAGGTCCTCCTCGCCGAACAGCTCACCGAGCTCATCCCGTCGATCGAGAAGGTGCTGCTCACCAGCACCGGCAGCGAGGCCACGTTCCACGCGCTGCGCGTCTCCCGCGCCGCCACCGGCCGCCGCCTGGTCGTCAAGTTCCAGGGCTGCTACCACGGCTGGCACGACGCGGTCAGTCTCAACGTCATCTCCACCCCTTCGATGGTCGGCGGCCACGACCCGATCTCCACCGGCATCCTGCCCGAGGTCCTCGAAGCCACCCTCGTCCTGCCCTTCAACGACAGCGAGGCCGTCCGCCGCACCTTCGCCGAGCACGGCTCCGACATCGCCGCCGTCATCGTCGAACCCGTCCCGCACAACGTGGGCGCGCTCCTGCCGTACCAGGAGTTCCTCACCACGCTGCGCGAGGAGACCACCAGGGCCGGCAGCGTCCTGATCTTCGACGAGGTCATCACCGGCTTCCGTCACGACATCGGCGGCTGGCAGAAGATCTCGGGCGTCACCCCCGACCTCACCACCCTCGGCAAGGCCATCGCCAACGGCGCCCCCGTCGGCGCGATCGGCGGCCGCGCCGACCTGATGGACCTCTTCTCCACCCGCCCCGGCGCCCCCGCCTTCTTCGCCGGTACGTACAACGGCCACCCGTCCGTCGTCGCCGCCGCCCTCGCCACCCTGCGCAAGCTCCGCGAGGAGCCGGTCCACGAGCATGTCTTCCGGCTCGGCGAGCGGGTCCGTACCGAACTGACCGGACTGTACGAGCGCCTCGGCGTCCCCGCCGTCGTCACCGGCTACGGCTCCGTCTTCGTCAGCTACTTCATGCCGGGCGAGACCCCCCGTACCTATGCGGACCTGCTGAACAACGACGCCTCGCTCTTCGTCGGCTACCGCCGGGGGCTCCTGGACCACGGCCTGTTCGAGCTGCCGCTCAACCTCAAGCGCAGCCACATCAGCTACGCCCACACCGACGCCGATGTGGACCGCCTGATCGAGGGCACCGAGGCCGCGGTCAAGGCCGTCCTCGCCAACGGCGGCGCCCGCGACCTGGAGAACACCTCCACCATGGGCGGGGCGACCCGCTGATGCTGACCGTCAACCGCACTCGTCCGGCGGGCCCCGCCGGACGCATCACTCGCGTCGAGACACTGATGCTCGGCACCTCCTGGCGCGACTTCGGCTACGTCCGGGTCCACACCGACGAGGGCTTGAGTGGCATCGGCGAGATCACCCACCCCTACCGGGTCCGCGAGGTCTGCGCGCTCACCGAGGCACTGGCCCAGCGGCACCTCATCGGCGCCGACCCCTTCGACGTCGAGGAGCTCTGGCTCCGCGTCTACCAGGGCGACTTCCTGCGCGGCGGCGACATGGGCGGCATCGCCCTGTCCGGCCTCGACCAGGCGATGTACGACCTGATGGGCAAGGCGCTCGGCGTCCCCGCGTACCGGCTCACCGGCGGTGCCTGCCGGGACGATGTACGGGTGTACGCCAACGGCTGGTACACCGGCGAACGCGAGCCCGAGGTCTTCGCCGCCAAGGCGAAGGAGACCGTGGCGAAGGGCTTCACCGCCCTCAAGTTCGACCCCTTCGGCCCCGGTCTGCACGAGCTGGAGCGCGCCGAACTGCGCCGCTCCGTCGACCTCGTGGCCGCCGTCCGCGAGGCCATCGGACCGGATGTGGACCTCTTCATCGAGGGCCACGCACGGTTCGCCATGCCGACCGCTGCCCGGCTCGTACGGGAGCTGGAACCCTTCGACATCGGCTGGTTCGAGGAGCCGATGCCCTGGACCCATATCGAGCGGTACGCGGAACTGCGGCAGCGCGCCGCGTTCCCCATCTCCGGCGGCGAGCACTTCCACAACCGCTACGAGTACAAGCAGCTCTTCGCCACGAACGCGGTCGACATCATCCAGCCCGACCTCTCGATGGCCGGCGGCCTCACCGAGGTCAGGAAGCTCGCCGCGATCGCCGATACCCACGGCATGCTCGTGGCCCCGCACAACTCCAACTCGCCGCTCTGCACCACCGTCTCGGTGCACGCGACGCTCGGCATCCCCAACTTCAAGATCCTCGAAACCTTCGACGGACTCCTGGAGGACTACGTCTTCGACGCGCTCAAGGGCACCCTCCCGATCGTCGACGGCCGCATCGGCCTGCCGACCGCCCCGGGTCTCGGTGTCGAGCTCGTCGACGAGGTCTTCGAGGAGCACCCGCCCAGCCACCGCTTCTGGAACATGTTCGCGGACGGCTGGGAGAAGCGGAACCGGACATGATCGTCGACGTCCACTCGCACCTCTTCCGGCACAGCCACGACTTCACCGACCCGTTCAGGTCCGACTCCGCCCGCGCCCACGCGGGCGAGGTCGACCTCACGGTGAAGTGGGAGGAGTACGCCGTCACCGCGCCCGAGGGCACCCGCACGATCGTCGTCGGCGGCAAGGCGCGGCGCAGCGGGCTCTGGGTCGACGACGCGGCCGTCGCCGCGTATGCCGGACAGCAGCCCGACCGGCTGATCGGCTACCTCTCCCTCGATCCCACCCAGCCCGGCTGGCAGGACGAACTCCGCTACGGCCACCAGGAACTGGGCCTGCGCGGCATCAAACTGATGCCGATGTACGCGGGCTTCGACCCGGCGGCCGAGGAGTACGACGAGCTGTACGGCTACGCCGAACGGCACGGTCTTCCGCTCCTCGTGCACACCGGGACGACCTTCGTGTCGACGGCGCCGCTGGAGTGGGCGATGCCCCGCCACCTGGACGCCGTGGCCATCCGCCATCCGGAACTGCGGATGGTCCTCGCCCACCTCGGCCACCCCTTCGAGGGCGAGTGCATCGCGGTCATCCGCAAGCACCCGCATGTGTACGCGGACATCAGCGCCCTGCACTACCGGCCCTTCCAGCTCTGGCACAGTCTCCGGCTCGTCCAGGACTACGGGGTCTTCGACAAGCTGATGTTCGGCAGCGACTACCCGTTCACGACGGTCGACGACTCGGTGAAGGGGCTGCGGGAGATCGCCAGCATCCCCGGCATCCCCGGACTGCCGCCGCTCGACGTGGACGCGGTGGAGGAGATCATCCACCGGCCGTCGCTGGATCTGCTGGGCCTGAACGGCTGACCGGGCCGTTCCCCACGAACCTGCCGGCCCGCGCCCGGGTCAACACCCTGTCCGAGGGCGCCGGCCGGCAGCCGGGCCGCCGCGCTCCCACCCCAGTGTCCCTGCGCGGCGGCCCGACCCTTCCGGCGGATCAGGGCCGGACCCGCCGCACCCTTCTCCGTACCTCTCCGCCTGGAGGAACCCCCGCCATGACCGCAGCCGTCCCGCCCCGCGGAACCGAACGCTTCGACCTGACCGGCCGCACCGCGGTCGTGACCGGAGCCGCCCGGGGCCTCGGCCGGTCCTTCGCCGTCGGACTCGCCGAAGCGGGCGCCGATTTGGTCCTCGTCGACCTGCCCGGTGCCGACGGCGTCGCCGAGACCGCGGCGGCCGTCGAGGCGCTGGGCCGCAGGGTCCGCACCTACGGACAGGACCTCGCGGACATCGACGCGCTGCCCGGCTTCGCCGACGCCGTACGCGCCGAGGCCGGACCGCTGCACATCCTGGTCAACAACGCGGGAACGGCGGCGCTGGAACGCTTCAACGAGATCACCCCCGCGAGCTGGTCGCACATCATGCGGGTCAACGTCGACGCCGTCTTCTTCCTGACCCAGCGCATCGCCGAGCACATGACGGCGGACTCCGTCGCCGGCCGCATCATCACCATCACGTCGAAGAACGCCCTGGTGGCGGAGGCCGGCCTGGCCCACTACAACGCCTCCAAGGCCGCTGCCCAACTGCTCACCGAGACCCTGGCGGTCGAACTCGCCCCGCACGGCATCACCGCCAACACCCTCGCCCCCGGCATGGTCGAGACGCCCATCGACGGCGAATTCCCCTTCGACCGGGAGGCCTTCGAATCCGCGTACCGCGAGCGCATCCCGCTCGGCCGGTACGCACAGCCCGACGAGTGCGTGGGGGCACTGCTGCTGCTCGCCTCGGACGCCGGGGCGTACCTCACCGGGGCACGCATCGTCGTCGACGGGGGAGTGCTGGCCGACCAGATGCCGCGGATGCGCTTCATGCCGCCCTACCGCAACACGATCTGACCGCGACCGACCGGCAGCCGGTCCTCATCGAGCACGCATCGACACCGTGAGGAGCACCTTCGCCATGTCCGTCCATGCATCGTCCCCGGTCTCGTCCTCCGACTCGCCTTCCGCCTCGTCCCGTCGTGCTCTGCTGCGGGCTTCGGGGCTGGCCGGTCTGGTCATGGCCGGTTCGGCCGTGGCCACCGGCTCGGCGCAGGCCGCACCCGCGCACGCCGGTGATGTGCTGCGTGTCGGCACGGTCGCCGAGCTGCGCGGGCTGAACACCAAGCCGCTCGACAACGGCACCCAGGTCCTGATCTCCGGCTACCACACCCCCGGCGACGGCGGCGCGATGGCCGTGCGCTGGGACCGGAAGTCCACCGCCGCACACAACGGCGGAACGGTCCTCGCCCCCGAAGGCACCACAACCGGCCGCTGGCACCAGCTCCACACCGGAACCCTCGACTTCCGCACCTTCGGCCACTTCGACGCCAGGACCCCCGCCGACGCCGCCCTCGACGCGATGACCGCCGACAAGAACGTCCACCGCATCGAAGCCCACACCGACCTCCTCTTCACCAAGCGCCACCTCTTCAACCGCTCCCACATCGAACTCGACTTCGGCGGCCACCGCATACGCACCGAAGGCATCGAGAAGAACACCCACGACAACCCCTTCGGCGCCGTCCTCTCCTTCCGCGGCACCGTCACCGACACCACCGTCAAGCACGCGCTCTCCGGCAAGGTCATCGAGCTCACCGACACCTTCCCGGTCCCCGATGCCAAGGCGTTCGAGGTCGGCCAGTGGTGGGCCGTGCAGGTCGACCCGGTCGCGGGCGGCGGCGGAGACGAACGCGAGTTGCAGAAGCTGGTCGAGATCACCGAGATAATCGACGCGGACCACATCCGGATCGGCTACCTCAACGGATGGGAACTCGTTGCGGGCCGCACCCTCACCTGGACCCGCGTCGAGCCGGTCCGCAACACCCACATCCGCAACATCGCCTTCGAGGGCGCCGGACCCGACGAATACACCGGCTCCCACCCCGTCAGCTTCGAGTACGCCGTCGGCTGCGACGTCTCCGGGATCCACGCCACCGGATCCTTCTGGCCGGTCATCATGCGCCGCTGGTGCACCCGGTTCCGTACCGAGGAATGCAGCCTGAAGAACCCGCCCACCGTCGAGTACGGCGGCGCGGGCTACCTCACCCAGCAGATCTACTGCCTGTACGGACGGGTCGCGGACTGCACGACCAGCAACGTCCGTCATCTCAACGACCTCACCGCCTCGGCCTACTGCACCGTCGTGAACTGCCACGGCGACGGCGACGACGCGGGCGGCAACCCCTTCACGACCCACGGCCAGTACGAGCACGACCTGCTCTTCGACGGCAACTCCGGACTGATGGACATCGCCAACTCCGGTGCGCAATGGGGTATTTCCGCCAAGCGGATCACCGTGCGCAGACATGTCTGCTCCTGGTTCACCGCCAACACCAAGATCACCGATCTGACACTCGAAGACATCACGGTGATCGCGCGTCCCACCTTCGACCAGGCCGGCACCCTCACCGTCAACGCCGACGGCGCCCAGATCCGCGGCTGCACCGCCAAGACCTTCGCGGTCGCCCAGCGCTCCGCCCGCTCCACCCGGCCGACCACCATCAGCGACTGCTCCTTCGAGCCGCCCGCGGGCGCCGTCCTCGTCCAGACCCCGGTCACCGCCCCCGTCCACTTCATACGCTGCACCTTCAAAGGCGTCGACGGCGCGGTCCTGCGCGGTGCGGGGCCCGTCCACTTCACCGACTGCACCGTCACCGGCGCCGAGAACGCGGCCCCGCTCTCGGTCGGATCGGCCGACCTGCGGATCGACGGCGGCCGCTACGACAACACCGGCATCGAACTCAGCGCCGTGCGCGACCAGCGGCTCACCGTCACCGGCGGGGCCCGCCTCACCGGGAGCAACAAGGCCAGGGCGCTGCTCGGCCGGGCGGCCGGCCCGGGGAGGACGACCTGGGACATCACCGCACTCAGCAGCGCCGCCTCCGCACCGGACACCGCCCATGTGCGCATCACCGACGGCACGAACCACTACGCGGCGACCGGCAGCCGCTTCACCGGCGGCACGCTCCACCTCGCCCCGGACGCCCTGGACTCGGTCCTGCACACCGCGTGCGTGGAGGACGGTACGAAGCGGACCGCGATGCCCGCGAGCGGCGACTCGGTGCGCACGGACGGGAACCTGACCCTGTGACCGCCGTCATCCGGACCGCCACCGCGGCCGACGATCCGGCCCTGGACGCCCTGTGGCAACGGTGCTTCGACGCCCCGCACATCGCCTCCCTGCATGCCCTCGACCCGGACCGGCACCGGCACACGTTCGTCGCGCAGAACGGTCCCGGAGGCGGGATCGACGCGGTCGTCGTCTACGTGCCCCGGCTGATCCGGGACGCGCACGGCGCTTTGCAGCGGGTCGGCGGCATCGGCAGCGTGGCCACCCGCCCCGAGGCCCGGGGCCAGGGCCTGGTGCGACGGCTGCTGGTGGAGGCGGAGCGCACCATGAGGGCCGAACACTGCGCCTGGTCACTGCTGTTCACCGATACGCCCGGTGTCTACCGGGGCTCGGGATGGCAGGAGTTCGGCAGTACCTGCACCGAGGGGACACTGGCGTCCCCGGCCGCCTCCGGGACGTTCCGGGTCCGTGCGGCCACCGCCCGGGACGGTGCGGAGGTGGCCGCCCTGCACCACGCGTACAACGCGAACAGGGCGCTCAGTTCGCTGCGGGCGCCCGAGGACTGGGCGGTGCGGGTGCCCGCCTGGTACGGCCCGGTCGAGCGGTCGCTCGTGGCGCAGGACTCCGCGTCGGGGGCGCTCGTCGGCTGGATCGTGGCCCAGCACGCGGGGGAGTACGTGGAGGTGAGGGAGTTCGCGGGCGCACCCGAGTGCCTGGGCGAACTGTTCGCCGCCGTCGGTGAACGGGGCCGGGACGCCGGGCTGAGCCGGGCCCGGGTCCGGATTCCCGACGGCCCCGGGGTCCGGGCGGCCCTGCCGGCCCTGCTGGTGGAGCCCCGGTCGGTGGAGGAGCACGTGGGCATGGCGCGCCCGCTGCACGCCACGGCCGAATCCGTCCGGGCCACGGTCACGGCGCCCGGCGCGGCGCACTGGTACGGGGACTGTTTCTGAGCTCGGCGTTTAAGGCCAATACCGTTCAGTTAAGTGTTTCTGGGGTATCTTGGGGGGGTGCCGCGTTCTGGTTGGGTGAAGCCGTCGTCTGATGTCCGGTTGTCGGATTTGGTGTCTGTGGGGTTGCTGACGCGGGTGTTTCCCGCAGATGTG
>NZ_JBIBVN010000080.1:0-12987 GCF_043080425.1 Streptomyces sp. NPDC015032 | reverse complement strand
GACCTCGTCGACTACGGCGTCGTCGGCGACCTCTTCCAGGTCGTGCCCCAGCTCACCGAAGAGGTCAACTCCCGCAAGGGCTGACCCGCCCTCTCTGGCACAGTCCCGGTGGTCCGGGGCCGCGTGGTGTCCACTCACCACCCGGCCCCGGACCGCTTTCCCTCACCATTGACGCAGATCCTGCGGCCTTATAGCTTCACCATACGGATTGCTGATTCCAGGACGCGGAAATGGCGTAGTCGTGGAGGGTGCGGAGATGGGACAGCAGGAGAAGGTGGCGACGAGCCTCGCCGGTGTGGTCAGCGAGGAGATCAGCGCCTCCCTCACCGCGGTCGACGCCGAGCTCGCCCGCCGCTACCCGGGAGACCCGGGCACGCGCCAGCCCGTCCACACGGTCTACGTCCCCGGCGACACGTTCACCGCCGGTACCATCCGTTCCTGGGGCGACCAGGCGCTTCGGGCCCTCGACGAACACGCCCCCGACGCCGCCTCGTTCGCCGCCGTCCTCGGCATCCCGGACGAGCTCGCCGCCCCCGTCCACGAGCGGGTGCGCGCCAAGCTGGAGCGCGAGCCCGTCGAGGACCTGCGCATCGACTTCGAGGACGGCTACGGCCCCCGCTCCGACGCCGAGGAGGACGAGGCCGCGGCCCGGGCCGCCCGGCTCGTCTCGGAGGCGTACCGGAACGGAACAGCCGCCCCGTACATGGGTATCCGGATGAAGTGCATGGAGGCCGCCGTACGCGACCGGGGCATCCGCACCACGGACATCTTCCTCACCGGTCTGATGCAGGCGGGCGGTCTTCCCGACGGGCTGGTCCTCACGCTCCCCAAGGCGACCTACCCCGAGCAGGTCACCGCCTTCGTCCGGCTCCTCGAAGCGTTCGAGCGGGCGCACGGGCTGCCGGCCGGCCGGCTCGGCTTCGAGATCCAGATCGAGACCAGTCAGTCCATCCTCGCCGCCGACGGCACCGCCGCCGTCGCCCGTATGATCGATGCCGCGCGGGGCCGCGTCACCGGCCTGCACTACGGCACCTTCGACTACAGTGCCTGCGTCGGCGTCAGCGCCGCTTACCAGGCCGGCGACCACCCGGCTGCCGACCACGCCAAGGCCGTCATGCAGGTCGCCGCCGCGGGTACCGGTGTACGGGTCTCGGACGGCTCCACCAATGTCCTCCCGGTCGGCCCCGCCCACCAGGTCCACGAGGCGTGGCGACTCCACTACGGTCTCACCCGCCGCGCCCTGGCCCGCGCCTACTACCAGGGCTGGGACATGCACCCCGGTCACCTGCCGACCCGTTACGCGGCCGTGTACACCTTCTACCGCGAGGGCCTGGAGCGGGCGGCCGCGCGGCTCGCCGCGTACGTCGCGAAGGCGGGCGGCGACGTCATGGACGAACCCGCCACGGCCAAGGCGCTCAGCGGATATCTCCTGCGCGGCATCGACTGCGGGGCCCTGGACACCGCCGAGGTCGCCCGTCTGACCGGGCTGACGCGCGCGGACCTGGACGCTTTCGCATCGCGGCGGCGGGGAGGGCTCACGGCGGGGCAGGCGTGACGTCCCTCCCGGCCCGACAACGGGCAGGAGGCGCCCGGTACGCGAAGCTTCGTTCAACGGCTCTGTGGCGAGGGGCTCTTGGCCGAAACGCGGGAGGCGTCATCAGAGGGTGTTCTACGCTGGCGCGACAACGGCCGATGGTGCCGTGAGCACCTCTCGGAGACCAGATGGAACCGGCCGCCATCGGAGCGCGCCTCGCGTCGAGCGTGGTGAGCCCGCTCATCAAGAAGCTGTTCCTGTCCGAAGGCCCCGGAGCCGGCCTGGTCGACAAGCCCATCCGGGTATCCGCACTCATCTCCTTCCGGGGCGAGAAGCGCACACTCTCGGACAAGGACCTCCACGCGATCGCGGAAGAACTGGTCAGACGCGCAGCGCAGTCGACCGGCGTCGAGGACGTCCTGCCGACCTTCGAGAAACGTGCCGTCGCCAACGCGGTCGCCGATTCCCTGCGTGTCATGGGAACGCTCGACATGGAGGACGTGCAGGCAGTAAGGCTGGGGCATCTGGGACTCTCCCGGCGTCTGCGGTCCCAGAGCAGGCCGGCCACGCTCGGACTGTCGAGTGACGCGGTCACCCTGCATGCGAGCGTGCTGGACACTGCCTGCCTGCACATTCTGAACTTCTTCACTCAGCGGTCGACCTTCGTGCCGCGCACCCTGGTCGAGCAGAGCCGGTCCATCGAAGAACTGACGCTGAAGATCGACTCGTTGATCGCGCGCGCTCCGTCCCCGGCCGACGGGCCGTTCGAGGACCGGTACGCCGGATACATCGCGGCCAAGCACGGCAAGCTGAGCATCTTCGGCCTCGACCTCTCCGGAGCGCCGGAAACCTGGCGGCTCGACGCTGCCTACCTGAGCCTGGACGCGGCGGGCGAGGCCACCAGTACCGGACCCGTGCTGCTTTCGGCCGATCATGTGCTGGCCGGGCGCAACCGCGTACTCCTGCGCGGTGTGGCCGGTTCCGGAAAGACCACACTGGTGCAGTGGCTGGCAGTCTCCGCCGGGCAGAAGGCGCCGGACGAGCGCCTTCTGTACCTGTACGGACTGGTGCCGTTCGTGCTTCCGCTGCGCACCCTGACCAGGGGCGGCGCCACACTCCCGGCGCCTCACGAATTCCTCTCGGCGGTGGACTGCCCCATCGCGGCTCTTCAACCACCCGGATGGTTCGACCGGGTGCTCAGGGCGGGGCGCGGGCTCATGCTCATCGACGGCATCGACGAGATTCCCGAGGACGACCGCAACGATGCCCGCCGCTGGCTCCGGGAACTCATCAGTGTGTACCCCGCCAACCGGTGGCTGGTGACTTCCAGACCGTCGGCGGTGCAGGAACACTGGCTGGTGAATGAGGAATTCGCCGAACTGGACCTCGCGCCGATGAGCAGGGACAACATCGCCGAGTTCGTCGAGCGCTGGCACAAGGCGGCCGGTATCAGCGATCAGTACGCGAACGAGCTGCTACGGGCGATCCGTGCCAAACAGGACTTGGGCAGGCTGGCCACGAACCCGCTCATGTGCGGATTGATATGCGCGCTGCATCAGGACCGCCGCGGCTACCTCCCCGAGGGGCGCAAGGAGATCTACGATGCGGCCCTCTCCATGCTGCTCTTCAGGCGTGACCGCGAACGCGGGGTCTACAAGTCGGGTTCGATCTACATCAGCGAGGCGCACCATATCCAGTTGATCCAGAAACTCGCCTACTGGATGATCCGCAACGGCCGCTCCGAGATGGACCGCGGCGATGCGGTCGACCTCCTGGGGCAGGCACTGCCGATGATGCCGAAGGTTGACGAGCAGGGAACGGCGGAGGAGATCTACCGATATCTCTTGGTCCGCAGCGGCTTGTTGCGCGAACCGAGCGCAGACTCCATGGATTTCATCCACAGGACTTTTCAGGACTATCTCGGGGCGAAGGCCGCGGTGGAGGGCCTCGATTTCGACTTTCTCATCGCGAACGCGCATCTGGACCAGTGGGAGGACGTCATCAGGATGGCCGTCGCCCATGCGCGGCCGACGGAGCGGACGCGGCTGCTCACCGGCCTCATCAGACGGGACGACGTCTCCCGGCACGGCATGAACAGGCTGCACCTGCTCGCGGCCGCCTGCCTGGAGCACGCGACCGAGCTGGACCCGGCGGTTCGCATGGAAGTGCAACAGCGCGCGGCCGCCCTGATCCCGCCGCGCTCGGCCGATCAGTCCCGCGCGCTCACCGAGGTCGGCCCGGTCGTGCTCGATCTGCTGCCAGGTCCGCGGGAAGCGGCGACCGGCGACACGCCGCTCGTTCCGGAAGAAGTGAGCCCCGAGGAACAACTGATCGCCGATGAGGCGTACTTCACCGTGCTGACCGCCACGCGTATCGCGACCGATGCCGCGATCACCGTTCTCGCCCGGTACCGCGGGCACCGGGATCCGCGTGTGCGCACGGAACTGGTGCGGGCCTGGAGCAGGTTCGACACCGACCTCTACGGCAGGGAAGTCGTTGCCCACGTCAGCGAGGAAAGCATCTACTTTCCGGTGTCCAACCTGCGTGAGCTCCGCGCGCTCCACGACTTCGGCGGCCGCTCCCGCATCAAGGTGTCCGGTGAGTTCACCACCGCTGACTTCGTCAATTCATGCCGCAGCGATCCTCTGACCCATCTCTGGGTGGATGCCGGCATGGGAGGCACGTGGGGCTGGTTGCACAACTTTCCCCATCTGCGCTCACTCACCATCGAGACCCCGCTGCCGCACATCGATGTCAGCAGCCTGGCCCAGGTTCTCTCCCTGCGTACGATCCGGGTACCGGAGGGGACGGCCGCCGTAGGCATGGACAGGCTGCCCCCGTCGATGGAAGTCGTCCGCGAACTGCCGCCCGCCTGAACGCCCCCGGACGCTCAGGCAGGCGGCAGTTCGCCCGAGCCGCGCGGGATGAGCGTGGTGGGGAGCTCCACCCGGGCCGGGGCGTGGTCCGCGCCGTCCAGGCGGCGGAAGAGGTGCTCCGCGGCGGTGCGGCCGACGGCGGCGGCGTCCTGGGAGATGACGGTGATGCCGAGCAGGTCGGCCAGTTCGATGTCGTCGAAGCCGACCAGGGCGACCCGGCGGTCCTGCTCCGCGAGGACCCGCACCGCCGTCACCGTCACCCGGTTGTTACCCGCGAACAGCGCGGTGACGGGCTCCGGGCCGGAGAGCATCTTCTCGGCTGCGGCCCGGACCCGGCCGGGGTCGGTCGAACCGAGGGATACCCAGGAATCCTTCACCGCCGTCCCGGCCTCCGCCATGGCCGCGTGGTAGCCGCGCAGTCGCTCGGTGGCGGTGTGGATGCGCGGCTGGTCCCCGATGAAACCGATCCGGCGATGCCCGTGGGCGATCAGGTGGGCCACCCCCTCCCGAGCACCGCCGAAGCTGTCGGAGAGGACCATGTCGGCGTCGATGCGGCCCGCGGGACGGTCCACGAAGACGGTGGCGATGCCCGCCTTTATCTCCGGCTCCAGATAGCGGTGGTCGTCGCCGGCCGGAATCACGATGAGTCCGTCCACCCGGCGCGCGCACAGGGCGAGGACCAGCTCCTGCTCGCGCTCCGGGTCCTCGGCGCTCGATCCGTTGATGAGCAGGGCGCCGTGTGCCCGGGCGACTTCCTCCACCGCGCGGCTCAGGGGCCCGTAGAAGGGGTCGGCGAGATCCTCCAGGACCAGGCCGATGGAGGCGGTGCGGCCCTTGCGCAGGACGCGTGCGCTGTCGTTGCGGCGGAAGCCGAGCGCCTCGATGGCCTCCTGGACCCGGCGTTCGGTGTCCGGCGTGACCCCGGGCTCGCTGTTGACCACACGGGAGACCGTCTTGAGGCCCACTCCGGCACGGGCGGCCACGTCCTTCATGGTCGGCCGGTTGCCGTAGCGGGTCTCGGGGTGACGGGCGGTCTCGGCCACGGTGCGCTGTCCTGTCGTCGGGTGTGGGCGGTCCGGCGGGCCCGCGAGTGGTGCTGCGGGGAGGCCGGGGGCTGTGCCGTCGAGCATAGGCCCTGGACAACGTTGTCAGCTGAATGGAGACTGGGCAGACTGAATACTGAAGCCGCAGGTCCCGCACTCAACCCATCACGGAGCCACACCGATGCATACCGACCTCGTCGCCGCCCTGGACGTCGGCGGCACCAAGATCGCCGCCGCGCTGGTGGACGGCAGCGGTGCGCTTCTCATACGTGCGCAGCGGCCGACGCCCGCCCGGGAGAGCGCCGAGACGGTGATGGGGGCCGTGGCGGAGGTCCTGGGCGAGCTGTCCGGCTCACCGCTGTGGGGCCGGGCGACGGCCGTCGGCATCGGCAGCGCGGGTCCGGTGGACGCCTCGGCCGGCACGGTGAGTCCCGTCAATGTCCCCGCCTGGCGTGACTTCCCGCTGGTGGAGCGAGTCGGCAAGGTGGCCGGCGGACTGCCCGTCGAACTGGTCGGCGACGGCGTCGCGATGACCGCGGCCGAACACTGGCTGGGTGCGGCCCGCGGGTACGACAACGCGCTGTGCATGGTCGTGTCGACGGGGGTCGGCGGCGGCCTCGTTCTCGGCGGAAAGCTGCACCCTGGCCCCACGGGCAACGCCGGGCACATCGGCCACGTCAGCGTGGATCTGGACGGCGATCCGTGTCCATGCGGTTCGCGCGGCTGCGTCGAGCGCATCGCCAGCGGGCCGAACATCGCCCGCCGGGCGCTGGAGACGGGCTGGCGGCCCGGACCGGACGGCGATGCCTCGGCCGCCGCCGTGGCCGCCGCCGCGCGCGCCGGGGACGAGGTCGCCATCGCGTCGTTCGAGCGGGCCGCGCAGGCGCTGGCAGCCGGAATCGCGGCCACCGCCACGCTCGTCGAGATCGACATCGCGGTGATCGGCGGGGGAGTGGCCGGTGCGGGCGAGGTCCTCTTCGCTCCGTTGCGCCGTGCCCTGCGCGGGTACGCCACCCTCTCCTTCGTCCAGCAGCTCACGGTGGCCCCGGCGGTCATGGGCACCGATGCGGGGCTGGTGGGCGCGGCGGCCGCGGCGGGACGGGTGGGTTCGGTCGGAGCGGTGGCCGTCTGAGTTTCCCGTTCGGATCACGCCCTCACCGGGTCGTCTCCGCACAGGACGGCGTCGGACGGCTCGAACAGTTCGTCCGGACGAACGGTGAGGAAGGAGCAGAACTCGCCCCGGATGCATGGCAGTTCCGTCCATGCCTCGCGTCGGGAAGCTTGTTCCTTGCCGCCCGACAGCAGACACGGGTTCCGGCAATCACGGAGTCCTGCAGGCTGCCCTGCTCGCAGTCCGCGTCGAGGGCGGGCGCAGTCTGCTGGTCCAGTTCGGCATCGGCCCGGTCCGCGACGCCGTGGCCGACGGGGCGTGCGTCGCCGGACGGGCGGGACCGGTGTTCCGGTGCCCGTCCGACGATCCGAGGCGCGGTGCCGAGGTTCGCGGCACCCAAGGCGCGGCACGGCCGCGACCGCGATTTCCCGTCATCTCTCCCGCGGTTCGTCGGTCAGCAGGTGATCCGCAGGTCCGCCCAGTCCGCGTGATCGGAATCGATGCCGTCCCCGCCGTCGGTGACCACCAGACGGATCACCTGCGCGCCGCTCACGTCCGCGGAGAGCGACTGCGCGGGCATCGCGTTGGTCAGTATGCCGGTTGATGCCACCTTCCTGCCGTCGGCCCGGACCTCGAAGGCGACCGTGCCCCCGGTCTCCGCCTCGTCGTCGACCCCGACCTGCGCAGTCACGGCGCCGCACGCCCCGCCGGTGTAGAACTCGACGGAGCTGTCGGCGTGCACACCGAGGCCCTTGGTGAAGACCGTGCCGCCGATGGTGATCGGATTCCCGTCGCCCGCCCTGCTCTCGCCGTTGCTGGTGTCCTTCTCGACCGGGCCCCAGTCGTTGGTGGCGGAGAGTTGGGGCAAGTCGCTCAGGTAGCTGCCGCCCGCGGGCGGCACGACCACCACATGGGCCCGGAACGGGACCGTGGAGCTCACCCGTGTCCCGGCCGGAGAGCGGTACCGGGCGGTGAGCGCCAGATCGTAGGTGCCGGTGGCCGTTCCCGCGGGGGCCGTGACCCGCCAGCGAGTGGTCAGTGCCCGGCCGGTGGGCAGGGCCGGTGCACCGGTCGGCGATGCCGCCTTCACCTGCCAGCCGGAGGGGCCGGTGAGTGCCGCGGACACGTTTGCGGCGGGGGTACGGCCGAGATCGGTCACCGTCGTCCTCAGTGTGGCGGTGCGGCCGGCTTCGAGCAGCGGGCTTCCGTTCAGACCGAGTTCCACAGCGGGCGGCTGCGCGGCCCAGTTGCCGTCGGCGGCGATGCGCAGCAGTACGGTCCCGTGCGCCGGGACGGTTGCGGAGACGCTGCCCGCCGTGTTGTACGTCGTGTGTTCCCACAGGTCGCGCATGGTGTACGCGGTGGCCTTCGGCAGTCCCGCCGCCTCGGCCGTCGTCGAGATGCGCTGTGCGCTGCCGGTCTCGTTGAACAGGGCCACGACGCGGCTGCCGTCCCGCATCTCCTTGGTGACGACCCAGCGCCCGCCAGTGGAGGAGAGCACGGTGCCCTGCTTGCCCAGCGGGTCCTGATCGACCGCGATGACCTCGTGGTTGGAGAGGATCTCGAAGGTTTCGGGGCCCGCCCTGCGCAGATCGGAGCCGATGAGCAGAGGGGCCGCCATGACGGACCACATGGAGAAGTGGGTGCGGTACTCCGTGTCCGTCATGCCGCCGTTGCCGACCTCCAGCATGTCGGGATCGTTCCAGTGCCCAGGGCCCGCCGCGGCGGCCAGGCGCAGATTCTGCTTCATGATCGACAGCATGCTGCCCCAACTGTCGTTGATGTCGCCGGTCGTGCGCCAGAGGTTGCCGAGTTCGCCGGCCCACTCCCAGGGCCTGTTCTCGCCCCATTCGCAGATGCTGTAGACGATGGGGCGGCCGGTCGCGGCCAGCGCGTCCCGCATCGTCGTATAGCGCTCTTTCGCGTCGATACCCTGGTTGTTGCAGTTGTCGTACTTGAGGTAGTCGATGCCCCAGTCCGCGAACTGCCGTGCATCGCTGTACTCATGGCCGAGCGCGCCCGGAAGTCCGATGCTGTCGCAGGTCTTGGTGCCGGCACTGGTGTAGATGCCGATTTTCAGGCCCTTGGAGTGGACATAGTCGGCGACGGCCTTGATGCCGTTCGGGAAGCGCTGCGGATCGGCCTCCAGTTCGCCGTCCGCATTGCGCTGCGGCTTTGCCCAGCAGTCGTCGAGATTGACGTACTGGTAGCCGGCATCCTTGAGGCCCTTCTCGACGAAGATGTCGGCGATGCCCTTGACCATCGATTCGTTGAACTCGGCGCGGCAGTGCGTCGAGTTCCAATTGTTGAACCCCATCGGAGGTGTGAGCGCAAGACCGTTACCGGCCTGCGGAACCGATGCGGGAGCGGGTGGGGCCGCGGTTGCGGGAACGGTGGTCCCCGCAGTGCAGAGCAGTCCGGCCAGCAGCGCTCCGATGAGTCCGCGGCGGCCGGTTCGGGTCGTACAGGTTGGAAGATGACGCATCGTTACGTTCCTCCATACTCACGCATGATCGGATGGCGGCATGTGCACGCCAAGACGTGCGATTACGTTAGGGCGTGTTGAAGTCTGTTGGAAGAGGTGTGGTGCCGCTTGTCCGGCATCTCGTCAAAACCCTTGACTGAGGCGTAAGTTGGGAGTGAGATCCAATCGCACGTTCGGTTGTGTTGGGTTGCATCTCCAGAGGGGCTGGGCATGACGCAGTCTGATTACGGCAGGTCAGGTATACCGGGCAGCGTCGCAGGACATCGGATGTCCAGGCGAAGTCTGCTGCGTGGTGCGGCAGTTGGCGCGGGAGCTGTGGCCCTGCCGTCGTTGCTCGCTGCCTGCGGGACCGGTCCCGGCGGGGACGGAAAAACGATCACCATGGGTTCGAATTCGTCCGACCCCATTCCGAAAAGGGCCTTCGCGGATGCTTTCGCGGCGTACGAAGCGCAGTCGGACGGGCGGAAGGTGAAGGTCAACACCGTCGACCACAACACCTTTCAGGAGAACATCAACAGGTATCTGCAGGGCAAGCCGGACGACGTCTTCATGTGGTTCGCGGGCAACCGGATGCAGTTCTTCGCCGAGAAGGGCCTGCTGCACGACATCAGCGACAACTGGCAGGAATACAAGGGCTTCTCGGCCGCCCTGAAAGCCCAGTCCACCGGCGCGGACGGCAAGCAGTACCTCACGCCCTACTACTACTACCCATGGGCCGTATTCCACCGCAAGAGCCTGTTCGCCGACCGCGGCTATCAGGCACCGAGGACGCTCGACGAGTACGTGGCTCTCGCCAGGCAGATGAAGAAGGACAAGCTGGACCCCATCGCCTTCTGCGACAAGGACGGCTGGCCCGCCATGGGCACCTTCGACTACATCGACATGCGGACCAACGGCTACGAGTTCCACAAGAGCCTGATGGCGGGGGAGGTCGCCTGGACCGACAGAAGGGTCAGGGAGGTCTTCGACACCTGGCGCCGGCTGCTCCCGTACTGCCAGCAGGGCGCCAACGGCCGTACCTGGCAGGAGGCTTCCACCAGCCTCCAGAAGAAGGAGGCCGGCATGGCCGTGTTCGGCCTGCCGCACCCCGGTGCCCAGTTCCCCAAGGGCGAACAGGGCGACATCGACTTCTTCCCGTTCCCCGTCATCAACCCCGAGCACGGACAGGACGCGGTCGAGGCACCCATCGACGGATTCCTGCTGGCGAAGAAGTCGAAGAGCCTCAAGAACAAGAAGACCCTGGAGAGCGCCAAGGACCTGCTCACCTGGCTGGCCACCGGGAAGGCCGAGGACATCTACCTGAAGAGCGACCCGAACAACGTCGCGGTGAGCGACCGGGCGGACATCTCCGCGTACTCACCGCTCCAGAAGAAGGCAGTGGACCTGGTCTCCGGGGCGAAGCAGATCTCCCAGTTCCTGGACCGGGACACCCGGCCGGACTTCTCCTCCACGGTCATGATCCCGGCGATTCAGACCTTCATCAGCAACCCGGACGACGTGGACGGCCTGGTCAACGACATCGAACGGCAGAAGAAGACCATCTTCGCCGCCGACTGACCCTGGACGACCCCCGATGGAATCCCACTGAACCTGGAGTACCGACCGTGTCGTTCCTCTCGGCGCGGCGCGCCCGGCGGCGGGTCTCGCGGCGATTCACCGGCCGCGACCTGGCCGTACTCGGTGTGCTGCTCGGCATACCCGTCCTGCTCGACATCGCCGTCGTGTGGGGACCGACCCTCGCCTCCGTCGTGCTCTCCTTCACCAGCTGGGACGGCATCGGTGACATCAAATGGGTCGGTACGCAGAACTACGCGAACCTCTTCACCAACTACCCGCAGTTCTGGCCCGCCGCCCGGCACAACCTGCTCTGGCTCGCCTTTCTGGGCCTGGTCGCCGCACCGTTCGGGCTGCTGCTCGCCGTGCTCATCGACAGAGGCGTGCGCTTCAGCCGCTTCTACCAGTCGACCCTGTACATGCCCGTCGTGCTGTCGCTCGCCGTGGTCGGCTTCATCGCCCAGCTGATCTTCTCCCGCGACCAGGGCGCCCTCAACGCGGTCCTCGGGAACACGGACTCGCCGACCGACTGGCTCGGAGACCCGGACCTCAACATCTGGATGGTCCTGCTGGCCGCGGCCTGGCGGCACACCGGCTATGTGATGATCCTCTACCTCGCCGGGCTCAAGGCCGTCGACCCGTCGCTGAAGGAGGCCGCGGCGATCGACGGGGCGGGCGAGGCCCAGACCTTCTTCCGCATCGTCTTCCCCACGCTGCGCCCGGTCAACGTCATCGTCGGTGTCATCACCGTCATCGAGTCCCTGCGCGCCTTCGACATCGTGTACGCCGTCAACCACGGCCGCAACGGGCTCGAACTCCTCTCGGTGCTCGTCACCGACAACATCATCGGCGAGGCCAGCCGTATCGGCTTCGGCTCCGCCATCGCCGTCGTCCTGCTGGCCGTCTCCCTGGGATTTGTCGTGACGTATCTGGTCCAGGAACTCCGAGGGGAGAAGAACCGTTGACTGTCCATGCCGCTCCCCCCTCGGCCCGCCCCACCGCCCCGCGGACGCCACCGGCCCCGGCCGCACGGCGTCGGCCGCGCCCCGGCAGAATCGGCGTCCACGCCTTTCTGATGGCGGTCTCCCTCGCTTTCCTCGCACCGTTGCTGCTCGCGGTGTACGCCTCGCTGCGGCCGTACGACGAGACTTCGGCACACGGCTACTTCTCGCTGCCGCGCCACCTCTCCCTGGACTACTACCGCCAGGCATTTTCCGACTCCGGCATGACGAAGCACTTCGTCAACACCTTGATCATCGCGGTCCCGGGGGTGATCGCCACCCTCTTCCTCGCCTCGTTCGCGGCGTTCGCGCTGGCCCGTCTGAAGGTGCGCGGCGGGCTCGTCCTGCTGATGCTCTTCACCGCCGGGAACCTGCTGCCGCAGCAAGTGATCGTCACGCCCCTGTACGTCGTGTTCAACCGCATCCCGCTGCCCTACTGGATGTCCGACTCGATGACGATGTTCGACTCGTACTGGGCCGTCGTCGTCGTCCAGATCGGTTTCCAGCTCGGCTTCTGCGTCTTCGTCCTGGCCAACTTCATGCGCACCCTGCCGCAGGAGATCCTGGAAGCCGCCATCGTCGACGGCGCGGGCGTCTGGACCCAGTACCGGCGGATCACCCTGCCGCTGTGCCGCCCGGCTCTGGCCGCGCTCGGAACGCTTCAGTTCACCTGGATGTACAACGACTTCCTGTGGGCTCTGGTCTTCATCTCCGACGGCGACAAGCTCCCCATCACCTCGGCGCTGAACAATCTCAGAGGCCAGTTCTTCACGGACTACAACCTGCTCGCCGCGGGCTCGGTGATCGTCGCACTGCCGACGCTCGTGGTGTTCCTGCTGCTCCAGCGCCACTTCATCGCGGGGCTCACGCTGGGCTCCGGCAAGGGGTAGTGACGGGCCCGCCCGGAACGTGCCCCGCACCGCGGCGCCCGGCCGCGGTGCGGGCCGGGACCTCTCCACGGGAACGGCGAAGACTGCGCGGAAGCGTGAAGACGTCGACGAGCATCGTGCTCGGCCGGCGTGACGGTCCTGCTCCGGATTCCTCTCGGACTCCGGCCGTCCGTCAGGGCCGCGTGGGGGGTTGCGGACTCCAGCAGGAGGAGGTGGCCCGAGGGCATTCGGCGGCTCCGTTCGGGTAACAGCATCGCCACAGCCGGGTTTTCGCGGCAGGGTGTTGCGGGCAAGCCACAGGGGGCTACGGAAGAGGGGGAACCGTGATCGTCTGGATCAACGGTGTGACCCGGAAAGTCGCTGGTCAGCGGCTTACCTGCAGGAACGTCCTCCGGGCATCTAGTGTCTCGCGCCTCAAATAGCGAGTTTAAGTTCGTTTCGCCTTTTGTGGTGTGTTGATCTTTTCGAGGTAGTCGGCGAGCGAGTTGAGGAT
>NZ_JBIBVN010000079.1:0-13672 GCF_043080425.1 Streptomyces sp. NPDC015032 | reverse complement strand
CCACCCATTCTTCCTTTCCAGCGGCGCAAGCAACGTGGACAGGTAGTCCAACGCCCGCTCACGTGGCTCCGACCGGCCAAAACGTCCCGCAAACCAGGCATGAAGCCCAGCTATCCCATCCGACCAGTCCTTGATCTGCGCGACCGTCAGCGATTCATCACACAGCCAGCCCAACGACCAAGACGACGGCCCGTCACGCCACATGCGGTTGCAGTACTAACCGCCACCGACGGCCACCCCTTCTGGGTTCCTGAACTGCGCGAGTGGCTGCCAGCGCCGGTCTGAAGCCTGGCCAGTGGCTTCAGACCGGCGCTGGCACCCGAGTCCAGATCACCGCTGTCGACCGCCGCACCGAGCAGGCTGCGGTCCACAACCTCACCGTCGATGACCTGCACACCTACTATGTATTCGTAGGTGGCACTTCGGTGCTGGTGCACAACTGCGGCGGGGGCTATCAATGGGCCCCCCGGAACGCGGACACAAGTGTTCTCCGCCCAGGCGAAGGATGGCACCCAAGCCAAGGCACACCGGTATTCGGACGACTTCCTGACACGACTGTCGGTGGGAGCTGGCCCGGGTACTCAAAGCTCGTCGCCGACCCGTGGTCGATCAGGAAGAATGATGCTTGGATCCAAACCATCATTGACCAACGCGGCACTGTCTACGTCGGATCACCGACGGCAGGGAACTACTGGAATGTCGCACGACAGGAACCCAGTGTGTTCGCACGTGAAATCCAGCAGCTCCTCCAAGCCGGATACTCCTGGAGAGGTTCGCACCTTGTCCCGTCAGCCGGATGACCCCCAGAAGAGGACACAAGCGACGGCACCGTCAATGCTCGAGGGGAAGCGCTTCAACGGCTACCTGAGGATCAAGCTGCCGCACGAACTCGACGAGATCGTCGAGTCGGTAGTGGTCGGGTACATGCAGGCGGCGCCATCGTCCAGACAGGAGATCCTGGGCAGGGTAAGCACGCGCGTAGCCGGAGTGCTCAGCGCATACGGTGAGCGCATGGCTGCCGTCGGAGTCCGTACCGGATCCGAGGCGCCACTCGGTCGCGCGCTTGTGGCGATGGGGATGGCAGACGGGAATCTCGAAGATTCCCGCGACAACCTCATTGTTCTCGCGGCCGTGAACCACAGTGCCGCAGTGATCGAAAGCAGTTTGGATCAAATCCTTGCCAGCGTCGCTCAGTTCATTCCAGATCCAGCACTCGTCAACTTCCAGGCATTCGCGCGCCGTGAGGAGTCAGATAAGTCGCTTTGGAGTATGGGGCTGGGTGTGGTCGGGGCAGGGACTAGTTTTAGGTACGTATCCGCGTGAGCTCGAAGTCCAAATCAAATCTGCATTACTAGAATTGAAGCATCTGGAGGGGAAGGGGTGGGGTTAGCGCAAAGTCAGGGACTGCTGGGAGGCGGTGGTGGACGACGACCTGGCCGTGGTCCCGGAGGCAGACGCCTTCCTGCGGTACGTGCGATTCGGCAGAGACCAGGCCGAGTTGACCACTCGTACGTACGCCGGGCACATCGCGCTGTACCTGCGGTGGTGCACACGGACAGGCCGGAACTGGCGGGTGGCAGCCGAAGAGCTGGGGCTGTTCATCGTCTGGCTGAAGTTCGGCTCGAAGGCAGTTACGGGCATCGAGCGTCCCGTGGGGAACGGGCTGGTGTATCCGGGACCGGGGGCTGAGGCCGTACGCGAGCCGGCCCGGATCCGGAACGTGCTCACGGGGGTACGGCAGTTCCTGCTGTATGGCATCACGGCGAAGACGGTTTCCTCGTCCGTGATGGCCCAGCTCTATGAGGTGGCGGAGTCGTGGGACCTGCCTGAGGAGGCTCGCGGCGAGGAGTTGACCGGCTACCGGATGCGGCCGCGGCATCGGGTGCAGGTTCCGCGCAAGAAGGGCGAGAGGGCCACCGACCGCGAGATCGGTCCCCGCCCCCACCGACCCCGAGCCGGAACCAGAGCCAGCCGCGGCCTGAACACCAGCACACACCGCTTCGCCACGTCCCGGCGAGGGGGGCCGACCTTCGATCTGAAAGCTCCTGGCGGGTTACTTGTCACCTGGTTCGCCACTCGTTAACGGCACCCCGACGGGCGTGCGCCAGTAGCCGATCGGAGGGCGGATGGCCAGTTCACCGGTTCACGGACCCGACGCGACTTGAGATCCTGTATGACATGAAAATCAATGCGGAGGGCAACAGCAGAATGCCGGTCATGTTCAAACGAGGAATGACTGCGGCCATCGGGGTTGCTGTTCTCGTCGGTGGGGTGGTGGCCCTAGCGCCGACTGCGAGTGCAGTGGGACGGTCGGCGTGCACTGTCGAGGTCACCCCAGGCACCTGGAAAACCACGGTCGGCTCAGTAAACCTACGGAACGGTCCCAGCACGCGATATTACTCCAAGGGCCTGCTGTCGAAAGGGACGAAGTTCCGGTCCTCCTGTGGCAAGGGACAATGGGACTACGTGAAGGTCCTGAGCGGAGCGCACAAAAACACCTACGGGTGGATCGACAGTTACGCCGCCGAACCAACGCCGATCTGAACCAATCAACGCGTGGTCAACGGCCGAGTGGTCCACGGCGGCCTGCCTGCTCGCGCACCGTACGGACGCGGCGATAATCTACGGCGACTGGAACCTCGGCCGCGACATGGGCGTGCTGGCCATCCAGATGTCGAGGGAGAAGCTCCAGAACGACGGGGAGATCCCCAAGGGCAAGCTGCTCCGCGCGGGCGAGTAGGCGCCGATCGACGCCGGGCGAAGTCTCGATGAGTGGGCGAAGGAGCAGGGCAAGGGCGAGCACGCCGTCACCGGCGGCCTGCCCACGCTCTCCCTGCTGGACGAGACAGGTCGATGGCGTGTTGTGCGGTGCGCGAGTCGCCGTTGGCGGTGGCGTACTTGGCGGCCTGGGCCAGGGCCATCAGGGGGCGTCCGGTGACGCACCGGTCGGTGGGCACCGTGCGGTTGTCCAGTCGGAAGGGGCGGATGCCGTGGGCCCCTTCGGCGCCGTCGGTGGACTCGGCACCGGCCTCGGCGATCTGGTCGGCGATGACCGCGGGGTCGATGTAGCGCAGGGCAGAGCGGGGCTGGATATCCATGCGCTCGGCGACGGTGTTGACCGCGTGGGCGAGCACGTTGCGCACCCCTACGGGGACGACGTCCAGGCCGCGGGTGAGCAGTTCGGCCTCGGTCTGCGCGAGGAGGGCCTTGAAGCCCTGGGTGTTCTTGATGTCTGCCACGGCGCCGAGCCTATGGCCTGCCGCGGGGCGTCCGGGCCCCGGTGGTGTCCGTCGCCCGTACGGGTGAACAGCGCCGCCGAGGCCCGGACGGGGCAGGTCAGTGCGGGGTGAGACAGTTCGAGTCGGTGCAGCCGCCGGCCAGCGCCAGCGTGCGGTCTTCGGGCGGAGCGTCCAGCCACTCCGCGCGCATGGCCTGGAGCCGGATGATGTCCGAAGCCAGCTCCGGCACCATCGTCCGCAGATGATCCGCCCAGCCCTGGGTGAGTGCGCGTCCGTTGACGTACAGCTCGCCGTCCCGGCCCCCGACTGCGAACAGCACCCCGCCACGCTGAGCGGGGATGACCATCGCGCCCACCGGTTCGGCAACCTTGCCCTGGCGCACGAGCACCGCGGTGGCGGCCTGGGCGTCGGCCAGGGCCGCCTGGTCCAACGGGGGCATCGGATCAGGGCCTCCCGGCGGCAGCAGGGGCATCACCCCGTCCTCGGGCGCCCCGTCCAGGCCGCGGCCGGGAAGAAGTCGGCGTAGAAACCGGTGAAGAAGGCATAACGGTCCTTCTTCACCGCCTCGGAGACGCCGTGTGCTCTTCAGCCTCCGTGCGCCGCGGACAGGGCTGTTACTTCGGCCTCCGCATGACGCTCAGTTGGGCAGCCCAGCAGACTGCGGGCCGGATGTCCGAGCCCTGGTGCAGGATGAGGGCACTGCGCTCCACGTCCCTGCGGGGAGCCAGGGCCGGGGTCTGCTGCGTCAATGGGGGTAGTTCGTGTTCCAGCGTCAACCAGGTCGACGACGCCCGCGCATAACCCACACCGCAACCAGCACCGCCCGGCACACAGACCACCGCCCCGGCCGGGCCAGGACGCCCACGCGCCCCGGCCCGGCCGGAGCCACCACACCCCACCACCCGACACCCACCACCAGACACCCGGCCACCACCGGAAGCACCCGGACTCCCTCGCCCACACCGTCCGTCTCGACTCCGTCTCCGCCGACGACAACCGTCGTCGATGTGGGTGATGTGGGTCTATCACCGTCCAGGACCGCTCCGCCCTGCCCACCCGCCGGTGACGCAGCACCCATGCCGGGGAAGCTTCAGGTCCGCCCGCAGAACGTGGACCGGAGTGTGCCAAGGTGAGGGGGGAGGAGGCGGTGCCGGGTGAGTACGCTGCGGGTGGACGTGTTCGCATGCGACATGCCGTGCCGGCAGTGCTCGATGCCCTTGCGATGGGTGTTCGGTCTGCTGCCTTCGCACCGGCCAGACGGCAGCGAGTTCACCACGACCGACTTTCCCGAAGCCGTCGATGTGGCACGCCGGATCCTGGCCGACCCCACCGGCGACACCATGGACCTGGCCGCGCAACTGCACGACCGGCCCGCCTGGCAGCGGGGGCGCAGCTTCAACCCGAATACGTGCGGCCGCTGCGGGCACCAAGCCGACTGGCACGTTCTCGACGACGTCATTCACCATGCCCTCCACGGCCGATGGCTCCGCGCGGCAGAAAGCCGGGTCCCGGTGCCGCAGTGGCGCGCGATCCGCGGTCGCGGGCAGGGAATCTCCTGGACACCGTGAACCGCCCCGGCCCGAATACCGAGTGGCCGAAGACAACGGGCCCCTTTCCTCGACAGCGGTATGAGAGGGGAATTTCCCCGGCAGATGGTCCAGGCTGGTCCGGTGACGCAGGGGGGTGGCAGTGCAGATTCCGCCGTCCGGCATTCCCCTGAGCCGGATAGATCTGTCCGGTGGTGAAGACGGAACCCTGTCTGCTTTCGTCGTGTCTTCAACCGCTTCGTGCGCGCGGAGGCAGTCTTGGCCAGTACCCGCACACCTCGATCCGCCGCCCGTAAGTCCACCCTCCACCGGCTCAAGCCCCCCGAGGGCACTGCCCCGGAACTGCGCACGTTCGTCCGCGAGAGATACCTCGACGATGAGGACTACCAGGCCAGGGAGTTCACCCGCCCGGGGCTGGAAGGCCTGCTGATCACCGGAGGTGTTCCCCGAGAGCGCGCCGACTGGTGCAGCGCGGTGGAATCCATCACCGGACTGGACGTCAACGAACACAGCCGCGCCGCGGCGGGACTCATCATCATGCGCACCGGCCGTGGCACCTACGCGCTGAGCTACGGGGTAGGGCAGCACATGCTGGACCCCTACTTCCGTGACGACGAGTTCGGACTGGAGTTCGCGACCCGCTGTCTCAACGACGACGGAGTCATAAAAATCCGCAACCAGATCATGGACGGCAGAGGCCGGGTCGACGAGTAGCCCAGCTGCTCTTCATCGCCAAGGCTCACCCGCTACTGCACCGGGCGTACTTGCTCAAGGAAGCAGGGTCCTGGCCCCAGGTCACCCGGCGTCGCGGCCCCACCAGAACCCTTCCACCAACGCGACAGACCCTACGGGCGCGGAACACCCGGCCGGTGCGGCTGCCGCCCGCACGCACTCCGCCCGGCCGGGTGGGGCTCGGCACCGATCCGGACGGCTGCGCCCGGGATCGCGCGGCGGCGGCGATCGGGCCGGTGTCCTCGTACCCGCCGGTGCGCCGCGCTCTGCCCGCTGGGCCGGTGCGTGCTGTCCTCGGGTACCTGGCGGCATGCCCCATAGCCGTGTACACAGGGGGAGTTGGAGTTCTCGCACCGGAAGAGGCGGCCTTGCGCAAGCACGAGAATGTCAGGACGGATTCGGCCGACGTTCCGGTCTGCGGGCCGGCCACCGGACCGAAGTGGCCCGGCGGGCGGCTCCTCGCCCTGCAGAGCGAGGTCGGCAACGCGGTCGTGGTCCAGATGCTCCGCCAGGCCGGGCATCCCGAGGCCAGGGCGGACCGACCGCACGGCGGAGGCGACCCCCGCCCGTCCGCCGTGCAGCGTTCCGCTGTCCACGCCGTCCTGCGGTCCGAAGGCCGCCCGCTGGACGAGGCCACCCGCACCGACATGGAGTCCCGGCTCGGCGCCGACTTCTCCGATGTGCGCATCCACACGGACGCCGCCGCCAGGGTCTCGGCCGCCGAGGTGGGTGCCCGCGCCTACACCTCCGGCAGCCATGTCGTCATCGGTGACGGCGGGGGCGACCGGCACACCCTGGCCCACGAGCTGACCCATGTCATCCAGCAGCGGCAGGGCCCTGTCCTGGGCACCGACAACGGTGCGGGACTGAGCGTCTCGGACCCGTCGGACCGCTTCGAGCGGGAAGCGGAGGCCAATGTGAGGCGGGTACTCGGCGGCCCGGCCCCGGTCCGGCGGCTCCGGGACCGGGACACGCCGGTGCCCGGCGGGGCAGGCCCGGACACACCCGTGCAACGCACGAGTGACACCGAGATGGCGAGCCAGTCCAGCAGCGGTTCCGAGATGGACGTCGACCATCCGTCCACGGCCGACGCGGACCACCGCGCGGCGGTGGCCAAGACTCTCTCCGAGCAGAAGCCCAGCAACCTGAGCCTCATGGGTAAATACCTGACGGCGACGGTGTGGGCCGCACCGATCGCGGGCGGCCCGGAGGACGGCGGCCGGCCCAAGAGGCTGAGCCAGATCGGCACGGAGAGCCTGAACCGCCTCTACACGGAGGACCCCGGTCCCAAGGAGGACCCCGAATGGCGCTGGGACCGGAAGTCCTGGTCGAAGGTCCGGGCGGAGGTCGAGGCGGTACACGCCTACCTGAGCGCGCGTACCCGGCTCGCGGACGGCGGTGGCCTGATGCACTCCAAGAGCGACAAGCAGTGGCTGATGGTGAAGCCCCCGCTGTCCCCCGGCAAGCAGGCGGCATCCTCGAAGGCGCTCAACGAACTGCCCTTCTACGAGTCCCCCGCCCTGAAACCGGCTCCCGGCTCCGCCACACCCGACCAGGTCCTCCTCGGCAACGGCACGGCGATGACGCGCGGCGCCACCTACGCCTTCGACTCCCCCGACGGCACCGCGCACCGCATGATCACCTATGCCAAGGACATGCCCGCCGAGATACCCGATCTCGCCCTGCCGCCCGCATCGGCCCCGGCGCCCATCGCGGCACTCGGAGGGCTGATGCCGGTGACACAGGCCACCAAGACGGCCGGCCCCGTCACGGTCGACCAGAAGGTGCTCAGCACCTGGGGCGGCGGCAGGCGCGACGGCCACAAGCCCGACCAGAACGGTGCGATGAAGGGGGTTTCGGCGTCCAAGGCCGCCAAGGAGAGCGGCATGGCCGACGGCGACTGGCAGTGGCTGCACCTGATCGCGTTCACGATGGGCGGCCACGACGGCAAACAGCCCAACGCGCCGGAGAACCTGGCGGCCGGGCTCGCCGCCGCCAACGGGCACCACCTCGTCCTGGAGACACTGGTCAAGAAGATGATCCTTCAGGCGGGCATCAGCGAGGTGAAGGTCACGGCGACGGCCAAGATGGTGACCGGCAGCTACCACGTCTGTTCGGGGATCGACTACCGGCTGGAGTGGACACAGAACGGGAGGCCCTTCTCGGACGTCTTCAAGGTCAACGCACTTAACCCGAACAAGTCGATGGGCGGCCATCTCGCGCTTCTCGACAAGCAGTACGTGGCGCACCACCCCTGAGGACCGCCCCACGGGCCACCGATGGGCCCGGGCTCCGGTGCGCGCCGGCGGCGGAGAGGTTCCTGCGCCGGGGCGTCGCTTCTGGGCACCCTGCCCAGAAGTGACGCCCCGGCCGCAAAAAGTCTTTTTGATCTTCTGCCGCCACAGCGCCATTTCCAGCGCGTCCACGGGGATCCCCTCGACGGGCTCACCAGGAAGTGGTGAACGCGGTGGCAGGGCCGACTGCTGGTTGCAGATCGGCTCCGGCCGACGCCGCAGAGTCCCGTCCATCTCATCGACATCCCGGCCCACCGCCAGGCGTTCACGCCTCCCGAGCTGCCCGAGAAGCCGGATCACAGAGACGGACGTGGTCGTCGACGGTGATGCGGGCGGCTCATGCCGCCAGAGCTGCGTGTACCCGCTCACTGAGCGCCGTGGCGGCCGCCTCCGTCACAGGCGAAGGACGACCAGGGCGGTGTCGTCCGAGCCGCCGGCAGGTGGGGTCAGGTCGGCCAGGATTGTGTCGGCGAGCGTGTCGGGGTCGGTGCCCCGGTGGCGGGCGAGAGAGGCGGCAAGCCGGGTCAGGCCGACATCGATGTCCTCATGGCGGCGTTCGATCAGCCCGTCGGTATACAGCACAAGGGTGGCCCCCTCGGCGAACACGGCCTCGGCCTGGGGGCGGGGGGTGTGTTCGGGGCGGGCGCCGAGCGGGGGGTCGGTGGCCTGGTCGAGGAAGTCCACGGTGCCGTCGGGGTACAGCAGGGCCGGCGGAGGATGGCCGGCGTTGCTGTAGGCGATGGTGCGGTTGGTGGCGTCGACGACGCACAGAACGGCGGTGGCCGACTCCGCACCGTCGACCAATCGGGCGTACAGACCGAGAGTGTCCAGGGCGGGGGCCGGGCCGTCGGTGACGAGGGAAGCCGCAGTGAGGGCGCTT
This sequence comes from Streptomyces sp. NPDC015032, assembly GCF_043080425.1. Taxonomy (NCBI): domain Bacteria; kingdom Bacillati; phylum Actinomycetota; class Actinomycetes; order Kitasatosporales; family Streptomycetaceae; genus Streptomyces; species Streptomyces sp. NPDC015032. Next base: position 4,980 of record NZ_JBIBVN010000079.1, on the reverse strand, counting down.
CGCAGCTGGCCCATGACGCCGGCGGCGGCCAGCCCCTGGCCGACGACGTCGCCGACGGCCACCGCGATACGGCCGTCAGGCAGTTCGACGAGTTCGTACCAGTCCCCGCACACGTTCAGCACCCCGGCCGCGGGGCGGTAGCGCACCGCTGCGCGGTGATGTCTCAAAGGCACAAGGGCGGGCAGCATCGCCTCCTGCAGGCTCAGGGCGACCTCGCGTTCGCGGGCGTGCGCCTCACGCAGCCGCTCGTTGACCTCCTGCAGCTCCCGGGCCCGGGTGTACAGCTCGGCTTCCAGCACTGTCGCCCGGTCTTTGCCGCCTTGGCCACGGATGAGCTCGGTGATGTCCTCCTCCCGGTGCAGCAGCAGCGCCACCCGCCCGTCCGGGCCGAAGACGGGGACGTTGACCGGACTCCAATACCGCTCCTCCCACACCCCGGGCCGGTCCGGGTACTCCACGTCATAGCGGTGAAGCGTCATGGCATCGCGCTGCCCGGTGGCAGCCACCCACCGCAGCGATGCCTGCAGCTTGCGCATGCCGGTCACTGCGGAGTCCTTGGGGTCGTCGGGAAAGGCGTCAGACAGGTAGCGGCCCACCACCTGGTCACGGGTACGCCCCATGCTGCTCAGGAACGCCTCATTGACGTCGACGTACACCAGGTCTGTGGTGAACAGGGCCACTGCGCTCGGCAGCGCCTGGAAGACGGCCTCGTAGTCGATCCCATGTGTGTTCACGATGCCACCTGTCAACGACGCTGTATCGATCGTCACGATATGTACCAGCGTGGCTCCAGAGAGGGCGGCACACCTGTGTCGCAGAAATCTACGACCCGTCCGGACACGGACCAGCCGACCTCGCCAAACCCCTCCGTTCGAATTCTGAGCTGGGCAAACACCGAAACACCACGGGTCGTCATGTCATGAACGACTCAGAAACAGGCACCGATGCCGCACGAGCGCGGCGGGCGGCTGCACTGCGACACGCGCACCCGGCAGTGGCGGGTGAGGCCGGGCTACGAGACGCACCCGGCATCCTGGGTCACGTGGCTCGGGGCGGCCACCGTGTCGGCCTGGCTCGGAGCGCGCCTGCCCACCCGGGCCGAGGCAGCCGAGGCCACCGTCGGCGCACGTGCCTACAACTGCGACTACGCGGTGGGCGATACCTGTCCGGTGCTGGAGCCCGGGCGTTCATCGGCCGACGTGCACCACCTGGTGGGCAACGTCCAGATCTGGTGCGGCGACGGCCCTGTACTTGCCCCGGACGCGCCCGCTCAGCGGCATCTGTTCGGGGCAGCGTGGAACACGCCGGGCACCCAGGACGCGATCGGGGCGGTGCGCTCCCGCTACCTGCTGGGCTCCTCACGCGAGGTCGGCATCCGCCCCGTGCGCGACGACCGGACCTCGGCGGCCACCGGGCTCGGCGCGTGGGAACTTGCGCATCGTCTCAACGGGTGGATCGACGCCCTCGACGGCCCCGCCCGCCCCGTGGGCGAGCTGGACCGCCTCCTGATCAGCGTGCTGACCGGGTCATAGCCCGATCGCGGACTTCGGTCCCATGTAGGAGCCGGCCCCGGGGAAGCCCTCCCGGCACAGTTTCGTGAACGTCTCGCTGAATCCCAGCTTCTGCAGGCGGTCGAGCGGCATGAACGTCACCTGCCGGATCGGCCGCGTATCCGCGCCCTCCGTAACGACTCCGACCTGCCCGCCGACCCGGCGGGCCTCGAAGGTGATGTGGACAACATGAGCCGACGTGACGTCACACACGTACAGCAGGCGACCGACCTCGACCTCGGCGCCTGTCTCTTCCCTCATCTCCCGGACCAGAGCCTCCTCAAGGGTCTCGCCGTCCTCGACTTTGCCTCCGGGCAGGGACCACGACCGTGCCCCTTCGGTGTCCTGGTCCAACAGCAGGATCGCGTCGTCCTCGGTGATGACGCCTGTCACGCGCGTATGCATCCCGCAACGCTAGCGCCGGCTGACATCGGCCGGAGGGCGGATCAGTGACGACCAAACCCGCAGGAGTGGTGATCGCGGCCGGAGGACTGGGGACCCGCGTCAACGGCTGGTCGCGATTCCTCCCCAAGGAATTCCGCCCGGTCGGGGGACGCCCCGGCCTCCTCCACGTCCTGACCGAAGCCGCCGCCACCGGCATCCGGCACGCCGTCGTGGTCCACCACCCCTGCTACACGCCGTTCATCGACTGGGCCCGCCAGACCCTCACCCCCGGCGCACTGGCCCGCTACCAGGAACTCGCCCAGCAGCCCGTCAGCTTCCCCTCGCCCACCGAGGACCTGCGGGTGGACTTCATCGCCCAGCGCGGCCGCTACGCCGACATCACTTCCGCGCTCAACGGCTCCCAGCACCTACGCAGCGCAGACGTCTGTCTGCTCTTCTCCGACAACATCGACCACGGGAACAACAGCTCCTGCAACCGGAGCACAACTTCTCTCACGGGCGAGACTGTCAGCCCCACCACGATGATCATGATCTATTTTCGGTCTGCTTCTCGCGCCACCCAGCAGCCGCCAACCGTCACTCAGAGTCGCCCTTGCACGGAAGTTGAGCCAGAACCTCGAGAAAGAGCCAGGCGATCAGCGCAGTTGGGGCGTCAAGTCATGACGGAGTTTCACCTGTGCCGGTGATGCGGCATCAAGGTCAGTTCTCGCGGAATCCTTGTCAGGCGAGAACCTGGCCGAGGAGGTCTCGGGGGCGGCCGCCGAGGGCTTGATGGAGGACTTCGGCCCTGGAGCGGATCAGGCCGTCGCGGTAGGGGCCTGGGAGGCGGTCGAAGATCCCGGCCGCCATCTCGGCCGCCGCTGAAGGGTCGCCGTCGAGACGCAGGCAGGTGGCGGTGTCCATCGCGATCAGGGCCCGGGTCATCACTGAAGGGGAATCGGTGAGGCCGAGGGCGTCGTCCTGGGCCGAGTAGGCAGCCCCGGTGTCCCCGAGGAGGGTGTATGCCTGGGAGAGGTGGACGAAGTGCTTCTGGGCCGGGTAGCCGAACCAGGTGTCGGCTGCTTCGTGCCCGTCGAGGCGTTCGGCCAGGGTCTGTGCGTCCGTGACCGCCATCCTGGCGCCCTGGTGGTCGTCGATGGCAGCGAGCGAGCGGGCAGTTACGGCCGCTGCCAGCGCTCCGGCCGCTGTGGGCGTCCGGCCGGCTGCTCTGCGGGCTCGGGCGGCGATGCGTACGGCCACTTCGGGGGCGCCGTAGTTCAGCGGCACCATCGCGTGCCGTGCCAGCACCCAGGCGGTCATCCTGCGGTCACCGGATTCCCGGGCCGCCTTCTCCGCCGTCGTGAACCAGCGGAAGGCGTCCTGCTTGTCGCCCCGGTCGTGCTGAACGATGGCGACCAGACCGGCGATTCCCGCGGCGGTGCGGGCGAGATCAGCGCGTCCGCTGGCCGGGTGGGGCTGGTTGGGAACCTGCCCGAGGAGGTTGAGATCCGCCTGCATCTCGGCCAGGACATCGTGGGGCGCCCGGCCGTGGTAGCCGCCCCGGTGCCGCTCGAATGCCGACTCCAGGTAGGCCAGGTCACCGGGACCGGACTCGGCGAGGGCCCCGTCGATGCCCTCACGGGCCTGTGCGATGCCAGGTAGTACCGTCGCACCTGCCGCAAATGCCGCCACCCCGAAGAACCTACGTCGCTTCACGTCCTCTTTCTCCCTGCGCTGGCTGCGTCGGTGCTGTCGCGATGCGGCGACTGCCCGCTGCACGACCGCGACGCTCAGCCCGTATGCGCGGGCGATCGTCTCGTGCCAGTCCGGGACCGGTAACCGCTTCTCCGTCTCCCACCGTTTGATGTTCTCCCAGTCAAACCAACGGCCGTCCTGGGCCTGTTGAACGACCTGGGCCTGTTCATCGCGGGTGCGTCCGGCGTCTTCACGGATCGATCGCAGTAAGTCGCCGATGCCGTCCGGGGCCACCATGACACTTTCCCTCCGTCGCCGTCGGGTGAGGACCTCATCCTGGCCCCCTGGAGCGGCCCCCCGCCAGAGAACGCACCCCTTCCTGGCCCCTCATTCCTTGTGTTCCCCGGCAGTTCAATGGGTGAACGCCGCTGACCCCTCGGCTCGCCCCCGGCACAGCAGCGGTGGGCGGGCCGAGGTTCCACCGGCCGCGCGGCGCCACCCGGACAGAGAGACCACCTGGAGGGGATCATGGACACCGAAGCACCCGTGGAACGTCTGCCGGCTCGCACCGCGTGGGAGGAGACGGGGACAGCTGTTGTTCCCGGTGTCCTTGAGCCGGACCGCTTCAAGGCCCTGGCCGAGGAGGCACACGGCAGGGTCGGCCTGTTTGCGCCCCACGTCCACGAGCACACGGCCGCACACCGCGACGGCAGCTTCGCCTCCCCGGTCCACTGCGGCTTCATCCCGCCCGGCCCGGCGCTGGAGGCCCTGGCCTACGACAAGGCCCTCCTGATGGCCCTGCGCGAGGCCACCGGCATTCCCCGGCTGATCCCCCGCGGGGGCGCCGTCGTCCTCTACCGTGAGGGCGACTTCCAGGGCCTGCACACGGACTCGGTGAAGTCCACCGTGACCGTCGCGGTCGCGCTGACCGAGGACCTGCCCCCGATGGGGTGGGCCCCAAAGCTGCTGGGCGCCTTCCCCGACCGCCTCGGGGAAGTGGTCACCGAGCATGGCATCTTCCCCGAGGGCGAAGGCTTCACCACCCTGGCCCACCCGTACGGCGACGGCAGCGTCCGGGCATTCGCCGGGTACCACGTCCCGCACTGGCGCCGGCCGATGAAGTCGACGGGCCTGCTGGTGACGATGTCGTTCATGGACCTGTGATGGCCATGACCGCGCGTCAGCTCTGGCTGGCGGAAGGCCGGGCGGTCGTTCCCGAGGACGTGGTCGAGCCCGGACTCTGGGAGGAGATCGCCGGGCGCTGTCACGTTGTTGGGTGGTTGAGTGTCTGATGGCGTCGTCGGGGCGTGATGGGCTTGCGCTTCGGGCCTGGGGTCAGGCCGTGGTGGAC
>NZ_JBIBVN010000078.1:0-13710 GCF_043080425.1 Streptomyces sp. NPDC015032 | reverse complement strand
TGCTCGCCACCCGCCTCATCAGCCGTATCCGCGCCGAACTCGGCGCCGAAATCCCCATCCGGGCCGTCTTCGACACCCCCACCGTCGCCGAACTCGCCGGTTGTCTCGCGCCGGGCGCCGAAGCCGTAGGAGTCGAGGACCCGTTCGCCGTACTGCTGCCGATCAATACCGAGGGAGACCAGCCACCCCTGTGGTTCATCCACCCTGCGGGGGGAGTGTGCTGGTCGTACCTGGGCTTCGCCAAGCACCTCCGGGACCGGCCCATCTACGGGATACAGGCCCGGGGTTACGACGGGACCACGCCGCGGCCCGAATCGGTCGAAGAGATGGTGGCCGATTACGCCGCGCAGATATGGGCGATCCAGCCCGCCGGGCCGTACTGCCTCCTCGGCTGGTCCTACGGCGGAACGATCGCGCACGCACTCGCGGCGGAACTTCAGGGACAGGGGCACGAGATCGCCCTGCTGGCCTTGCTGGATGCCGCTCCCAGCGGATATTTTGCACGGCAGGAGGAAATCCGCGCGGACGATGTGCGCCCCCTCCTGCTGGAGCAGAACGGATACCCGGCCGCCGCGACCGAGGACAAACTGCTCCTGGAAATAGCTGCGGTGACGATCAGTCACAATCTGGCGATCTTGAAGAAATTTAATACGCCCGTCTATCATGGCGATGCACTGTTCTTCAAGGCCACGATGTCGGATGAATCCTTTGCCGAGCAATGGAGCCCGCATATCCGGGGGACCATCGAGCAGCACGGCATCCGCAGTACGCACAACGATATGAACATGCCCGAACCCATTGCCGAAATTTCTCAGATCCTCCAGCGCCGACTCAACGGCAATTGAGGAACCTTCACGGCCGGGAGGCTTTCCGTGGAACCTTGTGAACGTGAAATATACGACGTGGTCGGCATCGGTTTCGGGCCGTCCAACCTGTCGCTGGCCATTGCGCTGGAAGAACTGCGCAACCGCGCGGGAACTCCGCTGACCTCCGCCTTCTTCGAGCGTCAGCCCGCGCTGAGCTGGCACCGCGGCATGCTGCTGCCGTCCGCGAAGATGCAGGTGTCCTTCCTGAAGGACCTGGTCACCTTCCGCAACCCGACGTCCCGCTTCAGCTTTGTGTCGTATCTGCACCAGGCGGGCCGGCTGGCGCGGTTCGTCAACAACCAGGATTTCTTCCCCACCCGCCGGGAGTTCCACGACTACCTGGAATGGGCGGAGTCGAATCTCGCGGACCGCGTCACCTACAACTCCAAGGTGACGGCGGTCCGGCTGCCTCGGGCCGGCGGGCCGGGCGCCCGGCAGGGCGCGATCGACCAGCTGCGGATCGAAGTGCAGAACGGCGGCCCGGCAGGCGGTACCCGGCTGGTCGGCGCGCGCAACATCGTCATCTCGACGGGGCTGGTCCCGCGGATGCCCACCGGTATCAGCCAGGACGACCGTGTGTGGCACAGCTCCGAATTCCTGCAGAGGTTCCGCGAGTTCGACTGCGGTACCCTGGAGCGGGTGGCTGTCGTGGGCTCCGGGCAGAGTGCCGCAGAAATCGTCAAGTTCCTTTACGACGCGGTTCCGCACGCCCACATATCGGCGATCACGCCCTCGTACGGATATGCCATCGCGGACAACACGCCCTTCGCCAACCAGGTATTCGACCCGCACGCGGTGGACGACTACTACTACGGTTCCGAGCGGGCGAAGGGCACTATCTGGCGCTACCACAAGAACACGAACTACTCGGTGGTCGACGACGAAGTCATCAACGAGCTCCACCAGCGCGTGTACGACGACGAGGTGGCCGGACAAAAGCGCGTGGACTTCGTGAACCTGGCCCGGGTCGAGGGCGCCAAGAGGGTCGCCGACGACACCCGGGTGACGGTACACTCACTGGCCACCGAAGAGTCCTACGAAATGGACGTGGACGTTCTCATCTGCGCCACGGGCTATGACCCCATGCAGCCGTCCGATATCCTCGGCGAACTCGATGAGTTCTGTCTTCGCGACGACGCGGGGCGCTACCGCGTTGAGCGGGACTACCGCATCACCACAGCGCCCGAACTGCGGTGCGGAATTTATCTGCAGGGCTGCACCGAGCACACCCACGGTCTGTCGTCCTCGCTGCTGTCCAACATCGCCGTCCGCAGTGGTGAGATAGCGGACTCGATCGCGGCCATCTGACCGGTCCGTCTGACCGCTCCGCCCAGTACCGCGGACCGCCCGTACCTGCGCCGTCTCCCCCTTCTTTCCTTCTTTCCTTCCTTCCTTTCTTTCCCTTCCTTCCTTGAATGGAGCCCAGATGAGCACCAACCCGTTCGACGACGAAAACGGCCGCTTCCACGTCCTGGTGAACGACGAAGGCCAGCACTCGCTTTGGCCGTCGTTCGCCGAGGTTCCGGCCGGCTGGCGGGTAGCCCTGAGCGACACCGACCGCGGGCAGGCACTCACATATGTGGAGGAAAACTGGACCGATATGCGTCCGCAGAGCCTGCGCGACGCGATGGACGCCGACGCCGCGGCCGTCGCGGGCTGAGCGCGACGATCCGCAGAGACGGTTGGGAGAGTAGCTCATGCAACAGATTCCGCTGGTGTGTGTCCCCTTCGCCGGTGCCGGCGCCTCGTTCTTCCGCCCCTGGGGCACACTGGCCGGTGACGGCCTGAAGATTGTGCCGCTCCAGCCGCCCGGCCGGGAGTGGAAGCTCGACGAGGAGCCCTACCGGGACGCGGCACAGGCCGCCACCGGCCTGCTCCCCGAAGTCCTCGACGAAATCGGCGACTCGGGCCGGGTCACCCTCTTCGGCCACAGCCTCGGCGCGGTGCTGGCGTACGAGCTCGGCCACCGGCTGGCGGCCACGCCCGGCATCGAGGTCGTACGGCTGATCGTCAGCGGTTCACCGGGACCGTGGAGCGCGCGCCCGGACCGGGCCAGCGGGCTGGCGGACGACGATTTCCTGCGCCGGGTCGAGGAGTTCGCCGGATACAGCCACGAGGCGCTGGCCAACCCGGAGATGCGCGAGCTGGTGCTCCCGGTCCTGCGGGCGGACGTCGAGATGCACGAGAACTACCTCCCGGCCGACGACCGGCCGCTGCCGGCGCCGATCACCGCGGTCCGCGGCCGTACCGATGAGCTCGTCACCACCGAGCAGGCGGAGGAGTGGAGCAAGGCGACGAGCCGGGAGTTCACCCTGACCGAGGTGGACGGCGGCCATATGTACCTCGCCCAGAGCGCCGCGCCGCTGCTGCGGTTGATAGCCGACCATGTCACCCGCGGCTGAACCACCTCAGAGATCACCCCAACCGCCCCGGCAGCCACCGCAGGACCTGCCGCGCACGCCACCGCGGCAGGCCGACCACCACCGTCGACAGGGACAGGACAAAGGACAGCACATGCGTCTGGCCGGCAAGACCGCGATCATCACCGGTGCGGCCCGCGGCATCGGCCGGGCCTGTGCCATCGCCTTCGCCAGGGAGGGCGCCGACCTGGTGCTCGTCGACATCGGCGACGAGCTGCCGGGTGTGCCCTACCCGCTCGGTACGGCAAGCCAGTTGGCGCACACCGCAGAGCTGTGCCGCGAGCACGGCGCCGCCCTGACCACCCGGCACGCCGATGTGCGCGACCTCGCCGCGCTGTACGAGGTCGTCGACGAGGCCCGCGGCCGGTTCGGCCGTATTGACGTCCTGATGAACAACGCGGGGATCGCCGCGCCGTCCGGCAAGACGACGCACGAGATCTCCGAGGACGAGTGGCAGCTGATGATCGATGTCGATCTCTCCGGCGCCTGGCGGATGACCAAGGCGGCAGGCAAGCTGATGACCGCTCAGCGCTCCGGCAGCATCATCAACGTCGCGTCCACCGCCGGTCTGGTTGGCTACCGCCACTTCGCCGGTTACGTCGCGGCCAAGCACGGCATCGTCGGCCTGACGAAGGCGACCGCGCTCGACTACGCCCCGATGAAAGTCAGGGTCAACGCGCTGTGCCCGGGGTCGGTTCGCGACGACGACGCCGCCGAGGGCCGGATGCTGTCGGAGATCGCCAGATCGCTGGACGTACCGGTGAGCGAGCATGAGGAAACCTTCATCCAGGCGCAGCCGATGAACGCCCTGATCGAACCGGAGGACGTCGCCGCGGCCGCCGTATGGCTCGGCTCCGACGAATCCCGGCAGGTCACCGGATCCGTACTCACCGTCGACGGCGGATTCACCGCACGCTGACCCAAGAGATACCGCTGGTCCCGGGCGTGCCACGGGGCCGGACGTAGGGAGACAGAACGTGTCCGCGCCCCAGTCGCCATCGCCTTCCACCGCACCCTCCTCGCCACCGCCGGGGAACACACCACGGCAGGCCGGTCACGGCCGGGGCTACGACAGGGGCGGCGAAGCCCGGCACTGCCACGCCCTGTGCATCCGGCTCGACGGGACGCTCGTCGGGACCGCCGCGCACGGCATCGACGTGGTCGTTGCACCCCTCGACCGCGCAGCCGCAGCCGCTGCCCCGGCCGTGGACGCCGAGCTGCTCGTCCAGCGCCTTGCGAAGATCACCGGTAGTGCTACCGCCCGGCTGTGGGTGGAAGAGGTCCCGGCGCCCGCCGCCGACGCCTCGGCCAGCCGCCGCCGCGAAGCCGAACTGTCCCGGCCGGTCGACGCGGAGCACGGTCTGCGCGCCCTTCTGCTCCGTTATGCCGACGGCCCGGCCGACCTCGTCCTGGTGGCCCACCGCGCGGCGTACGGCCGAACGGTGTTGCGTGCGCTGGCGGATGCGCTGCTTGGCCGGCGCGCTCCGGAGCCGATACCCACCGCGCACGGCACTCCTCCTACGACCACGGACCGTACGGCCACGGATGCCGTGGCCGTACCGGCGGAGTTCACCGTGGTGCCCTCCTGGGGCCTCGGCGACCGCCCCGAAACAGGCGCTGCCCGCCCGGCCGTCCATCGCCTCCCCCTCCCCGAGGACACGGCGACCGACCCGGCCGGCTGGTTGGCCGCCCTGGCCGTGGTGCTGTCGCGTTACGACCCCGAGGAGCGGCCGGTCCTCGCGGCCCTCGGCGCCGACGGGGGTGAGGAATTCACGCTGCTGTCGCCGGAGTTGACGCCGGGCGCCATCCTCGGCGAGCTCACCTCCAGGCTCGCTGCCACACCCCTGGCGCCCGCCGCGCCGACCCCGCGCGTCACCGTCGGACTGATCTACGACCTGGACCCGAAGGCCGCAGCGGACACCCCGCCCCCGATCGGCGAGTACCGCCCCTGCCTGGCCCCGGTCCTCCCGCTGACGATCACGCTCGGCCGCGGACCGGACGGCGTACTGCGGCTGCGCTGCGACCACGCCCCGGCCACCATCGGCCGCGCGACCGTCACCCGCTTCGCCCGCCATCTCGCCCGGGCCCACCGCCAGATCACCGGCTCCCCGCAGCTGTCACCGGCCGACATCGAGCTGTTCGACGAGGCCGAACGCCGGCGGGTGCTGGCGCTGGGGCGGCCGGTGCGGTCCGGCGCGTCCGCCTCCGTACCCCGGCGCATCCAGGACGTCTTCGCCGACCGCGTCACCGAGCGACCCGGCGCCCCCGCGCTGTCCCACGAGGGCGTCCAGATCACCTACCAGGAGCTCGACCGGTGGTCCGACCGGCTCGCCCACGGCCTGCGCGCCTCCGGTGTCCAGGACGGCGACCGGATCGGCATCTGCGCCGAGCGCTCGGCGGAACTCGTCGCGGTCCTGCTCGCCGTGCTCAAGGCCGGGGCGGTCTACGTACCGATGGACCCGGCGTACCCGGCCGAACGTCTCACCTACACCGTCGAGGACGCGGCCCCCCGCCTGGTGATCACCACGCTCAGCGACTCTCCCACCCCCGCGGGCCTGCGCGCCGTCACCCCCGCAGAGCTGGCCGAACTCGGCGCGGACGCCCCGGCCGGCCCGCCCGCGAGCGCCGTCACCCCATCGGATGCGGCATACGTCATCTACACCTCGGGCTCCACCGGCCGCCCAAAGGGAGTGGTCGTCCCGCACGCCAACGTGATCGGTCTGCTCGACGCCACCCGCGCCCAATTCGAGCTGGACAGCACCGACGTCTGGACGTTCTTCCACTCCATCGCCTTCGACTTCTCCGTCTGGGAGATCTGGGGATGCCTGCTCACCGGCGGGAACCTGGTCGTCGTGCCGTACTGGGTCTCCCGCTCGCCGGAGCAGTTCCGCGACCTGCTGATCGCCCGGAACGTCACCGTGCTGAGCCAGACGCCCTCGGCATTCGCCCAGCTGCTGGAGTCCGACCGCCCGCAACCGGCACGGCTGCCGGTCCGGCTGGTCGTCTTCGGCGGTGAGCCGCTGGACACCCGCCGGCTGCTGCCGTGGTTCGACCGGTACCCGGAATCCCGATGCCGTCTGGTCAACATGTTCGGGATCACGGAGACCACCGTGCATGTCACGGCTGAGACCGTCACCCGCGGGATGGCCCTGGAGTCGTCCCGGTCGGTGGGCCGGGCACTGCCCGGCTGGTATCTGTACGTGCTGGACGCCGCCGGGCGCCCCGCGCCGCCCGGAGTGGCGGGCGAGATCCACGTCGGCGGCACCGGTGTGGCCCTGGGGTATCTGCGTCGCCCCGAACTGACCGGCCAGCGGTTCCTGCCCGATCCGTACGCTGCGGACGGGCGCATCTACCGCACCGGCGACCGGGGTCGGCTGCGGCCGGACGGCAGACTGGAGCACCTGGGCCGGATCGACAACCAGGTCAAGGTGCGCGGCTTCCGTATCGAACTCGACGAGATACGCACCGTGCTGACCGAGGCGCCCGGTGTGTCCGAAGCGGCTGTGGCCCTCCACCGGGAGGACCCGGCCGACGCGGCCACCGCCCGTATCGACGCCTATGTGGTCCTCGTGGACGGCCCCGCACCGGACGTCGCCGCTGGGATACGCTGGCACCTCGCCCGCCTCCTCCCGGACTACATGCTGCCGGCCACGATCACCACGCTGGCGGCGCTCCCGCTGACCCCCAACGGGAAAGTGGATCTCGCCGGCCTTCCCGCGCCTGCCGCCCCGGCCCCCGATGCGCCCGCGCCGGCCGCCCCGCGTGGCCTCGACGACCTCTCCGACGGCCTGCTCGCGGTCTGGCGCCAGGTGCTCGGCGCCCCGGTGGGTATGGACGACGACTGGTTCGAACTGGGCGGCAATTCCCTCTTCGCCGTCCGGATGGCCGCCGCGATGCGGGACCGGGGCCTGCCGTCACCGCACCCGCGTACCCTGTACCGCAACCCCACGGTCCGCGGCCTGGCCAACGCCCTGCGCGCAGAGCAGAGTTCGTGACCAGGTCCCCATAGGGGCAGGAGGGCCGCGGGGATGCTACGCGGCCGCGGCCTTGTCGTGATCCGGTACGGGGCCGTCGCCCGCCGTGGCCCGGCCCTGGCTCAGCGGCAGATCCCGGTCGGAGCGCAGCGGCCCCAGCGCGAGGATCAGCCCACACGGAGCCACCAGTCCCGTCATGATCCACATCGTGGGCCGGGGCCCCAGCACCTCGCCGAGCAGTGAGCCGAGGGGAATGGTGCTGTGGTTGAGCATCATCGCCGTCGCGACCACCCGGCCCAGCAGGCGCGGCGGACAGTACCGCTGCCGGAAACTGCCCACCACGACATTGCATGCCACGACCCCGGCCGAAACGGTGAACGCACCGACCCCGAAGAACAGCAGGCCCGTTCCGAGCGTGGTCAGCGGCAGGAGCAGGGCGAAGGGCCCGGTGAGCAGCAGCTGCAGCACCAGCAGCCCGCGGGCGGTACCGAAGCGGCGTCCCAGGGGGTTGGCGAGCACGGCACCGAGGCTGCCGGCCATGATGAGCCGGACGACCGTCGCGGAGCTCGCCCCGACCGTGCGGACCAGGAACACGATCTGCACGGCCTGGTATTCCATCAGCGCCATGTTGACCGCGGCCCCGTACATCACCAGCTGCCGCGGATACCGGTCGCGGGCGACGAACTTCAGGCCCTCGCCCACCTGTTGACGCAGCGTCGTGCGCTGCGCGGAAGGCGCGGGGCGCGGCTCGCGGCGCCGGATCATCGCCAGACATACCGTTGAGACGGCGAACGTCAGCGCATCGGCCAGCAGTCCGAGCACGGCCCCGAAGACCTGGGCGATCAGCCCGGCGGCGCCCCGGCCGACCACCTTGGTACCGGCCTCGCTGCCCTGGAGCTTCGCGTTCCTCTCCGGCAGGTCGCGGTCATCGAGTACGGCGGGCAGATACGCGTGGTACGCCGTATCGAAGAACACCGCCGAAACGCCGCACACCGCGGCCACCACCAGCAGGTGCGCGAAGGTGAGCGCCCCCAGCCACGCGGCGATGGGAACGCTGGCGTAGAGTGCGGCGGCGACGAGATTGCAGGCGATCATGAGGGGCCGCCTGCGGAGCCGGTCTACCCAGGCGCCGGCCGGCAGACCGACAACGAGCCACGGCAGCCAGACGGTTGCGGTGAGCAGACCGACGGCGAAGGCATCGGCCCGCAGTACCAGCACCGCGATCAGCGGCAGTGCCACCGTGGTTATGCTGTTGCCCGGCCCGCTGGCGGTCTCGCCGATCCACAGCAGCCGGAAATCCCGCTGCCGGAGCACCCCGAAGCGGCGGCGCCCGGTCGTGACGTCACTCGTCGTGTCCATGGCGGGGAAGCCTGGCAGGCTCCGGGGGGCGCCGCGGAACCGATTTTTGCCGGGATGGCGCAGGCCGGCGGCGGCCGGCACTGGGCAGGGCCGACCGCCGCCGGCCTGCGCGGCCCGGTGGTGTGGGGTGGGTTCAGAACCGTACGGGCAGCTGGACGAGGAGGCTCCCGCCTGGGTGCGGGCGGAACTTGAGGTCCTCGCGCGCCACGGCGAGGGACAGCGTCTTGTCACGCAGGAACAGCTGCTCGATGGCTATCTCGCCTTCGAGGCGGGCCAGGGCTGCGCCCAGGCAGTAGTGGGGGCCGTGGCCGAAGGCGACATGCGTCTCGGCGCGCCCGGGTTCGCGGGTGAGGTCGAACCGCTCGGGGTCGGCGAACGCCTCCGGGTCGTAGTTCGCGCCGAGCAGCGCGCCGGTAACGACGTCGCCCTCCTTGATCTGTACGCCGCGGAACTCCATGTCCTCGGCGGCGTACATCGGGGTGCTCAACGGCAGGACGTTGGCGACGCGCAGCAGTTCGTGGATGGCGCGCGGCATCAGCTCCGGCTCGGCGCGCAACCGGTCCAGCTGGTCGGGGTGTTCGAGCAGGGTGAGGGCCGAGTTGGCGATGAAGTGCGTGGTGGTGTGGTGCCCCGAATTGATCAGCAGCAGCACCATCGCGACCATTTCGGTCTCGGTGAGCCGGTCGCTGTCCGCGTCCCTGGCCTTGATCAGCTCGGTGATCACGTCGTCGGCGGGCCGGACCCGGCGCCGCTCGATCAGTTCCTTGATATACGCCACCATGCCCTGGACGCCGGCCGCGCGCCGGGCGGGGTCCTCGTTGGCCTGGTCGCGTATCCAGCCGAGCATCTGCGGCCGGTCCGCCTCGTCGACGCCGATGAGTTCGCAGATGATGGCGCCGGCCAGGGGAGCGGTGAAGTCCTCGATGAGGTCGGCCTCGGGCTTGTCGAGGAGGGGGGCGATGAGCTCCGCCATGATGTGTTCCAGGCGCGGCCGCAGGGTGCTGATCCGGCGGAGGGCGAAGGCGGGCGTGACGAGGTTCCGCAGCCGTGCGTGGTTCTTGCCGTCCATGAACACCATGCCGAGCAGGTAGTCCCGGTACTCCGGCGCCAGGCCGAACACGGCGATCATCTGGTCCACCATGCCCGGCCCCTCCAGGCTGGGCACATTGCGCTGGTCCACGACGAATCGCGGGTCGCGCAGCGCGGCCTTGACGTCCTCGTACCCCGTGATGATCCAGATCGGATTCCGGTACCCGGGAAAGGCGACCTGGACGAGGGGGCCCTGCTCCCGCAGGCTCGCGTACTCGGGGACCATGTCGCTCAGGGTCGCGGGGGCCATCAGGTCAACAGCTGACTCGGACATGAGAACTTCCTTAGTTTGAGCGGCCTTTGACCGCTGAACGCCCGGATTCCATAAACGGCGGGTGACGGCGTGCCGCAGACGGCGCGGCGGGCGCTGGGGATCCGGTCGTCCTGGGGAGGAAGCCTCTACCGTCCGGTGGAACCGGGTCCCGGTGTGTTGGAGTAAAAACGTAACGACCTGTCGGTCCGCCTGCAAGCAGATTGGGCGGGAGAGCGGTGAACGCCGGCCCCGTACACCGGAAATCCGGCAGCAGAAGCCCCCGCCTCGGCGGGGGTCCGAGGCGGGGGCGGTCCTGATCTACTTCACTGCGGCGCGGTTGAACGTGCTCTTCGCCCAGAGATATCCCAGCAGGGTGAGACCGACGCACCAAGCGATGGCGATCCAGGCGTTGTTGCCGATTTCGGTGCCCGTCAGCAGGCCCCGCATGGTCTCGGTAATGGGGGTGAAGGGCTGGTTGTCGGTGAACCAGCGCAGCCCCGCCGGCATGGTGGCCGGGCTGACGAAGGCGCTGCTGAGGAACGGCAGCAGGAACTGGATGATCAGCGAGGAGACATTTGCTCCGGCCGGGGTCTTGGCGACCAGACCGAGCGGGATCGAGATCCAGGAAATCATGAAGGCGAGCAGGGCCAGGACACCGATCAGCGCGATCCACTCGATGATTCCGGCGGTGGGCTGGAATCCCATGAGCAGCGCGACCACGAGGACGAAGGCCACGGTGGCGAATGTACGGATCAGGTTTCCGATGGCATGGCCGACCAGCACCGAGCCACGGGAGATCGCCATGGTGCGGAACCGGGTGATGATGCCTTCGGTCATATCGGAGTTGACGTTGAGGGCGGTCCATCCGGACCCGACCCCCGCGGTCATCATGATGATTCCCGGAATGAGATAGGTGAGGTAGTCACCGCTCGCACCGTTCGGTCCTTTGAGGCCGGACTCGATGGCGCCGCCGAACACGTAGTAGAACATCGCCAGCATGAAGACCGGTGTGACGATGGCGCCCATGAGGGAGAAGGGGTTGCGGAGCGTGTGCCGCATATCGCGCCGCACCATCGTCGACGAGTCGCGAAGGGCGTAAGAGAAAGTGCTCATCGCAGGCTGTCCTTCAGGGCGTCCGAGTTTCCGGTCAGGGCGAAGAAGACGTCATCGAGATTGGGCGTGTGCAGCGACAGCGCGTCGACCTCGATCGATTCGTCGTCGATGCGGTCGAGCAGGCCCCGCAGCGAACGGAAGCTTCCGTCGCTGGGGATCTGAAGGGTGAGCGCGTCGTCGTCGCGCGAGGTGTCCCCGAGGGAGCGGGCGGCGGATTCGAGACCGCGGGCATCGGCGAACTGCAGGCGGATGTGACCGCCGGGAATGAGGCGCTTGAGCTCTTCCGCGGTTCCTTCGGCGACCAGCTTGCCCTGGTTGAGAACCGCGATCCGGTCGGCGAGTTGATCGGCCTCTTCCAGGTACTGCGTCGTGAGGAAGATCGTGACGCCCTCGTCGGCGACGAGTTCGCGGATGATTTCCCACATCGTGCGGCGGCTGCGCGGGTCGAGGCCGGTGGTCGGCTCGTCGAGGAAGATGATGCGCGGGTTGCCGACCAGGGTCATCGCGAGGTCGAGTCGGCGCCGCATACCGCCGGAGTAGTTGTACGGGGTCTTGGCGGCCGCCTCGACCAGATCGAACCGCTGGAGCAGTTCGGTGGCCCGGCGCCGGCCCTCACTGCGGCTCAGGTGGTTCAAGTCCGCCATGAGCAGCAGGTTTTCCTCGCCGGTGAGCATGTTGTCCACTGCGGAGAACTGGCCGGTGACACCGATCACGCCACGTACCGAGGACGGGGTGCGGAAGAGATCGTGGCCCGCGACATGCGCCTCACCGCTGTCCGCGGGGATGAGCGTGGAGAGGATCTGAACCGTCGTGGTCTTACCCGCTCCATTGGGACCGAGTAAAGAGAAGATGGATCCCTCGGCGACGTTGATGTCGATTCCGTCCAGGACGACCTTTTCGCCGAACGACTTGCGCAACCCCGTGGCCTCGATTGCCGATCGGTTTCGCGTGCTAGTCATTTCTGTGCTCCTTTCATATTCCCTTGATTTCCCTTGGTGTTGATGAATCCGGGCGTGCGGGCACGCCGTGGCGCCGTGCGGTGAGAAGCGGGGGTTGTACGGCGGTGATGGTGCCGGCGACGGCCTTGCGGCCGATATCGCTGTGAGCGCGGATCCGTCCGGGGGTTACTCGGCGGATGTGCGGTGCGAACGGCGGATGATGATGTCGCCGCAGGAGTTGATGACGCCAATATAGCGCCGCAGTGGTGCCAACGCAACCCTGCCGTGGCGCCATGGGTGTCAGGCTGGTGTCATCTAGGTGGGGGCACCCCGCCTACCTACGGATTTACGGCGTACATTGGCTTTCGGGTGTGATGCCAGTGGCGCCACTCTGGCTCGGTGGTGTGCCACGGCGTGGCTCAGGGGTCTGGCGCAGCCGCCTCGCCCCGGCGGCTGCCCTGCCGTCCTGCCGCTGTCGGCAATTCGACCTGAATGCCGTCGGGAAGGGCATGGAGCGCACGCCGCGCAGCGCCCGCTGTCCTGGCGACGGGACATCAAAACCCGCTGCTGCGTGCTAACTTGAGGTCCGGGGCGCAATCCGCGAATTCCATCGTCGCCCGATCCGGGTGCGCACCGCATCCTTCTGCCAAGTGGCGCGTTGATTTTCTGCCCATCAATCTCACCCATGCATTTCACCTATGCGTGAATTCTGTCGAAAAAGGGGACCAGGGTGTCGCAGACGACAGATGATCGAGTCCTGAACCGCACCAGGACGGCGCGTCGACGCCACTATCTGATGTGCCGGCCTGCTCATTTCGATGTGACCTACTCGATCAACCCGTGGATGGACCCCGCGCAGCCGACGTCCGCGAACCGGGGCCTGTCCCAATGGAAATGGCTGCACGATCTCTTCGTGGACCTGGGGCATGACGTGGAACTGGTCGAGCCCATACCCGGCCTGCCCGACATGGTGTTCGCCGCCAATGGCGCGACCGTCGTGGACGGCAAGGCGCTCGTCGCGCGGTTCCGGCACCAGCAGCGCACAGACGAGTCCCCGGCGTACCTGGACTGGTTCCGCCGCCACGGCTACCCGGAGGTCCGCCAGGCCGAGCACACCAATGAGGGGGAGGGCGACTTCCTGTTCACGGGTACGGAGATCCTGGCGGGCAGCGGATTCCGCAGTGTGGTGCGGGCACACCAGGAGGCCCAGGAATTCTTCGGACGGCAGGTGGTGGGCCTGACACTCGTCGACCCGCGCTTCTACCACCTCGACACGGCGCTCGCCGTCCTCGACGACGGCGAAGTCATGTACTACCCGCGGGCGTTCTCCCCGGAGAGCCGTGAGGTACTTGCCGACCGGTTCCCCGACGCGATCCTGGCCGAAGAGGCCGATGCCGCCGTCTTCGGGCTGAACGCGCTCTCCGACGGTCTGCACGTCATCCTGCCGAAGCGGGCGGTACGCCTGGCCGACCGGCTGCGGGAGCGCGGTTACGAGCCCATCGGCGCCGATCTGTCCGAACTGCTCAAGGCCGGCGGCAGCGTGAAGTGTTGCACGCTGGAGCTGCGCGCGGCCCCCGAGGGCGAAGCCGGGCACTGACCTCCGCCCGGGGGGTGCCTCTATGTCGTTCGTCAATCCCGCGCTGTCGGTTTTGGGGGTGTGGGTCCCGTTCATGGGGCGAGGGTGACGGTGGGTGTTCG
>NZ_JBIBVN010000077.1:0-14118 GCF_043080425.1 Streptomyces sp. NPDC015032 | reverse complement strand
ACGCCTGGTGGAACGAAACGCCCCTCGCCCGCACACGTACGTCCCGCCTGGCAGCACTCGACCTTGCGGCATGAGACCAATTGGGCAACAGGGTCCGTCGATGTACTCGAAGAGCGTGAGGTTTGCTTCGGCTCTGGTGGCGAGGACGCGGCCGCGGATGCACTCGGTCTTGATGACCATCCACAGGTTCTCCGCCAGGGCGTTGTCGAACGAGTCGCCGACGGAGCCCATGGACGCCTGGATACCTGCCCTGAGCAGGCGTGTTGTGAGCTTCACGGACGTGTATTGACAGCCGTGGTCGGCGTGGTGGATGAGCTCACCGGGGGCGACTTTGCGGCTGGCCAGGGCATACTCCAGTGTGGTCAGGGCCAGGTCGGCGTCCGCGCGGGCGGAGGTTTCCCAGGCCACCACCCGGCGGGAGAACGCGTCGCGGATCGCGGACAGCCACAGCGGGCCCTCCTCGGTCGCGATCATGGTCAGGTCGGTGACCCACAGCCGGTTCGGCACGTTCGCGGTGAAGTCGCGTTGCACCAGGTCGGGGGCCAGCTCCGCGTCCGGGTTACGTCGGGTGAAGCCCTTGCCACGCCGGGGGCTGATCCCGGCCAGGCCGGCCTGGCGCATGAGCCGTTCAACGCGTTTGCGGCCGACGTGGACGCCTTCACGCTGGAGGACGGCGTGCACGCGGGGTGAGCCATAGGTCCCGCCAGAGTCGGCGTGGACCTGCCGGATCTTCCCTGTGAGCTCGGCGTCCTGGCGGCGTCGATGGCATGGCTCCTTCTCGGCCTGACGCCATCGGTAGTAGGTGGAGGAAGGGATGGAAAGTTCCCGGAGTACGGGCTCGACCCCCAGGTGCGGGTGCGCATCGACGAGCGCGGTCACCTGGGCCGGGTCGGGTCGAGCTGGGCCGCGAAAAAAGCCGAGGCCGTCCGCAGGACCTCGTTCGCCCGCTTGAGCTGGGCATTCTCCTTCCGCAGAGCGGCCAGCTCCTCACGCTCGGCGGTGGTGAGGATGTCGTCTCGCTCGCCGGTATCGGCCTCGGCCTGACGGATCCAGTTGCGCAGAGCCTCGTGGTGCACGCCGAGTTCCTCCGCCATGCGGCGGATCACAGGCTTCGGCTCAGCAATCCGGTACATCCGAACCGCACGCTCACGCAACTCCAGCGGGTACTTCCTCGGGGCAGGCATCGTATGGGCTCCTTTCGTGAAACCCATCTGCCCCTCTGTCACCCACCCCCGCATCTCGGGGGAACCTCAACTGGCCGGCACGACGACGAAGTGGCGCAGGGTGACGACGCCCCCCCGCCCTCACACACATCTGCAGAATTCCTGGAGATCGACGGATTCTTCTGCCACTCATGACCTGGCGGGCTTCCCCTCTCCCGCATGCCCGAACTCCGCACACCGCCTCGGCCGAAAGCTGCCTTCGTCAGATCGGGAACGGACGAGTGCGCCCTACGCTCTATCGATATATCGCGTGCTTCCTCGCACGTCGGCCCGAGTTGGGGCTGTTTTCCCGCGCACCATCGGTAGGGACGGCCACACGGCATGGCCCCCGTCCACAGCACATCCGCCATGAAGGGACAGATCCGTGGACCTCGACGACTTGAAGCAGCAGGCGATCCGCATCCACGACCTCTATGACGAACTGAACCGCCGTGAGCGCGGCCGAGTCTGGACACGCAGTGAGTTCATGCTCGGGTTTGTCGGAGACGTGGGTGACCTCGCAAAACTTGTCATGGCGGAGGAAGGCGCGAGAGAGATCCTGGGCGGCCGGCCTGCCCTGGAGCATGAACTCGCCGACTGTCTCTGGTCGGTACTCATCCTGGCTCACCGCTACGACGTCGATCTCAAACGCGCCTTCCAGCGCACCATGGCCGAACTCGACGAGAGGATCAGCGCCCGGCTCTCGGCGGATGGCGGCCCGGTCGCGTAGTCGCGGTACTCCGCTGACGCCCCGTAGCGGCTTCGGTCGCAAGCCGTGTTCGACAACTGAGGCACGAGCAGCATCCCCGTGTCCGGGCGGGCTGAGGAGCGGGAACACCCGGGTGTGCGGGCAGGCGGAGACGCGTCTGGACGGTGCGCTGCTGCCGTACGCCCTCAACGGCGCATGCCGGGCCGGGGCGCGGCTGCGAGCGGACCAGCATCAGGGGGCCGCGGGGTCAGACATCACGGGACGGTGGGCTGCGCGTTTATGCGGGCGAGTGTTCCTCCTCGACCGCGGCGTACAGGTGCTCGCCGTGCGCCCAGCGTTTGAGTTCGGGCCGTCCCACGAGGGTGATCCCGTGCTTCCGGGCGAAGTCAGCGCCGGGCTTGGTGAATCCGTTGAGAGCGACGATGACGGCCACGTCCGCGTGGTGCTCGGGAACAGCCGTGCCGTTGAACCGTTGCACGGCCTCGGACCCGACACGTCCGCTGTACTGCTTGCACTGCAGAACGATCTTGCGACCGGCGTCGTCCCAGGCCACGACGTCCGCACCAAGGTCTCCGGAGCCGCCGACCCGGCGGGCCCGTTCGAACCCGTCCCGAGCAAGCAAGTCGGCGCAAGCCTGCTCGAAGCCATCTGCGGTCATTGCGCCGAGCTGCTTCATCTTGAAGGTCAGGCCTCCAGTCGCTGTGACACCGGGCTCCTTGTCGTACGCCTCGTCCCCGTCGCCGCTTGTGCTGGAGTCGACGTAGACAGTCCCCCCGGAAAAGAACACAAAGGACAGCAGCACCAGCGTCCCCAGAATGATCAGTGCGAACCACCAGGGATGGTCGCTCAGCCACCCCCACACGTCCTCGCTGATCCAGCCCCAGACGTCGACACTCATCCAGTGCCATGCGTCCTCGGTCAGCCACTCCCAGACCATCTTGGCCACCGCCAGGACGAGGACCAGCCCGAGGATGAACTTCAGCACCGGGTCCAGCGACCCGTCCTCGTCGAACACCGTTCCCCCTTATCTGCCTGACGAAAGCTCCCGGCGCACCTACGCGGCGCGCCGTACGGTGGACCTGCGCGGTCTGCGGGCCGGCAGGTTTAGCAAGGTGTGGAGAGGGACGCCGTCGTCGGCCCACTGCCGCAGTCGCTCGCGGTCGACCCAGTGGACCTGATGCCGCTCGCCCCATTCCCTGGCGTCCCGGGTGAAGTCGCCGTTGGTGACGACGACGGCGATGTCGGCCCGGTGGACGGGGCCGGCGGTTCCCTTGACCTGGTACATCACCTTGGAGTCGACCTTGCCGCCGACCGTGGTGTGCTTGGCCTGGAGGACGATGCGTCCCCGCTGGGTGTGCTGGCCGATGACGTCGGCGGCCTGGTCGCCTTTCTGGCCGACCTGCCGTGCCCTCCAGCCATCGCGGACGAGCAGATCGCGCAGCGCGAACTCGAATTCTTGATCGTTCAGGGCGTCGATCTGTGTCAGCGGGATCTGCAGTGCAGCGGCCAGCGCGGCCTGTTCCTTTTGCCGGTGATGTCTTTGCAGCCCCCGCCAGCAAAGGCCCAGCAGCCCCGCGGCGGCGAGCGCGACCGCGACCGGCCACCCGCGGACCACCGAGGCCCACGCAGCGCCACCTGCTTTGACGAGCATGGTGGCCACCGCCACTGCGACATTGGCGGCCGCGACCTGCTCGTGGCGGCCGCGGGGTCTGCGCCATCGCAGCCGGATGCCGGTCACCGGTTCGGTGAAGCGGACACCGAAGGGGAGGGAGAGGCCGGCTTGTCCGCCTTGGCCTCGCCGAAGCCGAAGACCTGTGCCCACAGCCAGACCAGGGCGACGATGCCCGCGATGGTCCAGCCGCCCAGTGTCTTCGTGCGGGACCTCGGATTCCGGCGGATGTGGCGGCGGACTACGTGATACCCCTCCGGTGGCATGCGTTTCCCCTCCTGTGACCTGGCAGCCTGGTGAGGCTGCCCTTCTGGATATGGGTGTATCAGCGGCCACTGACAAAAACTGATGGATCATCAACCTGGTCGGCCCGCAGCAACCGCAAACCGGCCAGAGCGGCCCCCGCCGCCGAGCGAACGGTGGCAGTCTCCCTGCCCGGCACTGTGACCTTGATCTTTCTTGCCTTGTACGGGCTCAGGAGCGGCCCTGCCTGGCCAGGCCGATGCCGACCCGAACCCCTGGGAAGGGAACTGCCTGCATCAACACCCGTCCGATGCTTCCCCAAGAACGGTGCACAGTTGGCGCGAAAGTCGCCCCCGGCATTGGAGTGCCGCGAGGCCTGCGCGCCTGAACATGTTCGGATCCAGTCCCCGCGGCGGGCGGCGAATGTGCGGCCTCAGCGATGGGCCACCGGGAGATCCGGATGTGGTCGTTACCTGCCTGCGAGGATGCGAGCACCGTTTACCTGCCCACGGAACCCGCCGCTCGGCCCACCACAAGGGAGCTGATCAAAGAATGGTGACCCTGCGCGACCTCGTCCAGGACGACGCCTTGGCGCTCACACGTATCTACAGCGGGGCCTCCGTCCGCCACACCACCGGCCGGGAGCTCACCCTCGACCAGGCGCACCAGAAGGTCCGGGCCGCCCTGACCAGAGCGGCCGAGACGCCGCGCGGGCAGTGGAGCTGGGGCATCCTCGCCTCCGGCGAGATGATCGGCCTGATCGCCCTGCGGCGACGGTCCCCCTCCATGGGCAGCATCAGCTACATCCTCCGCGAAGACACCTGGGGCAACGGCTACGCCACCGAAGCGGTCAAGCACGTAGTTGCCTTCGCGTTCACTGCTGCCGGCCTGTCCCGCCTGGAGGCCATGCACCACCCCGAGAACCCGGCCTCCGGCCGCGTCCTGGCCAAGACCGGTTTCACCCGCACCGGCACCATTGACCGGGCCACCGACGACGGAATCGCCTTGGCCTACGAGCTCTATGCGTTGTCGGCGTCCCCAGAATCCAGATTCGCAACCAGCCCAGCCGCTCCCGTGTCCTGAACGAGTTCGCGTCGTCGCTGGCTGCTTGCTGTCTGTCCGCCACTGCCTCGGTCGACCTCGGCGTGCGGGGCGGCGGGCTTCCCTGTTCCACCGCGGAGCGGCGTGGGGCTCCACTACCGTGTACTGGCATGACGGTGCTGTTCATCAGCGCCTGGAGGGGCTAGCCAGATGGCTCAGAACGGCGAAGGCGAGGTCCCGGTCCCGCTGCCCGGAGACACCGCGCGACTGGACCAGCTCGCGGCGCACTGGCGGGACGCCGACCCGGCGGCTCGGCAGGAAGTCACCGATGCGGCTGACGCACTCCTCGACTCCCCTGATGCAGGAGCCGTTGACCAGCTGCTGGACGCTCTCCGTCGTGCGGGGATGAACCCGGATGCGGACAACGAGAGTCTCTGACGGCGTGGAGCGAGTTCTCCCTGCGGACCCGTGGCGGGCCGGCCGTGGGCGGCGATGATGACGGGCAGCGCTCGTATCCGGTGCGGTGGCAACGGGTCAGGGTGGCGAAGTTGAGCAGAGTGACCTCATGAAGCCGGCCTCCGGCGGCGATTGAGAAAGTGATGTGCCCGTCAGCTGCGCTCAGGGTGCCAGAGAGGCACTGAGGCGCCGGAGTTGGAGGTGCGCACGGGGGGAGTCGACCCGGGCGGCAAGGGTTCTGGCGGTGTGGTGGAGGCTGGCGGCCTGGTCTTGGTGACCACTGCGGTGGTGGGCGTTGGCGAGGTCGAGTACGGCGAGCATGTGATCGCGGGGGTACCCGAGGGAGACGGCGTCCACGCGGCGTGCCAGGTGCGGTTCGGCGCGCTGTGGTTGGCGGGCGGCGAGCCAGGCGCGGCCGGTGGCGGCGTCGATGGCAGGGTGGGAGAGCCATTGGCACCACCATGGTGGTTCGGATTCGGTTGCGGCCTGTTCGAGCCGGTCGTGGGCGGTGTCGCGGGCGTGGCGGAGTTGTTCGGTGTCTCCGCGGCGGCCGGCGGCGAAGAGCTGTCGCTCAGCGATGACCGCGGCGAGTGCCGGGTTGTTGCCCGCTGCGGTGTTGGTGCGTTCGGCGACCGCGAGGAATGCGGTGGCTTCGGTGTGCTGGTCGAGCCAGGCTGCCTGGTAGGCGGCCGAGGCCAGGAGGTTGCTGGTGGCCTTCCGGGTGGCTTCGGCAGGGCTTGCTTCGGCCGCCAGTCGCATGCCGGTGTGGTAGATCCGCTGGGCTTGTGCGTGACGGTTTGCGTCGAAGGACATCCAGCCGTACTGCTCGCTGAGTTCGATGAACGCGGTGTGCAGCCGGCGGGTGGCTGGTGTGTCGCTGGTCGAGCGGGTGACGACCCGGGCTGTGCCTCGCCATAGTCCGCCGGCCCAGTCCAGTCCCTCGGTGCTGCCGTCGGTGTCGTCGAGGTCCCGCAGGTCCTTGACGGCTTCTTCGATGCTGTCGACTAATCGGGCCGAGGGGCTCCCGCCATGCTGGCTGGATTGGGCAAGGGCACTGGTGGGGCCGAGGAGCATGGCCAGTGCGGGCGCGGTGGTCGCGGTGCCGGTCAGCAGCAGCAGGTTGCGGCGGTCCATCAGGTCTCCTTCGGTGATCTCTCGGAGCAGTTCGTCGATGGCGGCGTCGCCCGGTGCGTCCAGGGGTTTTCGGCGCCCGGGCACTCGGGGGGCGTCCCATCCCAGTTCTGCGGCGGTGACCGGTCTGCCGGCGGCGGTGCTCAGCACCGCGAGTGCGTCGACCTGGTTGGTCGGGTGTGGCCGAGCCGTGGGGGCTGCTCGAACCCATGGGTAGGCGGATTTGCTGCCGAGGGGACCGCAACCTCGTCGGCCCCTGCGCTCATTGATGCGGGCGACCAGCTGTTCGGGGTTCCAGCCGATCGCGCGCAGTAAGTCCGCGAGCGGGTTGGTGCCGCCGTGTTCCGGCTTCATGGTGACCCCTTTGTGGGGGGAGGTGGACCTTGGGCGGACGGTAGCAGCCCCGTGGCCCGTCCGGAACCTGGCTGCAGGCGGGGGACGGTTTAGTTAAACCGAGTTGGTCGTTCCACCCTGTCCACCTCCTGCACCTCTGTGCCCGCCGGGGTGCGGCGGGTTGTCTGTGCGGCGGGCCGGTGCTGTGCCGGCCCGCCGGACGAGGGGGATGCGTCGATGGGCGGAGAGGCCACGCGATTACGGATTGAGGCGCGTGAGGGCGGTTGGGACCTGGCCGGTTGCGCGTGGGACCGGCTCACGGAAGTGGAGGGTAAGGACACCGTCTTCGCGGCAGACATCTGGGCCCGCGAAGGATGGGCGTCGGCGGAGCTGACGCTCGGCGGGGCCGGGGCGCACCGGTTCGCCGACCGGATCGCGGTGACGTGGCTGCGTCCGGACGCGTTCGCCGCTGGAACAGCCCGCAGGGTGCTTGCCGCGGTCGCGGAGCGCGGGTTTCGGGTACTGGCGGCGCGGCCGGTGCACCTGGGCCCGGCCGGGGCCAGGGCACTGTGGGCGTACATGTGCCGGTGGGCGACGGTGGAGCGTCTGTGGCTGCTCGACGCGGTCGTCGCGCTAGGGCCGGGGCTGTTGGTGCTATGGGCCGACGACACGGACAGCCCGTTGCCGGCGTCGGCCCGGCTCACGGCCGGGAAGGGCAACGGCGCGCCGGGGCGGCGGGACGGGCAGAGTCTGCGGGATCTCGCGGGCGCTTTGAACCGGGTGCTGACGATGGTGCATACCGCTGACGAACCGGCCGATGTGATCCGGGAGCTCGCTGTGTTCTGCCCGTCGTGGCAGGAGCGGGTCCTGCTGATCGAAGAGGCGGCGACGCGGCTGGCCGAGGGAACGGCCGGCAGCTGGGAGGCCGCCTGCCGCCAGGTCGAGACGGAACTGCCCGCGCAGGCCGCCCCTGATCGGGCCGGGACGGCAGGACCGGTCGTACGTGGGCCCGGGGTGCTGTACCAGGGGGAACTGGCCGAGCGGTGGGCGGCGCTGCGGGCGGCGGCGGACACGTGGCCGTTGCTCGCCCCGTCGCCGGGCCCGGTGTCGTGGCCGGAGCAGGCAAGGAGGAATCCGTGGCGATGACCCGTGCGATGACGACGATGCCGGTGCGGCTGTGGCCGTGGTGGTCACAGCACGCCCACGACGTGGTCGGCCGGCTCCTGGAGAGCGGGGACCTTGCCGGGGCCGGGGCGGAGCACCCGCAGATCGACGCGTGTGAGCAGTTGGCGTCGCAGACGCTGGCGGCGGGGCGGCCGGTGATGATGGTGGACTCCGGCACTGCGGCCCTGGAGACGGTCTACGCCGCGCTGGGTCTGGGCCGGGGGGCCGAAGTGCTCGTGGCCTCCCACTCCTTCCGGGCCACGGTGACCGCGATGCTCCCGTCCGGGCTGGTACCGGTGCTGTGTGACGTCGACCCCGGCACCGGCGGTATCGACCTCGCCGACGCCGGGAGTCGGGTCACCGCCCGCACGGCCGCCCTGGTCGTCACTCACATGTGGGGCCGTCCGGCTGACCTGGACCGTGCCCGCGTGTTCGCCGACCGTCACCACCTGGCGCTCGTGGAGGACTGCTCGCACGCCCACGGCGCCCGGTGGCAGGGGCGGGCTGTCGGCACGGTCGGTGACGCCGCCGTCTGGTCGATGGGAACGACGAAGATGGTCTCCGGCGGCAAAGCCGGGCTGCTGACCTGTACCGACCGGCAGATGCAGGAGCGGGCTCTGGTCCTGTCCCAGCCCAAGCACAGGGCCGCAGCCCGGATTGCGAACGCCCGGATGCTCGCCCTGACGGCCACTGGCACGGGGCACAATCGGCGGGTCCATCCAGTCGCGGCCGTCCTGGTCAGCGACCACCTCTGCCGCCTGCACCACATCCTGGCCACGAAGAACGAACGGCAGACGGCCGTCGAGAAGATCCTGGCCGCCGAGCTGCCCTGGCTCCAGCCGCTTCCTGCCCCGGGAAAACCCGCCGACGGCGCCCTGTACAAGTGGCACTGGCGCAGCACCGGCCGGAGCGCCGCCGACGCCGCCCGGATCCTGTCTGCCGCAGGAATGCGCGCGCGGCTGCCGGCCGCGCCGCTCCACCTCCAGCCCTTGTTCACGGACCAGGACCTCGGTCCGCTGCTCGGGGTGCACCCGGTGGCCGACGGCGACCCGGCGTCGTTCCCCGGCACCCGCGAACTCCTGGCCGGCCTGGTGGAGATCGACACCCGCGACATGTACGAGCCCCTGCCCGACGGCGACACCGACCCGGCTGCCGCCGCGCTGGCCCGCGCCGCCTCCCTCACGAAAGGCCTGTAGATGGATCCGCTGAGTACTCCCTTCACCCTGCGTGGGACCACCGTCCGCCACCGCCTCGCCCTGCCCCCGATGAGCACGTACCAGGCGCTCGCCGGGAACCTGCCGAACCCGGCCTGGCACACCGGGCACTACGCCAGCCGGTCCGCCGGCATGGGCCTCGTCATCGTCGAAGCCACCGCCGTCTCTCCACAAGCGCCTGCCACACCTCAGGATCTCGGCCTGTGGAACGACCGCCAGGCCGAAGGGCTCGCGCAGATCGCCGCCGCCGTCACCGCGGCAGGAGCAGTCCCCGCCCTCCAGCTCTCCCACGCCGGACGCAAAGCGTCCCGCACCCGCCCGTGGGGGCCCGGAGCCGACGCCCCGATCGCCCCCGACGAGGGCGGATGGGAGCCCCTTGGCCCGTCCCCCATCCCGTTCGCCGACG
Source organism: Streptomyces sp. NPDC015032 (assembly GCF_043080425.1). NCBI lineage: Bacteria > Bacillati > Actinomycetota > Actinomycetes > Kitasatosporales > Streptomycetaceae > Streptomyces > Streptomyces sp. NPDC015032. The sequence continues at coordinate 4,550 of NZ_JBIBVN010000077.1, read as the reverse complement.
GCTACCGGACGCCGCGGGAGATGACGCCCGACCAGATCGGGCTCACTGTCCAACAGTTCGCGGCCGCCGCCGGCCGGGCGGTCCACGCCGGGTTCCGCGCCGTGGAACTCCACGCCGGGCACGGCCGCCTCCTCCACAGCTTCCTGTCCCCGATCGCGAACCGCCGCACCGACGCCTACGGCGCCACGTTCGACGGCCGCACACTGCTGCTGCGCCAGGCCGTCCGCGCCGTGCGCCGGGCCCTGCCCGACGACGTGCCGCTCCTGGTCCGGATGTCCGTCACCGACCACCTGCCCGGCGGGTGGACCCTGGAGGACACCGTGCGCCTGGCCCCGCTCCTCGCCGCCGACGGCGCCGACCTCATCGACTGCACCTCCGGCGGCATCGTCCGCCCCGAGCCCCGGCCCAGCGGCCCCGCCTGGCAGGCGCCGTACGCCCGCGCCGTACGGCAGGCCGGGATCCCGACGGCCGCCGTCGGCAAGATCACAACCCTGGAACAGGCCGGGCAGCTCCTCGCCGACGGAGACTGCGACCTCGTCCTGATGGGCCGCCAGCTGCTGGCCGACCCGATGCTTCCCGCCCGGCACGCGCCCGACCTCGCCCCGGCGCCTTACCAGAGGGCCCTGGCCACGATCGGCACCGCCGACGGCCAGCTCGCCCCCGAACTGTGAGGCGACCGTGATCGTCCTCCACGACTACCAGCTCGTGTACGTACGCACCCGGAAGACGGCATCCACGTCAGTGGAGATCGCCTTGTCCCGCTTCGCCGGCCCCAACGACATCGTCACCGCGCTCTCCCCCCGGGACGAAGCCCTGCGGCGGGAAGCCGGAGGCCGGCCGCCCCAGAACCACCTCCACCCGGGCCTCATCCCCGGGCCCGAGCCCGTCGCGCCGGGCATCGCCGGACGCGTCCGGTTCCACAACCACATGCCCGGGCGCCACATACGCGCCGAGCTCGGCGACCAGTGGGACCGGTACGTCACTTTCACCGTCGAACGCAGCCCGTACGACAAGGTGACCAGCCTCTATTTCCATCGGCACCGCGCCCCCTCTGCCCGGCCACCGATCGACCACTTCATCGAGACCGGCGAGTTCGCCGACGCCCTCAACTGGCCGCTCTACACCGACACGGACAACCGCGTCATCGTCGACCACGTACTGCGCCACGAAGCCCTGCGTGAGGGGCTCGCCCAGCTCGCGGCGGCCAGCCTACCGGACCTGGACCTCCCGCGGGCCAAGGCCCATTTCCGACCGCCCAACTCGCACTACCGCGATGTCCTCACCCCGTCGGCCCGCCGCGCGATCGAGGACGTCTACGCACAGGAGTTCGACGCCCACGGCTACACCTGGTAGCCCGCGCCTGCGCAGAAATACAAGCTGGTGCGCCCCGCCGGTCTGGCGGGGCGCCCCAGTGACATGCGCTGCTACACCTCGTCGTCCGCGGCCGTAACGCCCGCCCCGGTCAGGCTCACCAGGTCCTCCATGAAAGCGGGGTAGCTGGTGGCCACGGAGTCCCACCCGGTGATGAGTGTTTCGCCCTCGGTGGCACACGCTGCGGCGACGGCGGCCGCCATCGCGAGCCGGTGGTCTCCGTGGCTGTCCACGGTGCCCGGCCGCAGCTTCGCGCCGCCCTCGATGACCATGCCGTCCTCGGTCTCCGTCACCGTCACCCCGAACGCGCGCAGCATGCCGCAGGTGTGCGCGATCCGGTCGCTCTCCTTGGCCCGCAGCTCACCTGCGCCCGAGATGACCGTGGTGCCCTCCGCGACCGCCGCGGCGACCGCGAGCACCGGCACCTCGTCCACAATGCCCGGGATATCGGCAGCTGTCAGCTCCACCGCCCGCAGCCGTGACGACCGCACCGTCAGTGTCCCCGTGACTTCGTCGAACTCGATCGCGGCTCCCATCCGCCGCAGCACACCGACGAAGTCGGACCGGCCGAACCCGGTGTAGAGGTCTTCGACGACCACGCCGCCTCCCTCGGCGAGCAGAGCGGCGACCGCCCAGAACGCAGCCTGTGACGGGTCGCCCGGCACCGCAACGTCGGTGGCGGTCAGAGGCCCGGGCTCCACCGTCACACGCGTTCCGTCGACACGGACCCGGCCGCCGAACCCGAGCAGCATCTCTTCGGTGTGCCGCCGCGTCGGGTGGGCCTCCACCACCGTGGTCGGGCCGTCGGCTGACAGCCCGGCCAGCATGATCGCGCTCTTCACCTGTGCGGACGCCACCTTCGGCACGTGGGTGATGCCGTGCAGATTCCCGCCGCGGATCACCAGCGGAGCGAGCTGGCCGTGCTCCCGACCGTCTACGCGGGCGCCCATCTCCCGCAGCGGGTCAGCGATCCGGCTCATCGGCCGGCGCCGCAGGAACCGGTCCCCCGTTAGCACCGACACCCCGTCAACGCCCGCGCACACCCCGGCCATGAGGCGGATGCCGGTCCCGGCGTTACCGGCGTCCAGTACGTCGTCCGGCTCGTGCCTGAGCGGGCCTTCCACCCGGAGTCGCCCGTGTCCGTCGTCCTCGATCACGACACCGAACCGCTCGATCGCCCTGCGCGTGTGGGTGACGTCCTGCCCTCGCGACAGGCCCGTCACCGTGCTCGTCCCGTGCGCGAGCGCCGAAAGAAGCAGTGCGCGGTGCGAGATGGACTTGTCCCCCGGCACACGCAGTGCCCCCGCAGCCGGTCCCGCACCGGTGACCCGCACCGCTTCAACAGCGTCAAAACTCATGATCTGGCTACTCCCTCGTGGTGAACGCGCTGCCGACAGGCAGCCCGCCTCGGTACCGCCACTCAACCACTCCGGCAGCCCTTCAACGGACAACTGGCCTGAAGTAGGGCGGCCGTTGAACGGGGCAGGCGTCACGCGACGTTGACGAGGGCAGACCAGGTGCCTGGGTTAGGACGGCAACATGCCTTCCTGCGGCAAAGCCCCCTCGGCGGACCTCACACAGCGCCAGGCCCAACGCCGGTGCTGGCCGGGCGCGCGCCCTCGGGTCGGACTGCGGGAAGAACGAGCCGGTCCTACGTGACGAAACGCGGCCCGGCGCGACCCAGGACGGTGGCCGCGCGCTGGGCACCGACCGACATACGCCTCCGGCAACAGGCAGGCGGAGCCCGGCCGACGAACACCGGCCCGGCCCGGACGGACGGGCGGGGCGCCGGCTGCCAGTCGCCGCGTCTACCGGGCAGGAGCCCGGCTGTGCCCGGCAGCGGCACAGGCCAGCGCGGGACGAACCCGGCGCGGAGCGGGCGGCCGGGCGCAGCTCGGGCATGCGCAGGCGTGGCCGGGCGGCGGCCGCCTGAAGGCCGTCGTGTCAGCCATGACCACAGGATGCAGGACTGGCCTGACTGTTCAAGGGAAGACACGGCTTTGCCCTGGGCAGAGGACGGTCTGCGCCCCTGTTGTCAGGGCGCCAACTTGCGCTGAGGACGCTTCACCAACGGCCAGCCTTTGCCCATTTGGCAATGTCGGTCCAGGCGAGGCAGATGGGCCCGTGGTTGGCGCCCTTGATCGCTGCCCAGAGGGCGCTGTCGCGGCCGTTATGGAGACCGAGGAACTGCTTCTACGGCATGCGGTCCTCCCACGTGTGGAGGGCGGCGCTGACCAGGGCCAGATACAGGTCACCGGGGCCGGTGCCGCCGTAGCCCCAGGTGTACTCGCTGAGGTATCTGGAAACCCTGGCCGACGGGTCCTGGCTGGCCCGGATCGTCCCGACATCGGGCCCGAACCGGGCCACGACGGATCCGCTCACGATCAGAGTGATCGACTACACGATCGATGACGACCGGGACAACCCCGAGGAATACCGGCTGCTGACCACGATCCTCGACCCTGCCGAGGCCGGCGCCGAGGACCTCGCAGCCGCCTACGCCCAACGATGGGAGATCGAGACCACCTTCGACGAACTGAAAACCCACCAGCGCGGGCCCCGCGCGGTACTGCGCTCGAAAGCCCCCGACCTTGTCCAGCAAGAAATCTGGGGACACCTGTGCTGCCACTACGCCATCCGCACCCTGATGGCCGACACCGCCGCACGTGCCGGTCACGACCCCGACAGAGTCTCCTTCGTCAAGGCCCTCCGCATCGCTCGCCGCTCAGTCGCGCAGAGCGCATTTCCCCCCTCCGAACGCTGACACGGCCGACGCGATCTGGTCTCACGCCATCCGATGGCTCACCCAACACCTCAACCCACCCCGCCGAAAGCGCTCACACCCGCGAGTCGTCAAACGCAAGGTCCTGAAATGCGCCGCCAAACGCTCCCACCACACACACTGGCCCCAACCCAAACACAGCCCCCACATCACCATCCAAATCCTCTAACTGAACGGTATTGCACCTAAAGCACATCGCCGTGGCCACAACGGAAGGCTATGCCTCGCACCCCGGCGGGGCCCAGGCCGAGCTGTTGTCAGAGGTCAACAAGCACGAGAGCGAGCGCAATCTCCAGCTGGTCCTAGGGCCTGTTATGGAAGTGGGCTTGCTGCCGACCTCCGAACCCGGACGGGCGCCCTCGGGCGCCCGTCCGGGAGGTGTCAGAGTTGACGGAAG
>NZ_JBIBVN010000076.1:0-14423 GCF_043080425.1 Streptomyces sp. NPDC015032 | reverse complement strand
GGCCGGCGGTCCCCGCTCGCGTCACTGCGTCCGGCACCGGCACCGGCACCGGCACCAGCACCAGCACCAGCACCAGCACCAGCACCAGCACCAGCACCAGCCTGAGTCTGCGGGCGTCCGTACAGCGCTACGACGGTCCTTCCCCGCCCGCCGCGTCCCAGCCGTTCAGGAAGGCGGCCAGGGCGCGGCGTTGTTCTTCTTCGCGGGTGATCTGGCGGGCGAGTACGGTGCGGTCGATAAACGGGTCGGCGGCGGCGAGGACCAGGCTCTGCAGTGCACGGTCGCTGACCTGATGCAGGCCGAGCCGGTCGCCGTCGCCGAAGCCTCTGAAGAGCAGCCGCAGTCGCTGGCGGCGGGTGAGGTGCCCAGGGCCAGGCCGGGGCCGGTGCGCCCGGTACCTCGGCGCGATGGGCCGCGCCGCCTGCTTCCGCCGAACTGAGGCTGACGTGGAGCGGACGCGGCAGTGCCGCGAGTGCCTGACCTGGGGTGAGTTCGCCCGTGACGTGTGTGGTGGTTGCAAGGAGTGGCAGCCCGCCGCCGGGCCGTCGGCGGTGTGCAGGCTGTGCCCGGCACCGGCAGCGGGTGAGTATCGACGGGCTGTGCCGCCTGTGCCTGATCACCCTGCGGTCGCAGGAGCGTGCCCCGGACTTCGATGATGCGCTCGGGCCGGAGGACATCCAGCTGATGGTTCACGTGTCCGTCGGCCGGCTCGGCCTCGCCCTGCCATTGTCCCGCGGCGGCGTACGGCCGCGCAGCCAGCGGCGGAACGTGAAGGCCGGACGCCGGGCAAGGCCGCATCTGGACGATCAGACCGTAATCCCTGCGCCGTGCCCGGGCAGGGGGTTCTCCTCCCCGCACAGCGGACGGTCGATGCTCTTCACCTGACCCGGATCCGGGACCGGACCTGGCCGGAGTGGCCCCGGCTCGCCGCCCTGGCAGCCGAGATTGCCGGCGAGCGCCGGGTGAGTGACTCCTGGCGGCGGATGGTGCTGAGGCTGGTACGCGCGGCCTTGTCGATGCGGGATGCCGACGGCGCCCGGCTTGTTGCCGAGGAGTACTTCGATCAGCTTCCCAAGAACGGGACCGGCGGCGCCGTCGAAGTCCTGCGCCGCGCCGGCCTGCTCATGCCGCGGTCCCAGCCCAAAAACCGGTGGCCGACGCGCAGCTGCGGTCACTGCGGCTGCTGGGGCGTCACCAAGGGGCTGTGCCGGGGCTGCGAGAGCTGGAAACACGAGCCGATCCGCTACCCCGTGGCCGGCTGCGCCCGCTGCACGCGCACCCTGCCGTTGTCCAGGGCGGCCGCTCTGTGCCGGGGCTGCCTGATCCACGTCCGCGAACACGGCCCCGACACCCCGGGGCACACCCAGCTCCAGCTTGCCCTGGGCAAGCGGCCCGTCACCCAGCTCAAGCACCCCGCCCACTTCCTCGGCTACGACACCACCGCCACCACGCACCGCACCCGGGCCCGGGAACGCGCCCGGCGCAGACCGGCACCCCGACCAGTCTCCGAGCATCTCGTCGACCCCCAGCAGGGCGCCTTGTTCCCGGCAATGCGCGACTGGAGCAGGCTCGCCTCGTTCACCGCGGACGAACTGCCGGCCCTGACTCCCGACGCGGAACGGCTACTGGATGGCTTCACCCGGTTCTGCCGCGCCCAGCTCCGCTTCACCGACCCCAACCCGCACGGTCACACCGCAGCGTTGCGCGCGCTGCGGATCGTGCTGGCCCACCTCGGCGCCGCGGCGCCCGTCCACGAAGCCGACCTGCGGGACCTGGCCCGTCTCGATCCGAACATCAGCGCCCAACGAGTCATCGGATTCCTCACCCAGCTCGGGCACCTCGTGCCCGCACCCACCGTCGATCACGACCAGGCCGCCATCAACCGGCTCACCGCCACCTTCCCCGACCCCCTGCGCACCGAACTCCACCACTGGGTCACTGTCCTCAAAGGCGAAGGACGCCGCCGCCACCGGCTCCTGCCCACCGCCACCATCCGCGGCTACCTGTGGCAGGCCGCACCCATCGTGCGCATGTGGAGCGAACACACCACCACCCTGACCGCCATCACCCAGCAGGACATCCACGACGTCCTCACCCGCGCACCCGGCAAACCCGCCCGCAGCGCGCACCATGTCCTGCGCAGCCTCTTCGGTGCCCTGAAACAACAGCGCGTCGTCTTCCGCGACCCCACCCGAGGCATCCACCTGCCCGCCAACCCGCCACTGCCCCGCTCCCTGCCGAGCAACCGGCTCGCCAGCCTCCTCGACCGCGCTCACACCCCCCTCGCCCGCCTCCTCGTCGCCCTCACCGCCATCCACGCTGTCCTGCCCTCCCAGGCCGCCGCCATCCCCTTGCGTGACCTCGACCTGGCCAACGGCCGCCTCCGGCTGCCAAGCCGCACCCTCTACCTCGACTCCCTCACCACCGAGCTCCTGTGCACCTGGCTCACCCACCGCCAGAACACCTGGCCCGCCTGTGCCAACCCCCACCTCCTGGTCAGCGCCCAGACCGCCCTCGACCCCACCGGTCCACCCATCGGCAAAACACTCCTGCGGAACGCCATCGGCCGCACCGAACTGACCGCCCGCGCCCTGTGGCAGGACCGGATCCTCGCCGAAGCCCGCCACAGCGCCGACCCCGTCCGTCTCATCCGCCTCTTCGCCATCGCTGACTCCACCGCCATGCGCTACGTCCAAGCCGCCCACCCTGAGAAGACCGGCCGACTACACCCGTGACAGCCGCCGGCAACGCTGGGTGGAGTCGGCCTGAATGCCAGGGCAGCGCACCGCCGGTGTGGAGCGGGCCATTCAGTGATCCGATCATGCCCGGGGGCGGAAACAGTCGAAGGCGGCCTCGCCGAGTGGGCGGGGCCGCCTTCGAGGGGCAGGGCGTCAGGAAGCGGGCGGGGCCACCTTCGCGAAGACGGCCGGATGCGCCCTCGCTCGGCTGCGGCCGCCGCACCGCTCCACTCGCAAGAGGCTCATGGAGCAGGGCGCTCGTCTAGCTTGTTGGGTACGCTTGCGCCATTAACAGCCAGTTTCTTGTAAAGCTCCTCTGCTTCTTTCGTCACGTCCCTCATCGCCTTGCAGACTTCACGCTGGAGGCCCAAAGCATCCTGCTTGAGTCCGATTCCATATTTTTCGGGGACGCCGAATGGGTCGTGGGCGATGACATAGGCGTCCGGGTGCCGGTCTTCGTACTGCTGCAGGATGGTGGAGTCTGTCATCACTGCGTCATATTTCCCTCTAAGCTCGTTGATGCAGAGGTCGTAGTCGCTCGGTGTGGCCCTTTTCTCGAATTTTTTCTCCTTACTGAGGAATGCATCTGCGGTCGACCCTTTAACTACACATACGCGAGTGTCTGGGGGAAGGTCTTCGAAGGCGTTCACCGGCACGTTCCTGCGTTGGATCCGTGCATTCTTGGTTCCTGGGAAACGCTCCAGCATGATTCTTTCGGGTGTCTGGAAGTACGGTCCGGCGAAGAGGACAGGCGGGTGACCGTCAACGCCTCTTTTTCGGTCAACGGAGATCCCGTAAGTCCCGATGAACATGTCTACGTATCCGTTCTCCAGTGCCTCCGCGCGCCCGTTTGTCCCCTGGTCTACGAACTTCCATTTTTTGATCTTCAGAGCTTTGGCGATTAGCTTCGCGTACTCGATTTCCACTCCGCTCCACCCATGCTTCTTTTTTTCACTCAGGCCTAGTTGACTCCTTTTTACCCCGATCTTCCACGTCACTTTTCCGGCTTGAGCATCATGGAGTCGCTGCAAGGAGAAGTCTTCTTTTGGGCTGTTGGACGGACTCGCGCTGACGGATGGTCGGGCATCGGTGGTGCCGGTGTGATGGCCGATGAGCCAGATGCCGCCGGCAGCGAGAACGGCGAGGCAGGTGATGCAGCCTGTCAGGACGGTGCGTCGACGTGGCGGGCTCAGCAGCTTTCGGGGGGTGCTGACTTCACGGATGTTGGAGGGGACTGTCGGCTCTTCCTGGCCTGACGGTCCCTGGCTGACCACAGGTTCGGGACTGACCTCTTCGCCAGGCTCCTTGCGAAGAGTCCACGCGGTCACCAGGGACTGTGCGCTGCCCAGTGTGCGGCTGTACTCCGGGAGATCGGCTACGCACAGGCGTCTCAGTGCCACCGCGAAATCCTGAAGAGCCTCGCTGTCCCCGTGGTGGACGGCCGTTTGTGCAAGCCCCAACAGAGCCACCCAAGGCCCGCTGTCAACGCTGCAGGCCCTTACATAACCTTCCAGGTGTACGCGCCCCGGTAGGGCTCGACCGTTCGTCACCCGGGAGAGGGTGCCCTTGTCGAAGTGCGCCCGCGGAGCCATCTGCCCCAGGGACACGCCTCGCTCGCTACGCAGCCCCACCAGCGCCCACGCCAGCGCTTCGACGGGGGTGTCGAGCGGGTCGTGTTCCCGTACGGGACTCAACGCGCACCCCCGCCCCGGTATGAGAGGTCGAACAGGCGGTGGGTCACGTGGCTGGCGGCCATGCCTCCACCGGCTGCGTAGGCCAGCGCCGTCGGCAGGTCGTAGCCCCCGGCCACCAGGATGACAATCACGATCTCGATCACGACCAGAACGCCCAGCCGCCAGACGGGCGGTGCCAGAACACACCTGGCCGTGCTCCTGCTCTTGTCCCTGCGCTTCGGGTTCCTCATGGTGACTCCTCTGGTCCGGACTGGTGATGGCTGTGCCGCCGGGCACACGCGTCCTTGGCTGGGGTCTGCAAACCCCGGCCGACGCCTCGGTGACATCCATCAGCCTTGAACAATTAGCGGCCGTGTCGCCAGAGTTAACCGCGCTTTAGCATTGCGGGCGGGTTGTTCCGCAACAACGACTCCTCAGTTGTAATGCCGTCCAACAACCCCCAAGAGCTCCCCCAACGCAGCTACCTCGCCAATCGACGCCGCCTTCGGACCGTAATAACGTTTGTGCAGGTCACAACGGATTTGCGGTGTTGCAGGATCAGACTTGCAACACCTGCGGGTCCCCGATCGACGAAGCGTCACCCACACTTCAAATGGACAGGTCTCCCCTACGGGGCACCTGCCAGCGGACGTCCACTGGTCCGGACACCGCAGTACACAGGGGCGGCCTGCTGCTGCAACGGCGGGCCGCCCCTCCAACAAGCCGACCAACCACTCGCGCTCTACCGCTCGCCCCGCTGAGGAGAATGACCGGCGCGTCGACGAGACAGCTAATCCGTCCAACCCGCGGGGGTGGAAACGGTCGAAGGCGGCCTCGCCCGTGCGGGCGGGACCGCCTTCGCGGGGCAATGCGTCTCAGGAGGCAGGCGGTGCGGCCTTCGCGTAGCCAGCATCGACGTCTGCCCCGGTCCCAGCGAACTGATACTTCTCCCAGGCGCTTTGGCGGGTGACGCCGAGCGCATCGGCGACCTTCTGCCAGGACTCGCCTTGGTGCCGAGCCCGGGCCACCGCGATCACTCGCTGTGGCTCGATGCTTCCCTCCAGCTCGCGCAGCGCCCCGAGAGCAGCGAGCGGGCGATCCTGCGCGAGGGCGTAGAGCCGGAGGACCAGGTCGCTCATCTCCTCTGCGACGTCGCGCGGCGGCACCGCGATGGTGGCAGCGGCGATGTGCTGCTCCCAGTCCGCCTTCACCGCGGCGGCGGTGACCGACGGGTCCGCGCTGAGCGAGCGGGTTGGCCCGTGCCAGACGCACTGGCACTCGGCGCGCAACGCGGTCGGATCGCCGGCGCGCAGAGGGTGGGTGACCGGCCCGGTCTCGGTCCAGGCGTCCCACTCCTGCCACCGGTGCCCGTTCCAGATCCGTCCGTCCGGTGCCCCGCTGTCGTCCAGGGCGCGGGCCAGGCCCTCGTGCTCGCGACGGCCGTCAAGGTCGTGGTCCCACATGAGCTTCCTCCTGTATCAGTGACAACGGTGTGTCAGGCTAGCCTGACACACCGTCTTTTGTCAGGCGCTCCTGACGACTTGAAGTTCGCGAGCGAGGCGGAGCAGCTGCTGAAGAGCGTCGAGGATCCGGGGCAAAAGGCCACGGTGTGCGCCCTGCTCGCCATCGCTCACGGAGTGATGGAAGCGGGTTTCGATATTCACGACGTGAAGAACGCCATCGAGGAGCACTAGTGACCGGCTTGCTCAGCGGCCGAGTATCCGGATGAAGGTCAGCGGCTGAGGGCGGGGTGTGCATCGCTGCATGAATCAGCTCACCCGACGCCGCTGGATCTTCTCTCCCATCACCTCATGGCAGGCCAGGCGGCTTTCATGCATGACTGGCATCGGCCACGACGCCGCGTGGATCAAACTCCGCACCACCACCCATCCCGAGGAAGCCGTCTACGCCCGCCACCGGTTACCCGGCGAGGGGGGCGCCTCGGGTCGGTAGGCGCAGCGAAGCCCCGAACCGCACGGTCCGTGGTCCGAGGGGACGAAGGGGCCTCCCGGCTGCCTGATCGGGGAGGCGCCCTTCGGCCTTCGGGTGGTGGAGATCTAGTGCTTGACGTGCGCGGAGTCGATGCTGTCGTCGATGCGGTACGTGACGCCGGTCGTCTGGCCGGCCTCGGCGTCCGGGTCGATGAGATTCACGAACTCGACGAGCTTGCTGTAGAGCCGACCGCATCGGGCGGAGACCGCGACGTCCTCCGCCTTCGCCCCCTCGTTCAGTGCTGCCAGAAGCTGCGCGAGGTTGTGGCCGGAGAGGATCACCTGCTGCATCCCGTTCTTGGCCGTGCCGCTGGTGATCTTCTTGATCCGTCCCTCCGGCAGATTCGGGTCAACGCCGAATCTGCTTGCCTCGATGCTGCTCGGCGCGTTCGGGATGTCCAGGATCGTCACGGGCCTGGTGCTCTGGGTCCACTCAGGCTTCCACTGGCCGAAGGCGCGGATGGCCATGAAGGTCCAGGTGTCCTCGTGGCAGACCAGAGTGAGGTAGGAGACGCCGGTGGCCGCCCGTACGTTCTCGTTGTGAACGGCCAGGTCGGCGGAGTTCTCCGCGATGGCCTTCTGCCGGGCGGCCCGGTCCTCCTCGCGCCACCGCTTGTCCTGCTCCCACTGCTCCAGTTCGATCTGCCGCTTGGCGGCCTGGTTGGCCCGGTACTCCTCGCGCCACGTCTTGAACATGCGTCCCGCTTCCGGTCATTGCTGAAAGTGATCCAAGTGTGTCCCTCCGTATCCGGGCCTCGGTAGTCCGCTTTCGGTTTTCCGTGGCTCATCACGCGCGGTCCGGAGCTCCGGGTGCGCCCTCCGGTAGCCCGCGCTCGCCGTCCGCGATTCGCGTACAAGGGGGATCGCGTCGGATAAGCTCTCCTTATCCGATGCGACAGAACGGGACATGACGATCGGTCAGCCCCGCCTCGCTGAATCCCGCTGAAGGGACACCACAGACCGATGACAGCCGATGTCCGTACCGAGTTCCGCACCCTGCACTACGGCGACGACATCACCGCCGCACACGTCGACGGCCTGACCGACTTCCTGATCACCAAGCTGAGTGCGCTCGAGTCGGCGTCCGAGAAGGGCACGGACGCCCGCTGGACCGCCGAAGCGCTCGAGAGCCTGGTCCGGGACATCGCCGGCGGTGTGCGGCACGGCATCAGGAACCGCGACGCGGACCGCGCCCGCAGGATCGACTCGGACTGGACGCTGGGCCACCGGCAGGAAGTGCGCCGGGAGTGGAACCGGCTCGTGGACTTGGCTGACCGCTGGCGCGACACCAGCGAAGCCCACCGGTACGCGCCCTGGGCGCGGATTGAGCACCACAACGCCGAGGCCGAAGCCAGGGCGGTCGCGGAACGCGTGGCCAAGGAGGGCGCGTCGGGCGACGAGCCCGAGGTGCACGCGGACCGGATCACCCGCGCGCACCTCGACGCCCTGCACGGCTTCCTGAAGAAGCACACCGACCGGCTTCTGGGCCTGCACCGGGCTGGCACCGAGGAACACCGCGCTGCACTCGCTCTGGAGACGGCCATCGATATGACCCGCGACGATGTCCACATGTCGCTCACCTGCGACACCGACATCGACCGGGACCTCATGGAGCGCCGGGACGCCTGGAACCGTCTGCGCCACTTCGCCCTCCCCTGGCAGGACGACCCGGCCTTCGACATCGCCCGCTGGCCACGGGCCAAATACATCCCGCTGCGTGCCGCCGAGGAGCGCGTGCCCGGCCAGGACCGGACCGCGGAGGGCGACCGCCCGTGACCGTGATCCTGGAGACGGCTGCCGACGACACCGCCGGGCCGGAGGCCGTCCCGACGGTGCTCGACCCGGCGGCCGCCGAGCGCCAGGCGCTCATCGAGCGGTGGGCCGAACGTCACGGTGTCGACGCCGCGCGCCGCCTGGCCGAGGACGAGGACCTGGCCGATGCCGTCGCCAAGGAGATCACCCCCGACAACACCGTCGACACCTACAGCAAGAGTTGGAGGGTGTGGACGCGGTTCTGCGCCGCCGGCGGCCTGCCGGAGCTGGAGGGTTCCCGGGGCGCCCTGGTCACCTTCGTCGCCTGGATGCTGCGCGAGGGCCAGCAGAACGGCAGGGGCTACGCCCCCAGTTCGGCCTCCACCCACCTGGCGGCCGCCGTTGTCGGGCTGCGCGAGCGCGGCGTGATGGTGTCCGGCGACGACCAGGCCGAGGCCCGCGCCGGGTTGGAGGGCCTGGCGGTCAAGCTCCTGCAGGCCGGGGAGCGACGCGGCCGCGGACAGGCCGTCGGTGCCGACGTCGACGGGCTGCGGGCCGTCGCCGGTGCCTGCCCCGACACCCTCACCGGCGACCGGGACAAGGCGCTCACGCTGACCGGCTTCCACTACGCCAGCCGCTCCCAGGACCCGGCCGGGCTGCTGACCGGTGACGTCACGCTGCACCCGCGGGGCCTGGCCGTCGCCGTGCTCACCGGCAAGACCAAGCACTCGGTGCGCAACGCCAAGATCCGCTACGCCGACGATCCCGAGATCTGCCCGGTGCGGGCCTGGACCGCGTACCGCACTCGGCTGGTCGCGGAGCACGGCCCGCAGTGGGCCGCCCCGTCGACGCCGGCGTTCGTCGGCATCGACCAGTGGGGCCACATCACCGGCGGCATGGGACCGGACTCCGTCACCCGCGCCATCAAGCGCATCTCCACCCGGGCCGGGGTGCCGATCGCCTGGACCGGCCACTCCCTGCGCATCGGCCTGGCCTCCGTGGGCCGTCGCAAGGGCAAGGACGGCATCGCCATCGCCGACCAGGGCGGCTGGGCCCGGCACTCCCGCTCGATGCTCGGCTACATGCAGCGCGACGACGGCTGGGACGACAACGCCTCCGCCAGCCTCACCTGACCGTACACAGCTCAGCCCCGGTCAGACCCGTTGGAACTAACAGGTCTGACCGGGGCTGACGTGTGCTTGGCGTCCTTCCGCTCAGTCGTGCCGCATCTCGATGAGGCCCGGGTAGTCCTCCTGGGGATGGCGGACGCCGGGGAAGATGCGGACGCGGCCCGCCTCCTCCTCCCGAACGCCCCAGGGCGTGTCCGGCAGCGTCACCTTCTGCGTGTACGAGTTGCAGCTGTAGGTGCAGGTGAAGTGGTCCTCCCAGAGCGTCACTTCCCTCCGGCTGCCCGGGAGGCGCATGGTGTGGATGAGGGCGGCGTCGTCCTCGCAGTCGCACTCCTCGCCGTGCAGCCCGTCGGTGCTGCCGCACGGGCACGGCTGGCCCAGCTCCTGCTCCGGGTCGTCCCAGGACATCTGGGCCGCCACTGCCGCTGGCCAATCCCGTGCTCGAGCACCTGGCCCGTCTCTAGCCGCGCCTGTTCACACCCGGTTGGTCCCGTTAGACCCAACGGAACCAACCGGTGACCCCGGGGCCCCGGGAGGGGCTACACGTACGAAGATGATGCGCCCGGTGACCGGGTTCAGCACCGCCACCTTCAGCGAGCTCCTGGCGGCAGCCTGGATGCGAGAGAGCCAAGTCTGATTCGGTACCAGGATCGTCAGGTCCTTCGGCCACCGGGCGAGTGCTTTCGGATCAGGACACACCACACCAGCCAGGCCGAACTCGCCGCCTCCCCACCTCGCCCGGGAATAGACGAGCAGCCCGTTGCCGTGGGCCGGGCTCTGATCGCCGTACTTGATTGCCTTGCCGGAAGCGGACCGGACCATCTGCGTGAAGGCTTCCCACACCAAGGCATCCAGGCCGGCGTACGCGAAGAAGCCCGCCAGCCGCTGCAACTCCGCCTCCCGTACCCGCTTCCGTTCCCGCGCACGCTCCTCGGCCTCTCGGCGGCGTTGCGCAGCGGCAGCGGCCTTGTCGGCGGCTTCCTGGCGGCGACGCTCGGCGTCGGCGGCCCGCTTGACGGCTTCGGCCTCGGCCTCCAGCTGGGCGCGGGCGAGGGCCAGGCGCTCGTAGGCGGGAGCCGTCCACCACACCGTGCCGTTCATGGTGGTGTGGACGTGCACCCGCTCCTCAAGGACCCACTTGATCGCGTCACCGAGCGAGCAGGTTATGTGCTCCCACTTCGCCTTCGCCTTCAGGGTGCGCGGCGCCCAGGCGTAGCGCACCATCCCGTGCCAGACCGTCCAGGTCTCGCCCCGCTGCTGCGGGAAGCGGACCCGCAGCGAGGGCACGACACGCTCCCACGGCCGGTCTTGCAAGGCGACCCAGCACACCGCCACCCCGTCCTGCGCGTAGCGGTCCGTACGCATCCGGGCGTCCTGCGGCGTCATCGGCGACAGCTGTGCCTCCAACGCCATGAAGGGACGACCGTGTTCGTCGAAGACCATCACGTCGGCGCGCCAGTTCCGGGTCTCGCTGCTGACCTCCAGATCCGCCCGCCAGCCCGCCGCCCGGGCCGCCATGGCCAGCTCCAGCTTCAACAGATGGTGTTCAGGCGACTCGTTCGCAAGCTCGCAGTCCTTGGGCCGCACCTGGTGGTAGAAGTGCCGGGCACTGCGCTGGGAGACCCGGGCAAAGACCCGTCCCCGGCACTCCGGACACGCCAGCTCCAGCTCCTTGACGCGATGGACGTCCGTCCAGGCGCGACGGCACCCGAGATCGTCCAGCGACGCGTCCAGCCTGCCCCATAACGGGTGTACGGCGGTGTACCCCATCAGCCCCCCTCATGCGCCCCACCGCAAGCGTCCCCAGCCCGAGACGGGCTCACGCCCCTCGCGCCCGGTGCGCCGTCGAGTCCTCCCCGTCGTCCTCCGCCAAGCGGAGGACGACACCCGTTCCGGCTGGTGTCCGCTTCGCAGGTCACGCTCCCTTTCGCGCCGCACACGTGGACAGCCGTGTGCGCCAACTACAGGGAGAGGGGAAGGCAGTGGAGACGAGGGCGACGGGGGCCTACCGGGAACGGGCGGAGCGCCGGCGGCGCACGAGGGGAACGGGCGAGGCCCGCGGGGACGGCTGGCAGCGCACCGAGGAAGACGAGCAGCTGCTGCGCCTGGCCACCCGGTACAGCACGCTGACGCTCCACCAGGCCGCGTACGCGTGCTGGGGCGGGCGGATCGAGGCCGCCCGGCGGCGGGTGCGGCTGATGACCCCTGATCAGATGCTGTGCGCGCTCGACTATGTCGAGGCGACCTGGTCCCTCGATGTCGATGCCATGGACCGGCTCGACCAGGAGAGCAGACCGCCGATCCGCTACCTCCTGGCGGACGTCCTGTGTCTGCTGGACTTCGGCCCGTGCCCGGGTTTCTGAGCGGTGGAGGGTCGGGTGCTGCTGGGCGATCCGCTCGCGCAGCTGCTTCTCGGTGCGGGCGCCGTCGGCGACGGAGAGATGTCCCGGCGAGGCGCAGGTGAGAGACGGCTCTTGTCGTCGGACAGGGAGAGGACCCGCGGCTGCTCCGGTGTGCGAGCAGGAGGCGTGCGAAAACTCGCTGACCCCGTCCGTGGGGGACCCCTCGATCATTGCGTGGCGAGAACCGCAACAGCTGCGACTGCGGCGACGACTGCGACCAAGGCGGTGGCGACCGCAGCGGCCACACTCAAGGGCCTCTCCAACCGGGGATGACGGTAGGCCACGTACATGACACCGACCACGACCAGGGCTCCACCCAATACCAGGAGCAACACGACGGACAGGGCGAGAGCCAACAGGACAGGCATGGGCACGGTTGAAACAGACATGAGGGACCTTGCTTCTCACGATGATGTAGGGGCGCCTGTTGCGCCTCACAATCGACCCTGCGGCGGACCATGAGCTTGCGGGAGAGGGAACGAGAAGTTTCCGGGCAAGTGGAAACGAGGCGGCCAAATCCGTTGTTGCGGAGGGGCGAGTCCGTACCCGAAGGGCTGTCCAGACGATCACTCGCGCCACGCACCTGACCGAAACTCGGTTTGCCGTACCGCACGACACCTGAGGGTCTGGGAAGGTTGGGACCTGCTCCGCCGGACTGTCGGGGTACCTGAGGGGGGAGTCGTGATGGATCGGCCAAGTTCTGCGGGGCCAGCGGCCGAATACGCGAAGGCGTTAAGTGCCGCGGTAGCAGACGGCTTCCGCTCGCGCAGCGGCACACAGAGTGAGATCGCCAAAGCGGCAGTTATCTCGCCGGCGACGCTCTCCCGTTACCTGAGCGGCGTCCGGCTCGCACCACGCGAGTTCCTGACGGAGCTGGAGAAGTTCTTCTCCGGGAGGGGCACGCCCATGCCCGCTGAGGTGCTTGCCCAGCTGAATGACCTGTGTACCCAGGCCCATAAAGTCAGTCGTTCTCCTGCCATCCAGGTGAGGCACCTGCGAGAAGACTCCGTCCGTAGAGAGGAAGACCTGGTCCGTAGTGAGGAAGACCTCGCCCAGGTGAAGAAGGACCTCGCCGATGAGAAGCAGGTCGCCGAGCAGACCCTGAACGAGCTCAATGCGAAGATCCAGGATCTGGCTGAGCAGCTGGGGGCTGCGTGGGAACAGGCCCGCACTGCCGAGAGAGGTCAGAGCGAGCTGCAAGACGGCGTCGAGGAGCAGAACAAGCACCTAACTGGCGCGCAAATCTATGTCCGGCAGGTCGAAGCCGAACTCACCGAACAGCGCGACAAGGTCGTGCTACTGCAGCGTGAGGTCAAGACCTTGCGACGGCAGAACAGGCAGCTGATCGAGGAGAGTACGGAACGGACCAAGGATCTTTCCTCTGAGTCCGTTTCCAGTATGTCAACGCAGGTCAAAGGCCGTCAGTCTGGCAGAGAGGGAACACGGCGAGAGGTCTCTGGCAAGGCTTCCAGGACCTCTTCAGCGCCGTCGAAAAGATCAACGCCTCACCACACCCTTCCCGAGCCTTCTGGCAGCATGCCGAGGCCGAGCTGGAAGTCCGTGGCAGTGGCGCTGATTCTGGGTGGGGCCTATCTCTTCTGGATCATCAAGGACGGCAACTTCAACGAATACGGCCCCAGCCCGATGCGTTGGGCCACTCAGG
Source organism: Streptomyces sp. NPDC015032 (assembly GCF_043080425.1). NCBI lineage: Bacteria > Bacillati > Actinomycetota > Actinomycetes > Kitasatosporales > Streptomycetaceae > Streptomyces > Streptomyces sp. NPDC015032. Next base: position 1,074 of record NZ_JBIBVN010000076.1, on the reverse strand, counting down.
AAATCTGGGATCTGATCACCAAGTGACCGAGCGACGGCGCCCTTGGCCCAGGTCGGCAGGATCTCCGTCGTCAGGATCTCTTCGTGCCGGCGCTCGGCCAGTACGACCGGAACGACGTCCTCGTCTCTCAACATGCCGCCCCTGGCAGGAAGCGGTCTTGGAGTGGTTGTCGATCGGACGCCCCGACGGAGGGCGGGAGCGCCTGAGGTTCTGACCGGTCACCGCTCCACCCCGCTATGCCCGGGCGCCTGGTGCTGTTCGTCGTGGTCGCGCAGCATCCGGATGACGGTCGCCGGCGAGGGGTGCTGGCCCTTCGCGGCCCCCGTGTTGGACGAGGTTCGGCAGGATCTCACCGCGCGCGTTCAGCTCTTCGGGTCGCCCAAGGTCCAGGCCCTGTGGCGATCGGTGTCGGAGTCATTTCAACAGCTCGACTCCTATGTCGAGAATCTGCTGGTGATGCAGGGGGATCGGGCTGTGGTCCGCCCTGACGCTGAGGGGGATGCCGAGTACACCCGACTCAGCCAGAAGGTGTCAGCGGACCGCCGCTCACTTGTCGAGCAGCTACGTAAGGAACTCGACACGAACCGCCATCTGCGCCAAGCCGCCTGATCCCTGCCCGCTGTTGGCGCTGCCTCCACCCGGCGGGCGGAGGCAGCTGGCGTTCGAGCTGTAGCGGCTACTTTGCACCATGGGTCAGAGATAGGACGCTGGGGCCAACTCGCTGCGTCTGTCTGCCCGTGGCCGTACGTGCGGGTGCGGGGCGGTCATGACTACCTCTCGGGGTTGGTCGCGGGTCAGGCGGCGGTGAGGTACGCGGCGGCGGCGGCGACGAACTGGTCGTGCGTGGCCCGCGCTTCGGTCTGCGCCGCGGCGAGTTCCTCGGTGCTCGTATCGGCGTCCCGCATCCAATAAGTGGCGGCCACCATGTCGTGCGCGGCGGCTCGGACGGTGGGGTCGGGGATGAGGACCTGTACGGCGACTAGGGCCTGTTATGGAAGTGGGCTTGCTGCCGACCTCCGAACCCGGACGGGCGCCCTCGGGCGCCCGTCCGGGAGGTGTCAGAGTTGACGGAAG
>NZ_JBIBVN010000075.1:0-14942 GCF_043080425.1 Streptomyces sp. NPDC015032 | reverse complement strand
CCCTCATCGAGTGGCAGGCCGACTGGCTGCGCCGCGGGCTGCCACTGTCCGGCAAGCCCACCAAGTTCCAGGTCCGCGACGGAAGGTTCTGATCCCCGTGTCCCGTACGCCCGCAGCCGCGACCGCGCCTGCACCCGGCCCCGTAGCCGCAACCACTTTCAAACCCGTACCCTCCTCGGCGGCCGCGGCAGCCCCGGCACGCACTCCGATGGACGTGCTCGCTGAGGGAGCCGTCATCCCCGCTCATCCACTCGCCCTCGGCGCCGACCGCAAGCTCGACGAACGTCGGCAACGCGCACTGACCCGTTACTACCTGGCCTCCGGCGCGGGCGGCCTCGCCGTCGCCGTCCACACCACCCAGTTCGAGATCCGCGAACCGGGCATCGGCCTGCTGGCACCGGTCCTCGAACTCGCCGCCGAGACCGTGCGGAACGAGGCCGGCCACCCCGTCGTCACCGTCGCCGGGGCCTGCGGCCACACCGCGCAGGCCGTCTCCGAAGCCGAGCTCGCAGCCTCCCTCGGCTACGACGCCGTGCTCTTGAGCCCCGCCGTGCCCGGCGCCGACGAGAAGGGGCTGCTGGACCGGGCCCGTGCCGTCGGCGAGGTGCTGCCGGTGATCGGCTTCTACTTCCAGGAGGCCGTCGGCGGCCGTTATCTCTCGCCGTCGTTCTGGAGCTCATTCGCAGACCTGCCGAACACCGCGGCCATCAAGATCGCGCCCTTCGACCGCTACCGCACCGCCGATGTCGTACGGGCCGTGGCGGCCGCCGATCGCTCCGACGAGGTCGCCCTGTACACCGGCAACGACGACGACATCATCGGCGACCTGCTCACCCCGTACGAGACCAAGGGTATTCGGCGGTGGTTCGCCGGCGGGCTGCTCGGCCAGTGGGCCGTGTGGACCGGCTCCGCCGTCACCCTCCTCGATCAGGTCCGGCGGGCACGCGCCGGTGACCACGACGCCATGGTCGGCTGCCTCGCCCGCCGTCCGGAGCTCACCGACGCCAACAGCGCTGTGTTCGATGTGCGCGGCGGATTCCGCGGCTGTATCGCGGGTGTCCATGAAGTGCTGCGTCGCCAGGGCCTGTTGGAGGGCATCTGGTGTCTCGATCCGAAGGAGGTCTTGTCTCCCGGCCAGGCCGAAGAGATCACCCGGGTCGCCACGGCCTACCCCTGGCTCACCGACGACGACTTCGTCGCGGAGCACGTCGATGACTGGCTCTCCTGACCCGGGGGCGGCCCGCCTGCCGCGGGTCGTCGTCGCCGTACCCCCGCACCTTCGTGAGCAGTTCTTCACCCCCGCGGTGTGGCAGAGCCTCTGCGCCGCGGCGCAGCCGGCCGTCCTCGACGAGCACACCGACCGGGACGCACTCGGTGCGGCGCTGCCCGGTGCCCGTGCCCTGATCACCGCTTGGGGAACGCCCCGCCTCAGCGAGGAACTCCTCGACGTCGCTGACCGACTGGCGATCGTCGCCCACACCGGATCGGCGGTCGCCCCGTACGTCACCGAGGAAGTCTTCCGGCGTGGGATCCTCGTCACCCAGGCCGGTGACGCGATGGCACGCCCGGTCGCCGAGGTGGCCCTGGCGTTCACCCTCGCCCTGCTGCACCGCATCCACCGCTTCGACCACGCGCTGCGCGGCGGAGCCGACTGGGACGAGGCCGGCCAGGCCCCGCCGCGGCACGAGATCCAGGGCTGTGCGATCGGCGTCATCGGAGCGTCCCGCACCGGTCGTGCGTACATCGAGCTGGCGAGGGCACTGGGGGCACAGGTCGCGGTCACCGACCCGTATCTGACGGCCGAGGACGCACAGCGGCTCGCGGTACGGGTGGTGCCGCTGGACGAACTGCTCCGTGGCAGCCGGATCGTCGCCGTGCACGCGCCTGCCACCGCCGAGACCCGGCGCATGCTGGGTGCGCGCGAACTGGCGCTGATGCCCGACGGCGCCGGTCTGGTCAACACCGCCCGTTCCTGGCTCGTCGACGAGGACGCGCTCCTCGCCGAGGTGTCATCGGGCCGTCTGGACGCTGCGATAGACGTCTTCGACACCGAACCACTGCCGGTCCGCCACCTGTTCCGGAAACTGCCGAACGTTCTGCTGACCCCTCATCAGGCGGCGGGCACCGCCGAGTGCCGTCAGCGGCTCGGCGCAAGTGCCGTGGAGGAGGTGCTGCGGTTCCTGCGCGGCGATCCACCTTTGCACTTCGTGGGGCCGGACGCACTGGCTCGCGTCCTTTGATCACTCGATCGCGCGTCCGCACCGCGGCCCAGGCCGCGCGGGCCGAATACACCGGAACAGCGCCGGCCAAGGACGATGTCCTGGACCTGCGCGCGCTGGGCCAGCGCGCCCGCACACCGGCAGGGCGACGGCGCCCGACGAAGACTTCGTCGGGCGGGGCGATGCTCCGCACACCGTGCGTGGAGGAGGCTGGCCTTCAGCCATGGCGGGCCGGACTCCCCCCTTTCGGTGATCATTCCCGCAGTCGCGGCCATCACATGAAGCGACGAAGAACCGATCCACCAGTAAGAAGCCGAAGCGGCGCACCAACGCCGCCGTACGTCGGTTCGGCGGGCCGGGGGACTGGCAGGAGCTGCGGATTCTGTACGAGGCGCGGATCTCCGGCGGGCGCTGCGGAACGAGACCAACGGGTCCACCGATTTCGCCGCCTGGCATCCGCTCGGCTCCGTGCCCTCCCTCGACCATGTCGAGCTGGTCGACATCGGACTGCAACTCTGGCGCGACCGACCCGCGTTGGGTCGCTCGTACCTGACCGATCCGGCGAACGGCTGAAAACGGCTCAACCGCCACGACCGGCTCAACCCGCCGCTCGCCTCCCGCGGTCCCCTCCCGTGACTGCAGTTCACGATCACGGGAGCCCGCATGCCAGCCGCACGTACCGTCCGTACCCTCCTCGCCGCCGGACTCGTCGCCGGGATCACCGCCACCGCGCTCGCCACGCCCGCCGTCGCCGCCGCGCCGCCGACCAAGCCGTCCCACGCCGCCACCCAGCAGGCACTGGACGCGGCCGTCGCCGAGGGCGTGCCCGGAGCCGTCGCGCAGGCCCGTGACGGAAAGGCCCGTTGGGTCGGCACCGCGGGGGAGCGGAAGGGGGACGACCGTTTCCGGGTCGGATCCATCACCAAGACCTTCACCGCCACCGTCCTGCTCCAGCTTCAGGCCGAGGGCCGGCTCGACCTCGACGACCCGGTCGAGAAATGGCTGCCCGGTGTGGTGCGCGGGCACGGGCACGACGGGCGGAAGACAACCGTCCGCCAGCTGCTCAACCACACCAGCGGCATCTACAGCTACACCGAGGACCCGGCCTTCCAGGAGAAGGTCTTCGGTCCCGGCTTCCCGCAGCACCGCTACGACACCTGGACCCCGGAGCAACTCGTCGCCGTCGCGATGGCGCACGAGCCCGACTTCACCCCCGGGACGGACTGGAACTACTCCAACACCAACTTCGTGCTGGCCGGGATGGTCGTCGAGAAGGTGACCAGACGTCCTTACGGCAAGGCGATCGAGAACCGGATCGTCAAGCCGCTCAAGCTGCGCGCCACCTCCGTGCCCGGCACCGACTCCCGTATGCCCGAGCCGAACTCCCGCGCCTACTCCAAGCTCTCCCGCGAGACCGGCGGGCCCACGTACGACGTCACCGAGCTCAATCCGAGCATCGCCGGCGCCGCCGGCGAGATGGTCTCCGACGCGAACGACCTGCAGACCTTCTACCGTGCGCTGCTCAAGGGCCGGCTGCTTCCGGCGGCCGAGATGAAGGAGATGACCGACACCGTCCAGATCTCTCCCGACCTGCCCGGCGTCGGCTACGGGCTCGGTCTCATGCGGCAGAAGCTGAGCTGCGGCAAGGAGGTCTGGGGGCACGGCGGCGGCATCCACGGGTCCCATTCCGAGGCCCAGGCCACCCGGGACGGGGAGCACTCCCTCGCCGCGAACTTCAACGCCGATTGGACTGGTGACACCCAGAAGCTGATCGAGGCGGAGTTCTGCGGCACGGCCCCGGCGAAGCGGTAGCTGTCAGCGGGGCAGGACGACCACGTAGGCGGGCTGCCCAGCGCTCACTCACGAGGCCCTTTCCCTCCGCCGGGGAAGGGCCTCGTCATGATCCCCTGATGCAACGGCGCGGCCCGAAGGCCGACCGCCCCTGTACCCCGGGCCAGGCCGCTGATCCGGGGCACAGGGGGCTGGGGTGAAAAGCTGATCACGGGATGCCGCCGTCCGCGTATCCGATGCACCGGGCCGGGGTGCTCGCTCTTCCCGCAGGCCTCCTCTTCCTTGATAATGACCCTCAACTGTCTGGCCTTGGGGGGCTTTGTGTCAGATCGTGGTTCCGCTCCTGTTCCGCCCGCCATGCGCAGAGTCGCTCGGGACTTCGAACTAGGGTCGCGCCAGGGGCTGGCGTGGACCGAGCCCAAGCGCTTTCCGTGGATCGTGGTGCTGCTGCCGACGCTGGTCGGGCTGCCGGTGCTCCGGCTGGGGATTTCGGCTGCGGTGGAGGGTCAGCGGAGCGACGGCGCCTGGTACTACGGGCTGCCGCTGCTCATTCTGGGGGCTGCCATGGTCGCCGCGGCCGGGTACTTCCTCTTCCTCGCGCTCACCAGACGGCAGGCGCAGGTCTGGGTGGGCCACTACCAGCACGGCATTGTCCGGGAGGTCGCCGGGCACGTGCCGGAGGCATACTCCTGGGACGAGATCGACGGCATCCGACGGCGCGGCACCAAAGTGACGAACGGGATCATCAGTGCCACCACACACGAGCTCTGGGTGTGTCCCCGTGAGGGCGCCGAGATCACGGTGAGTGACGCGTACAAGGGGGTTGCCCGGTTCACCGATGAGCTGGACAAGACATTCACACGTGTACGGCTGCCGCAGGACAGCGACCGGCTGAAGGCGGGCGAACGGGTCGACTTCCTCGGGGCCCACCTCGATCCCGCCGGTGTCGGGTACCTCGACCACCGGCTCGGCTGGCGTGAGGTCGAGCGGGTCACGGTGAAACACGGCTGGCTGGAGATCCATCGGCACGGCGATGAAAAGCCGTGGGCCAGACTCCCTGTGGAAATGGTCCAGAATCTGTCGGTCTTCCTGGCCCTCGCCACAAGGATGCGCCAGGAGGCGGCCGGGAAACGGCCGCGATCAGACGATCCGGTCTGATCCGGCGATGGCCGGCGCTCCGGCAACAGGTTCGGCCAGCTGCCGGGCGAGGAAGAACGCCGGCTGTGGGGCTCGGGCGTCGATCGCCGCGTGATGCGTACGGGCCCTCCCGTTTCTGGCGTCATCGGGCCGGAGGCGGCCGGCTACTCACCGCCTTTGCCGCATCGGGCTTCCCCCCGGCAGAGTACTCGCGCCACCAGGTGCCGCCGCATGCCGCGTCGAACCGCTCCAGTGTCCGCTCAACGGCACCCGCGCACCGCCTGGATCAGACGCATAACCGGCGACGAGTCAGGCGTCGGCCTCCGGCCGCCCGGTTTGCCGGGCGGCCGAACCGGGTCAGCACCGGGGTGATGGCGGGCAGGGGCGGCGGTCAGCGGCCTGTCACCGGGTAGTGACGGGGTCGCCGAACTTGAGCAAGGTCGCCTGCAACCTGAGAGGTTTCAGCGAGTTGCCGGCGGACAGTGGGAACGGAGCTGCATCGCGGCGGTCAGAACGGGCCGTGGAGGCTGCCCAGCCTGTCCGTCAGGCGCAGGTTCTCGGAGTAGTCGACAGGGCAGGCGATCACGGAGACCGTGTCGTCGTCCAGGGCGCGGCGTAGCACGGGCAGCAGCTGGTCGGCGGCTTGAATCGTGTGGCCGCGGGCGCCGAAGCTCTCGGCGTAGGCAGCCAGGTCCGGGTTCGTGAACCGGGTATGGCTGTGGCGGCCGAGTTCGAGTTCCATCTTCCAGGTGATGAGCCCGTATTCCTCGTCCACCAGCACCAGGACCACTAGCGGGATGCGCTCGCGGACGGCGGTCTCCAGTTCCTGGGAGTTCATCAGGAACGAGCCGTCACCCATCATTGCCAAGACTCTCCGGTCCGGCCGGGCGAGTTTGGCGGCGATCGCGCCGGGCAGCGCGAAGCCCATGGTGGACAGGCCGTTGGAGACCAGGCAGGTGTTCGGCTCGTAGGTTGGGTACAGACGTGCCATCCACATCTTTCCCGCGCCGGTGTCGGCGAGCACGATGTCGTGGCGGTCCAGGGCGGTGCGGACGTCGGCCACCACGCGCTGCGGCACGAGCGGGAAGGCGTCGTTGTCGCGGCCGTACCGGAGTTCCTCGTCGAGCAGCGTGCGGATCTTCGCGCTGGTGCTCGGCTCGTAGGTGAGGCTCTCGGGCAGTACGGCCGCGAGTGCGTCCAGCGACTGTGAGGGATCGCCCTCGACGCCCACGGTCACCGGGTAGTGGGCATCCACCTCGGCGGGGAATCGGTGCAGGTGCACGACCCGCTTGTCGCCGTTCGGGTTGATCTTGACCGGGTCGAACTCCTGGATCTCGTAGCCCACGCAGACCAGCACGTCGGCTGCGTCGAACCCGAAGTTGCTGAAGTCGTGGCGCATGAAGCCGACGGCGCCCAGAGCGTTGGGGTGGTCGTCGGGGAAGACCCCCTTGCCGTGGAACGTGGTCGCCACCGGAACGTTCAGCCGTTCGGCGAACCGGACGAGGGCAGTTGAGGCGCCGGCCCGGGCGGCACCGTGGCCCGCCAGCACCACGGGGCGCCGTGCGGACGTGAGCACCTCGGCGGCCCGAGCGATCTGTGAAGGTGACGGCGCATCGGCATGCACCGCGTCGATCTGCAAAGGCGCGAGCGGCTGCGTGGAGTGTTCGGCTTCGATGTCCTCCGGCACCGCCAGGAATACCGCCCCGGGGCGTTCGCTCTGCGCGGTCTTGAACGCCTTGCGTACCATCTCCGGCACCGCGTCCGGACACTCGATCCGGGCCGCCCATTGGGTGACGGGAGTGAACATCGGCACCAGATCGATGACCTGGTGCGACTCCTTGTGGATGCGGCGAAGCGAGCCCTGGGCGGCCAGGGCCACCATCGGCGTGCTGTTGGTCGTCGCATCCGCTGCGCCGAGCAGCAGATTGATCGCGCCGGGTCCCAGCGTGGCCGAGCACACCCCGGCCCGGCCGGTCAGCCGCCCGTAGATTTCCGCCATGAACGAGGCCGCCTGCTCATGGCGCACCACGACATACCGGATCCCTGAACCGTTGAGCGCGTCGACGAAACGGATGTTCTCCTCACCGGGAATCCCAAAGACGCACTCCACGCCCTCGGCGCGCAGACAGCGCACCAACAGATGTGCCACGTCTTCTGCATCTGCCATGCCCCGCGACTCCGTCGCGCCGTCGATGCCCATAACACGAACGTAGGGGCGCCCAGGCGCCCTCGGCCACCCATCGACAGCCGGCCGGGGGACTTGTGACCGAGTGACATGCGACAGGTAGCGACTCTCCCCGGCGCTCCGACATTTCAGGGACCATTCGGACGCTGCACGATGGCGCCGCACCCGACCGGGCCGCACGCTGGACGTGGATGCGCCGCCGTTCAGGACGCGGCAGAGGAGTTCAGGGAGGACCGTGTGGCCGCTTCGTCGCCCACCACCGACGTACCACCCGCCCGATACGACGACCTGCGGGCGCTGGTGATCAACTGCACCCTCAAGCGGTCGCCGGAGCGCAGCAACACCCAGGGGCTGATCGACCACAGCACCACGATCACGGACGCACAGGGAGTGCACGTCGATGTAGTGCGGGCCGTGGACCACGACATCGCCACCGGTGTGTGGCCGGACATGACCGAGCACGGCTGGGCGACAGACGCCTGGCCCACTCTCTACCAGCAGGTCCTCGCGGCGGACATTCTGGTGCTGGCCGGCCCGATCTGGCTGGGTGACAACAGCTCCGTGATGAAACAGGTCATCGAACGCCTCTACGGCTGCTCCAGTTTGCTCAACGAAGCCGGTCAGTACGCCTACTACGGACGGGTTGGCGGCTGCCTGATCACAGGCAACGAGGACGGTGCCAAGCACTGTGCCATGAACGTCCTCTACAGCCTGCAGCACCTGGGATACACCATCCCGCCGCAGGCGGACGCCGGGTGGATCGGAGAAGCGGGCCCTGGCCCCTCCTACCTCGACCCCGGCTCGGGCGGTCCGGAGAACGACTTCACCAACCGCAACACCACCTTCATGACCTGGAACCTGCTGCATCTGGCCCGCGTGCTGAAGGACCTGGGCGGCATCCCCGCCTACGGCAACCAGCGCACCGCCTGGGACGCCGGCTGCCGCCACGACTACGAGAACCCCGAACACCGCTAGTTCCCCAGGGCCTGTCCTGAGTCGTGATCAAGGTGTGGGGCGGAGGCTGCGTATCCAGATCACCGCCCCGCGCAGGTGGAGGCCGGCGAGGTAGCTCTCGGGTGTCTTGTCGTAGCGGGTCGCGCGATGCCTCGCTGTTGCTTCAAGCGGTTGAAGCAGCGTTCGACCACGTTGCGCTGCTTGTAGAGTTGCTTGCCGAAGGCTGGCGGGCGTCCGCCTCGGCTGCCGCGTCGGAGCCGGTTGCGGATCTGGCCGGCCCGCTCCGGGACGGTGTGGCTGATGCCGCGCCGTCGCAGCCAGGTGCGGGTGGCTTTGGAGCTGTGGCCCTTGTCGCCCAGGACATGGGCAGGCCGCCCGCTCGACTTCACCGTGACGGGCGGGAACACCAACGGCCGCACCCAGTTCACCGCCGTGATGGAAGCGATACGGGTGCCCCAGATCGGTCCGGGACGGCCCGGAGCATGCCCTCGAACGTGCCGTCCAGGTTCCACCGGCGAAAGCGGGTGTGCAGCGTGGCCCACGGGCCGTACCGCTCGGGCACGTCCCGCCAGGGCACCCCGGTGCGGAACTTCCACACGATCCCGTTGAGCACCGTACGGTCATTCAGCCGCTTCTGGCCCCGCAGTGACACCGGCAGCAGTGGCCGGATGAACTCCCGCTCCACATCGGACAGTTCATGGCGACGTATCACCCGACCTTGATTCACTATTCGAGATCATTCGAGGGCACCGCGCCCAGCCCCCGGGGGGCATCGCCGATTTTTCCGAAGCAGCGATAGGGCGCGATCTGCGCACTCAGGAACATCCGTGTGGCCTGCATCACATAGTGCTGGCGTGGTGACGCTGTCTCATGTTTCTCTCTAGATGTTCTGATGTCCAACATTTGGAGGTCTTTGATGGAGGGGCTGCGGCAGCCGCGCCGGGCGTCGACTCTGGCCGCGCAAGTCGCTGACCAGCTGCGGGAACAGCTGGCGTCCGGGCGGTGGCCGGTGGGGACACGGATCCCGGGCGAACAGGAACTGGCCGAAACGCTCCAGGTGAGCCGAAATACCATTCGCGAAGCATTGCGAGCACTTGTCCATCTCGGCCTGCTGGAGGCACGAGTCGGGGATGGTACCTACGTCCGGGTCACCAGTGAGCTGGAGGCGGTTCTACTGCGCAGGGCGGCCGCCACGGCGCCGGCGGACGTCCTGGAACTGCGGGCCGTTCTGGAGGAGCACGCCGCCGGACTGGCCGCCGAACGACGATCGGAATCGGACACCGCTCGGCTGCAAGAACTCCTCGCCGCGGCCCGCGAAAGCAACCGCTCGGGATCGATGGCACAGGTCGCCGTCGCCGACGTCGCCTTTCACCTCGCAGTCGTCCAGGCCAGCGGCAACGAACTGCTCGTGGAGCTGTACGAACACCTGGGCAGCGCCCTGTCAGCTCTCCTGACGGTGCTGCCATGGGATGACGACGTTGCTGCCAAGCACGATCACTGGCACACCGCACTCGTCGAGGCGATCAGCGCAGGCGATGTGGTCGCTGCCCGCCATGCGGCATCCATGTTGGTGCACGTGACCGCCCGGCTGGCCGCAGGGCAGGACAGTGCGGTGGAACGGGACCGGTCGGCATGCGAGTGAGCAACTCCCACCACTCCCTGTACCAGGCGAGGCAGACTGCGCCGGGCAGGCGGTCCACGGTGTGGCTGCTGCTGGGCGTCTTGCTGGTCGCGGGGAACCTGCGCGCCGCACTGACCGGCGTGGGGCCGTTGCTTCCCAGCATCGAGAAAACGACCGGCCTGTCCGGCGCCTGGGCCGGGTTGCTCGGCACTCTTCCGCTGCTGACGTTTGCCGCCACCTCCCCGTTGGTCGGCCGCACCGCGCACCGCTACGGGGCACCGCAGGCTCTGGGCGCCTCGCTGACAGTGCTGGCAGCCGGGCTGCTGGTGCGCTCCCTGCCCGGGGCGGTCTTCCTGTGGGCGGGCACTGTGGTGGTCGCAGCCGCGATCGCCTACGGCAACGTACTGCTGCCCTCGGTCGTCAAGAGCACCGTGCCAGAGGACCGGATCGGCCAGGTGACCGGCCTCTATGTCACCGCGATGGGCCTGCTGGCCGCCGTGTCGTCCGGGGTGTCGGTCCCGCTGGCCGACCATCTGCCCGGCGGATGGCGCACCGCCCTGGGCTGCTGGGCCGTGCTGGCCGTGCTGGCCTTCGTGGTGTGGGCGCCGCAGCACCGGCGTACGGACTCTCCGGCACCAGCACGTGCGTCGCGAGAGCGCATCCCCTGGCGTTCCTCCCTCGCATGGCAGGTCAGCGGCTTCATGGGGCTGCAGTCACTCGGCTTCTACACCACGATCGCCTGGCTGCCCAGCATCGTGCACGATCACGGGGTGGGGGAGGCCGCAGCCGGATGGCAGTTGTTCCTCTTCCAGATCATCGGCCTCCTCTCCAGCAGTGCGCTCCCCCTCCTTGCCCGCAGGTGGAAGGACCAGCGGATCCTGGCAGCATCTGCATCGACGATCGGCGCCCTGGGCTTCGCCCTGCTGGCGGTAGCCCCCCAGTGGGCCGTCGTATCCAGCGTGCTCACAGGCTTGGGAGGCGGAGCGTGCCTGGTCCTGGCCCTGACCTTCCAGGGCCAGCGTGCGGCGGACGCATCACAGGCGGCCGCCCTGGCCTCGATGGCCCAGTCCGTCGGATACCTCGTGGCCGCCGCAGGGCCGCTCCTCCTCGGCGTCTTGCACGACCTCACCGGCGGATGGACGCTGCCACTCCTGCTGCTAGTTGCCCTGACTCTCATCCAGGCCGTCGTCGGCTTTGGCGCAGGCCGTGACCTGCGTCTGCAAGCCACCTCGCGAACTCACACACCTGCACACACCGGAGAGTGACTGTCATGACCATGACCGCCCCCTTCAGCTACCTCGACACACCGACGGCAGCACCGCTGTCGATCAGCGAACTCATGCCCGGCGTCTACAACCTGCTGGAATACGCCGCAGTCGCGGCGGGCGAGCAAGTGCTGATCCTGGCCGAGCACGGCACCGACCCGGTGGTCATCCAGGCCATCGCGGCGGCGGCCGCCTACCGCAACGCCGAGGTGCATGTACTGTCCCTGCCGCCGTTCAGCGCCGGCGGGTGGGACGCCGCAACGCCCTCACCGCTGCCGGCCTCCGCACACGCTGCCGCCGACGTGGTGATCTCGCTGACCTGGTGGGGCGAAGTGCACACAACTCAGCTTTTCTTCAACGAGATCGCCAAGCAAAAGGCACGGTTCGTCTCACTGCACCAGACAGCGACCGCTGCGGCGCTGGCCACCGGGGCGCGGTTCCCACTTGAGCTGTACTTCGCGCTGGAGGCCAGGGCATACGCCCGGATCACTGCGGCCCAGGAAATACGGGTAACCACCACCCTGGGGACAGACGTGACCTTCCGCGCCTTCACCACCCCCGGTCACCCGAGCACCCCCCTCACCAGCGGCATGTGGCGGCCCTTTCCTTACGGAGGCGCCAATTTCTACCCCGACCAGACCGACGGTGTCGTCGTGATAGAGGAGTCCACGGTCACAGGTGTACCCGCCGAGCGAATCACTCTCAAGCTGGCCGGCAACCGCGTGACCGCCATTGAAGGAAGCGCGGCTGCCGCCGAACTGCGCCGCTACGCACCGAACGGCTACTACATGCGCCACGCTCTCATCGGCCTCAACCCCAAGGTACGGTCCGCGGGCGGCACCCAGTTCGAACGTGAGAAGCATGCCGGAGCGTTCTACTTCGGCCTCGACGGCCTCACCACACAGGGCACGATCGACCGCAACGGTCCCGGACACGCGCACTGTGACTGCCAGTTCGATGCGCCCACCATCACCCTCGACGGCGAGCGTTTCGTCGACAACGGTCACCTGCTTCTCCTCGATGATCCGGAAATCCACCAACTCGCCCAGAAGTTCGGTCCCGCAGAGGTCCTCCTCAATCCCAATCCGCGGCTCGTCCTGCCGCCGCGCTACAGCCGCTGACCCGGCTGCGGCTAGGAGCGTGGGTCGGTAACGAGCAAGCCGTCGAGGGTTGGTGGCCGGATCTCTGGCGGTCTGGGGTTGTCGGCGGTGTCGGGGCGGGTGCGGGGTGTGGTTGCTGTGGAGGGTGATGCTGCCGCCCGGGCGCTCAGGCTCGGGCGGCGGCCAGTCCGGGCGTTTTGACCTGCCCGGAGATCTTTCGCAGGTTGTGGCATGCGGCGAGTAGCCGCCATTCGGCGCGGGCGCCTGCTTCGCCGCGTAGCAGGAGCCCGCGGCCGTCTTGGCAGGTCGTGATCTGCCCGAAGACGGGTGCGACGATGGCTTTGCGTTGGGCGTAGGCGGCGCGTCCGGGTTTGGTGTGCAGTTTGCGGGCCATGCGCTCGCGCGCCGTGGCGTCGGCCGGGATGCGTCCGCGCGGGGCGGGGCTGACGCGTTCGTCGTGGGGCAGACGGCCGGTGGCCATGAAGGTGTCGGTGCCGTGTTCTTCCTTGCGCTCGGCTGCGGCCTGAAGGTTCGCCGCGGAGCAGTAGCCCGCGCCGAGGAGCGCCTGACATGCGTGGATTCCGGTGTTCGCGGCGGATTGGCCGAGCATGCCGGTGTAGTTGAGTGCGACGGCGGGGTCGGTCGTGACGTCGGCGGCGGTGACGATCTGGTGCGCGTCGTCCACCACGGCCTGGGCGTTGTATGCCTGGATGAACGCACCGGCCCCGTTCTTCATGATGCGCGATTCGGGGTCGGTGAAGTTGGCCTGCGCCTTGTCCTTCGGCCGCGCGGTTTCGGCCGCCAGGCCGCCGACTTCGGCCACCGCCTCGGGTTCGTCGGTCCCGGCACGCTTTTGGCGTCGCCGCTCCTTGTCCCCGGCGTGCTTGCGGGCCTTCTCGGCGGCCTCGGCCTCGATCTGCGCGCGGGCGGTCTGCAACCTGGCCAGGCGCTTTTCCCTGCAGTCGAGTTCGGCGGGCAGGGCTGTGTCCTTGCCGTCGGGCCCGAACCGCTCGTCCTCGACGGCATCGAGAGCCTCGGCATCGGCCGGTAGTCCGGCCCCGCCCCCGCGGCCAGACAGCGGAAGGCCACATCATCGGTGCACTTGCGCTCGATCGCCCGCGACGAGCGCACTCCGGTGGTGTACCCGTAGATCAGCAGCCGGACCATCAACCGCGGGTCATACGGCGGAAACCCGCGCTTCTCGGTGCAGGACGCCAGGATCGGGCCCAGGTCGAGCGCCTCGTCGACCAGTTCGGCCACGAATCGGGCCAGATGCCCCTCGGGCAGCCACTCATCCAGTGACGGCGGCAGCATCAGCATCTGATCGGGGACGAACGCCCGGAAGGTCTTCTTCACCGCCACCGTCGGCGCGGTCTCCGGCTCCACCACCGCCGCCGGATCCACCTCGAACAGGCCATCCCCACCAGACACACCGGGATCCTCCCATCTGGAAGATCACGAACAGGAGGCGGCGTCAAACTCAATCACCTGATCGACTGCCCAGATCCGCGGACAACGCCGCGTAGATGTACTCGCTGCCCCAGCGATCCCCGTCGAGGTCGTTCTCGACCAGGTGCGCCTCCCGGCGCATCCCGAGGCGCTCACAGACCCGCACAGACCCGGTGTTCTCCACATCCAGCCGTGCGTAGAGCCGGTGCACGCCCAGCGTGTCGAAGGCAAACCCGGCCAGCGCCGCGGCCGCCTCGGTCGCGTAGCCGTGCCCCTGGTGACCTGGGTCGAGAGTCCAGCCGATCTCGGCCTGGGCGGCGCGGGCATCGGCCAGGGCGAGGCTCACCTCGCCAAGGACGCCGGGCACATCGCGTCGGCAGACAGCGAGCGCCAGCTTGTCCCCGTCGGCGCGCCAGGCCGTCTGCGCCGCGCGCTCGGCGGCAACCTGCTCGCTGCGCTCACGCGTGTGCGCCGGCCGGTACAAGTAGCGCGCCACGCTCGGCAGGCTCTGGTAGGCGTACAGGTCGTCGGCGTCGCCGGGAGTGAACAGACGCAGCGACAACCGGGGCGTGGTCAACGGCAGCAGCGAGGCGATGTCCATGCGGACCTCCGGGACGCGGATGTGGATCAAGTTGCGGACTGATTTTCGCATCACGACTGCCCGGCAGCCACGCCTTTTCAAGAGCAGCGCTCGGCAGCCGCACTTCACCACGAGGCGCGGCATTCCAGGAGTTGTTTAACTGACCCACGCTCCTGGTTCGAGGAAGGCGTACGGACGGAAGACCAGCTCGATGAGTATTGGTTCGCCGCCGGCCGGATCGATCGTGTAGCCCTTGGTCCCCAAGGGAAGGACCGTGGGCCTCACCCTGCTGCAGGGCCTCGAGGTAGGACGCGTGCCGGGGCAGCATGTTGGTGACCAGGGGTGGATCGAAGCGGTGGACCGCCTGGACGTGCACCACGGTCGCGGGGATACCCACCAGGCAGGTATCGTCCGGCCTCAGTGCAGTGTCCCGGGAGTGGTGCGGGCGCCGGTGTGAGGGGCAGCAGCCCAGGTTGTCCTGTCACAGACCGCAGACTGCACCTTCCCTGTCGACGGGCCTGGCGGGGCACGCCCGCGCCCCCGACGGGGGTTTTCAACTGCTGGGCATCGAGGTCGGGTAGGTGAGCGTAACCATGTGCGAGTGAGTGTCGTTGTCAGGGCGTGAATCTGACGGAGTGGGC
>NZ_JBIBVN010000074.1:0-14978 GCF_043080425.1 Streptomyces sp. NPDC015032 | reverse complement strand
ACCTCAACCCACCCCGCCGAAAACGCTCACACCCGCGAGTCGTCAAACGCAAGGTCCTGAAATGGGCCGCGAAACGCTCCCACCACACACACTGGCCCCAGCCCAAACACAGCCCCCACATCACCACTCGAGACCACTAACTGAACGGTATTGGGTTTAGGGACCCGTCCAAGGCCCTGTGCCTGCGGCTGGCCGGCACCCCTGACGCGAAGAGACCGCTGGTGGGGATGTGCGACTCGGCCCGCTGCCCGCAGGCCACCCACCACCCCTGTCACCGTCCGGTCTGGGCCTGGCAAGCCCAGACCATCGACGTCTTCATCACCAGCCCCCGCATCGCCAAGGGCGAGAAGCAGCGGCTCGTTCCCGAACGCGACCGTGCCCTGCGCGTCGTCGCCGAGATCGACGCCGCCACCCCCGTCCCCGCAGGAAGGGGCTGACCGTGGCCCGCCTCACCGAAACGGACAAGGCCCGTAACGAGGCCGCGATCCGGACCGCCATGGACCGCATCCTGGCCGGCAGCCTTCCGCCCGGCGGCAAAGCCGACCTGAAGACCCTGGCCGCCACGGCCGGCGTCACGCGCACCGGCTTTTACCCGAAGAAGAACCGCGACGGCACACCCAGGCCCGGGCCCTACCAGCACCTCGCCGAGGAGTTCGAACGGCGGCTGCAGGAACTCCGGGCCGCCGGAGAGATCGTCGACCCGAGGGACGGCCAGGTCAACCGGCTCAAGCAGCAGGTCGACGAGCTGAAAGAGCGACTCGCCAGCAGAGACAGGCGGCTGGCCGAGCTGACCGAGTTCAAGGTCCTGGCGATCTCCCGGCTGGCTGCCCAGTACGACGAGATCGAGCGCCTGCGCGAGCAAGCCACCAACGGCGAGAACGTCCGCCGCCTGCCCGTCTCCCGCAACGCCGCGGAACCGTACGGCTCGTGCAGTTGAACAACGGCTGCCTGAACAGTCGGCCGACCCGCATCCCGCCTCGTCAGCGTATTGACACGTGCGGTTGCGACCGCCGGGTCGCCTCGGTAGTCGGCAGTACCTGCGCCGGCGCAGGTACTGCCGATCTCCTCAGGCTGATCAGTCCGTGTCAGGTTCGTGGACCCGAATGGGGACTCCGCGCTCGTCGCGCTCGTAGACCCGGGCCTTGTTCTTGGTGAGCTTGCGTTCGACCTCGTCTTGCAGGTCGATGCCGTTCATCTCGGCGACGGCGGCGACGTACAGGAATACGTCGGCGAGTTCCTCGCCGAAATCGGGCAGGCCCTTGCGCCATGCGGTGAAGGCTTCGCCGACTTCGGCGGTGAGAAGCCCGAACTCCAGGGGCACGTTGCTGGTGTTGAAGTTCTTGTCGACCTTGTTGTCCCAGGCGATCTTCTGGGCTGAGCGGATGTCCACTGTTCCTCCGGGCACGGGGTGTTGCTCGTGCTGCCGGAGCTTAGCGAGGGGCATATGTCGCCCACTGGGTGTTCCCCCGGACTCATCCGGACGAGGGCACCTCGTCGTCGGTTGCGGCGTGAAGGGTGATGACCGGGACGCGTTCCCCGAGCCGCTGGAAGACGCTGATGTACCCGGCGAGCAGTGCGGCGACCTGCGCGTGCGTCGGGGCTTCGCCGTCGCGGGCCATGAGCCGGGCGCGGATCACTTCAGCGGGGGCGGTGAGGTGGCAAAGGGCGCCGTCGCGGTTGGCAACGGCTTTGGCCAGGTCGTGGGCCTGAGCCCAGGTGATGCGGGAGGTGTCGCGGTACAGGGGGCCGTAGACGAGTTCGCTGATGAAGCACCGGTCGAGGATGAGGCGGCCGGGCAGGGCCAGGAGCTCGCGGTAGCGGGCGATGAGGTCGAGGGAGTCCGGGGTGCGGGGCGAGTGGACGACGGTGAAGCCGTGCTGGTCTGCGAGGCGGGTGGCCAGCGTGGACTTGCCCGCGCCGTCGCAGCCTTCCAGGGCGAGGGTCCGGTAGGCGGCGAGCTGGATGGTCATGAGGCCAGCCAGTCGGCGAGGGCCTGGGGATCGCCGAGGTGGGCGCCGGTGCCGTACTGGATCATGAGGTTGCGCCAGTTCGGCTCGCGGCCGTGGGCATGCGTGTAGGTCGGGCGGGGCTGGAAGGCGGCGACCTTACGGCCCAGGGCGGCTGCCGCGCCGGTGAGGAGGGCGGCGCCGGGCGGGGTCTCCGGGCCGGACACGTCCAGGACGAGGGACTCGGCCCGAAGGGCCATGTCCCAGTCCGAGCGAGCGGCGGCCAGACTGTCACGGGCGGCGAACCGGGACGGCGTCATGACGGCCGTGGCCTGGGCACGTGCTGCCTCGTGGAGGGCCGCCGGGTGCGGCGCGTACGGGGAGGGTTCCAGGAATACAGTGCCGGGCCGAACGACGGTACGGACGGGAAGCGGGCGCGGTCCCTGCGAGGCAGTCAGGACGGCGTTGACGGATGCGGTTGCCGCCAGTTCGACCTGGACGGCGTTGCGGGCCGCGAAGGCATCGAATCGGTCGGGGGCTTCTTCGGGGTCCCCGAGGCGGTCGACGCGGATGATGTGGGTGGCGAGGGTCTCCACCAGCGGGTCGGGGAACTCCCACCGGGTGGTCCGTTCGCCGGCCGAGTAGGTCTGGAAGTCGGTGGTGAGGACGACGACGGGGACACCGAGCGCACTGGCGTAGCCGATCTCCATGCATACGCCGTCGTCCAGGCTGGGGCCGTGGAGGATGGCGATCATCCCGGTGAGGTTCCGCAGCCGGTCCTGGTCGAGTTCGAACAGCCGCAGGCCCTTGACCGGGGCGACAAGGGCTTCTTCGTCGGTGTCGCAGAACGGCAGGAAGACGGCGTCGTGGCCGGTCTTGTCGGCGAGCTTGCGGGCGACGATCGCGCCGAGGCCGCGGTCGTGGGCGGCGAAGAGGCGGTGGGCGACGTAGTGCACCAAAGGCTCCCTTGTCGGGTCCGGCGGAGTCAGGAACGTGCGGGACGGGGTGCAGCGGTGTGCCGGGTTGCGGCGAGGACCGCGGACCGCAGGGCCGCGGCCGGGCTGTCGCCGTGGAGGGTGCGGGCCAGGAGATGGCCAGCGAGCGTGTCGCCCGCGCCGGTCACCTCTTCGGGATGGGCATAAGGCGGAGTGCAGGCCGCGAGGAGGCGGCCGTGGAGGAGCCACCGCACAGGGCGCGGGCCGTCGGTGACGACAACGCCCCGCAGGGTGCGGGTCACCTGGCCGACGGAGGTGCCCTGGGCCATCTCCGAGGCCGCGGTGCTCTGGACCACCTGTTCCAGGAGGCGGTACTCGGCGGCGTTGGTGAGGACGAGGTCCGCTTCGGCCAGCCACGGGGCCGCGGCCTGGATCAGGTGGGCGGCGCTGGGCAGGAAGAAGTCGATGCTGAACCGGGCGCCGCACCGGGTGAGTGCTTCCAGGACGGCGGGCACGTTCAGCGGCCGTCGGCAGCACACGTGGTAGCGGTCACGGGGGTGGCGGGCGATGTGGGCGAGGGCATGCCCGGTCAGGTCTTCGCTGACGCCGTAGTCGGCGGCCACCGCGATGAGGTGGCCTTCCTGGTCGTAGTCGATGGTGAACGCGGCCGAGGCTCCGGCCGCGATGCGCAGTCCGGACCAGTCCACGTCGTTCAGCTGGCTCTGGGCCGGGATGTGCGCGAGGTCGTCGCCGACGACCGACACCGGGGCGGCTGTGGCCCCGGCGCGGGCGGCGGCGAGCGCAACGTGCAGGGCGGCCCCTCCGAGGAGTTCGCCGCCGCGCCGGTCCGGGTAGCGGGTGTGGTCGCGGGAGATGTTGCCGATGACCGCTAACCGGTCCACGTCTGTCTCCTCTCGGGTCAGCGGCGGGTGTGGGAGCAGTCGGTGACGCGGGAGCAGACGGGGCGGCGTGCGCACAACGCCGGGGAGGGGCCGTTGAGGTAGAGCCGCTTGAAGTAGATGAGGACGAGGTGGACCCACCAGGTCGGGTCCACGTCTTCGGGGATGGTGACCTTGTGCCCGTGGAGGTCGGCCAGGGCCCGGAAGTCGGCCGGGCGGGCCCGCACCGCGTGCTCCAGGACGTGCCGCATATCCTCGTGGGCGATCGGTGACGTCGGCAGGCTCATGCCGAGGGCGGGTGCGAGCTTGGTGACCATGCCGGAGTCGACGGGGATGATCCCGCAGTGGTAGCCGCGTGCGTAGAGCACGGCGCACTGGGCCACCTTGTAGGAGGCGCCGTTGACCTCGCTCGCGAAGGACAGGATCAGGTCGTCCCTGTCCGCGTCCTCGGCCACCGGGTCGGTCTCCTCCTTCTCCCACCGGGCGACGAGTTCGGCGAGCGAGCGCAGGTAGGTGATCCGGGCCGTGGGCAGGCCGATCGGCCGCACCAGGTCCGTCAGGTCGTCGTCGCTGCTGTCGGCGAGCACGCCGAAGCCCACCTCGTCCGCCTTGGTGATCACGCCCGCGTAGGTGGAGACCATCCGGTAGGAGACGCGGGTGGACCACCCGGCGGCGAGCATCCGCATCCGCCAGTCGGTGATCCCCAGGGGCCACCACCGGTTGTTGTCGTGGTTGGCATCGACCTCGGCGCGGACGTCTTCGAGCGAGGCCGCCCGGTTCACGAGGCGGAAGATCCGCCCGTCGTACGGAGATCTCACGGGGTTGCTCCGATCGCTAGGCGGGCCGCGTGCAGGGCCATGGCCACATTGGACGACAGAACCGGGCGGCCGAGGTCCCGTTCCAGTTCGGGCAGGAGGTCCAACGTGTGCCAGCCGGTGCAGGACAGCACAACCGCGTCGGCCGCCCGGACCTGGCCGGGTGGAAGCTGGTGCAACATCGTGCGGATGTTCCCCGGCATCACCTCGGGGTAGCCGTCGGCCAGACCGAGGCAGACCCGTGCGGTGACCTGGCTGCCGGCCTCTTCCAGGGCGGCGGCTTCGGAGTCGGTGACTTCCTGCGGGTAGGGGGTGGCCAGGACGACCCGGGAGGCGCCGACGGCCGCCAGGGTGGCGGTGAGTGCGTCGAAGGCGGTCACCACGCCGGGCGGCAGGGGCGGTCCGCCGGTGAAGCCCGCCGAGGTGCAGGCCAGGACCGTCCCGTCCAGGGGCAGGTGCCGCAGGGAGTCCATCGCGGCGCCGGCCGCGTCCCGCAGTCCGTGCCAGAAGGAGTCGTCGACGGCGGTCGTGCGGGAGGCGGGGACGAGGCGGGCGTGGTGGAAGACCGTGTGCCGCAGGCCCAGGCGGGGCAGCTCGCTCTCCACCACCTGGTTCGCCCAGGGCAGCAGCATGCCGACCCGTACGGTCCGCTCGGCCTGCCCGTCGTATCCGGCGAGCAGGCCGAGCATGGAGTCAGGCCGCTGTGACAAGGCGCGTCCCGAAGATCATGCGGGGGGCGTGTCCGGTGACCGTGAGGTCCGCTTCCGTGCCGACGGGAGTGGCCGTGGCCTCTTCCACGATCTGGATGGAGTAGGAGCCGAGCCGTCGCCACCAGGTCCCGTCGCGGCCGACGAAGTAGGAGTGCAGGCCGGGGATGAGGAGCCCGGTGGGGTAGACGCGTTCCTTCATCGGCTGGTCCCAGCCGAAGTCGATGTCGGCCTTCCACGAGGCGAAGTGCTCGGCGGAGGGCAGCGGGCCCAGCGCGCCCATCTTCGCGAGCGGCGTGCCAGGGAAGGCGCGGGCCTGGCGGACGTTGGTGCGGTGGCAGAGCAGGCCCGCGTCGAGGATGCGGCCGAGCCAGTGCAGGTTGGCGATGTGGGTGGCGTGGCTCTCGCCGGGCAGGCCGTAGATCAGGTTCAGGCCGGGCAGCAGCTTGGGCAGCCCGACGGGGCCACGGGCGGCGCCCGCCTCGTTCACATGCTCGACGGCCCGCATCAGGATCTCCGGCGTGCAGGTGAGGTGGTTCGTGTCGATGACCTTCGTGTCGAAGGACTCGATGCCCATGGGCGCGCAGTTGCCCTCGGTGCAGTATTCGGCGACGAGGTGGGCGATGCGCTTGCCCGCTGGGGAGGCGACGGCGAGCGGGTCGGCGTTGTCGATGTGCAGGACCTCCAGCTCCGGGCACCGCTCCCGGATGCCGGCCAGCAGGGTCTGGATCACCCCGGCGTCCCGGTTCTGGTAGGAGAAGAAGCAGGTCTGCTGCCCGAGGCGGAAGTTACGGACCCCGGCCGCGTACAGCTGCTCGGTCTCCTCGAGAACGTCCTCCACGTCGCGGAAGGCGACCATCGGCGACTTCTCCGGCTCGTTGCAGAAGTCGCAGAACACCCGGCGGGTACAGCCCCGGTACAGCTCCAGCTCGGCGATCGGCTTCCACGGCATCTGCTCGATGAGCCCGGTGAAGGAGTCCCGGTCGGCCCGTAGCTGCCCGTACGGGGCGCCGGCGCTGCTGCCGAGGGCGAGGTCACCGGAAGTGATGGTGTGGGTGTGGACGGCGTCGAAGAGGCCCGCGTACTCGGCATTGCCCTTGGCGTAGGTCGCCATCGGGCCCAGCAGGTAGCGGCGGCCCCGCACGCAGGCCATCGCGCGGGCGATCTCCTCCAGGCTCGCGTTGACGGCGTGCAGGTGCACCGAGGGCACCTTGTCCCCGGCGATCACGACGACGCTGTCCGCGTCCCGCAACAGCTGGACAGCCTCGGCGCGGTTCGCAGTCGCCGAGTAGGTGAGCGGGTCGCTGAACGGCTCGGCGACGGCGGCCTTCCCGCCGGCCAGGCACCAGCGGACATCGTCGATCGTCAGGTACTTCACCTCCGACCCGGGCTTCGCCCGCCTCAGGGCCGACCACGCGGCCCGTACATAGGTGGAGACGTACGGGGGAACCCCGAGTCCGCTGGGCTCGACGGTGTAGCAGTCCAGCACCACAGAGTGCTTCGACATGGCTTTCCCTTCGTCGCGAATGGATGGGCGCACATGGAGCGAAGGTGAGCGGGAGCACGCGCGCCGGCGAGGTGCTGTGCGGCACCTGCCGCGGGCGGGCTCCAGGCGGATCAGGCCGCAGGTCTGACGGCCGTTTCCTGGGCGGAGGCGTACCGGGACAGGTAGTCGGCGCCCTTGGCCAGCAGTCGCAGGCTCGCCGCCGGGTCCCTACCGCTCTGGGCGGCCAGAAGGGTGCGGGCGTGGCGGACGGTGTCGATCGCCACGTCGCGGGCCCGGCCCTCGGGCAGGCTGTGCGCGTACCGGTCGGCCTGGTCCGCGTGGGCCTTGATGTGTTCACGCAGCCGTCCCCGTACAGCCTCGGCGACGGCCCCGGTGGGGGCGGCGGTGGAGAGCCTCAGCGCTGTGGCCACGTCGGTCGCCACGGTCGTACGGGACATGGTTGCTCCTGTTCGTGGACGGTGGTGCGGTGCGGCCGACCGGCGCGGACGCCCCACGTGCGGCGAACCCAGAGGCAGGATGCGGGCCGAGCCTGGGCCCCGCCCCGATCGACGTGATGGACATTCAACTCCCGCTGCTCGGAACGCAGTACGGTGTCGGACAGGCCAAGCGGTATATCGGGTATACGGGCAGGTGCTCATGACCAAGCGCACGCCGAACGGCAAGCTCCGCGACCTCGTCGCCGAGTCCAGCTGGACCTACGAGGCACTCGCCAAGGCGGTCCGCGCGGTGGCAGCCGAATGCGGCGTCACCCTGCGGACCAACAAGTCCACTGTCGAACACTGGATCGCCGGGGCCAAGCCGCAGGCCGACACCGGCCGCTACCTGGCCGTGGCCTTGTCCCGCCGCCTTGGCCGCCTCCTCACGCCCGCAGACCTCGGGCTGGCCGCCGTTGCCGAGGACGGACATGACAGCATCGGACTGACCCTCGGGGCTGACCCGCTCGACTCCTTGATTCCGATGTGGAGGTACGAGTTGGACCGCCGCCGCTTCCTTGCGACCTCCGCCTACTCGGTGGCTGCTGCGGCCCTGCCGCTCTCCTACGTCAGCGACATCGCCACCCGCACCGCCGCCGCCCGCACCGGCCAGACCATCGGCATGGCCGAAGTCGCCGCGGTCCGCGACATGATCACCGCGTTCTCCGAGATGGACGAACGCCACGGCGGACAGCACGGCCGCAGCGCGCTGGTCACCTACCTGCGGGACGACGTGGCTCCGCTATGCCGAGGCCGTTTCCGCAGCGACGAGGTCCGCCGGCACATGCTGTCGGCCGCGAGCCGGGGGGTGCACCTGTTGGGCTGGAAGTCCTATGACGCAGGTCAGCAGGGACTCGCCCAGCGCTACTACCTCCAGTCGTACGCCCTCGCCACGGAGTCCGGCATCACCGGCCACGACGGGTTCGTGATGCGCACGATGGCCATGCAGGGCCTCAAGCTCCACCAGCCCGAGCACTGCCAGGGCCTCGCGGAGACCGGCCTTAACCGGGCGAAGGGCAAGGTCGACGCCCAGACCGAGGCCCTGTTCCGAGTCGTTCACGCCCACACCCTGGCCAAGACCGGGCTCCGGCAGGCGGCCCTCTCCGAAGCCGAGCAGGCCCGTGTCCTGCTCGGCTCCGCCCCCGGCGACGAGGTGCCGTTCTGGGCCCTGGCCTGGGGTCCGCCCGCCGCGTCCGTGCACTCCCGCACCGCGAAGGTCTACGAAACCCTGGGCGACCATCGAGCCGCCGCCGACGAATACGCCCGCGCCGCCGCCACCCGCCCCGCCGGGACCTACGCTCGCATCGTCGCCTTGGACCTGGTGGCCGGCGCGGAGATGCTACTGAAGCGCGGCAGCATCGAGCAGGCATGCTCAACCTGGGGGCAGGCGATGGACCATATGGACGGCGTGCGCTCAGTCCGAACCCTCAAAGCCGTCAAGAACATGCGCGGTGACCTCACCCCGTTCCGGACCCGTGGCCTGCGGTGCGCGGCCGAACTCGATGAACGTGCCATCGACTTCCTGGCCTCTGTCTAACTCAGGCATGAAGCGGCTCACCCTGCAGGTCCTCGGAGACGGGGCAGAGGAAGTGGTCCCGGGCCCTCGGGCTCGGGTCGCAGCGTCCGACGAGTAGTCCGTGGCCCGCCCGGCTCGGATGGAGGAATCTCCGTTCCCTGACGGAGAGCTGGATGGCCCGAGTACGGTCGGGACCATGCGTCCTTTTGTCTTTCAACGTGCCGATGGAAAGTGGCCCGAAGGTGCAACTCTTTTGCACCTATATGTGCGGGCTGACGTCTCGCGTAACCCTGAGCTGGCCGCTCTCGTGCAGGGTGCGCGACAGGCGCTCGAAGGTTTCCCGCTCAGCCACGTCGACGACCCCTGGCTTCACATCACGGTCGACCAGATCACCGACCAGATCGCCGCCGAGATCCCGCAGGACGAGCGTGACCTGCTCGTCCGTGAACTCTCCAAGCGGCTGCGCGAGGTTGAGCCGTTCGACCTGATGGTGGGCAGCGTGCTCTCCTCGCGCTTCGGCGTCATCGCCGACCTGCACCCCGACGGCCCGCTCGTCGATCTCCACGACGCCGTACGCAACACCGTGCGCGAGGTTCGTGGTGACGAAGCGGTCCGCTACCCATGGGGCGTACAGCACCTGACGGTCTCGTACGCAGTTCAGGAAGCCGACTCCGACGAGGCCCAACGTCTGCTGCGTCGCGTGCGTCCCGGCCACGCGCCACTCCATGTCGACGCCATCCACCTGGTCGACGTCACCGCCGACAGCCAGGCGAAGACCATCACGTGGCAGCACCTCGCAGAGATTCCGCTCGGCAACACCGAGGCATAGGAGCCAGCCGAACCGCTGGGAGACCTTCAACCACTTGGAAGGATGCTGCCGTGAGCACCGGAGACGCGGGCGAAGGCCGTGTGCAGTTGTACATGGAGGAACGCGGCTGGACACTCACCGAAGGAAGGATCGGCGCGAAGACCCAGGACTTCGATCTCGTCTTCGAGCGGGGCGGCCACGTCCTGGTGACTCAGATCAAGACCTCCAGCGCGGACGACGGGCGGGTCCGGTACCAGAACAAGGACCCCCACCAGTCCGCCGACGCCCTGGTGCGCAGGGCCGTCTCCCGGAGCGGGCGCGCCATCATGGTTCTGGTCCACCTCTCCGAGGCACCGGTAACCGCCCTTGCCACGCGTGACGGACATCCCGTGCTCGAGACCACCATGCCCGAGCCCACCCTCATCACATGGGCAGACCCCATCGACTTCGCAACCAAGGTCGAGAAGGCAAGAGACGCATACGGCAGCGAGATGTATCTGATCGGGCCGCGGAAGGGCCATCCGCGCCCGCGGGAAGGTCTCGGCTACCCGGTGTGCGTCGATGAATTTCCCACCCTCTCGTCATTCCTGGCGGACCTCGAAGCCGGCTAGACGACCAGTGGCCCGACCCAGTCTGTGTGATGCTCGACACATCAGGGGTTCGAGGTCAGAACGGAATGCGACACCGGCTCGGCTCGCCCAACGCGACACGCACCGCTCGCCATCACCTATCGAAAGCGACATGACCTGCGGGGGACACGGCCTGTGCCGCGACTTTTGCGGGTGTCGTCCTCGACGTCTACCCCCGCAAGGAGACCGTCGCACTGATCAGCCGGGTCCGTGAGGTGATCCGCGACGTCCGGGGCGAAGCAGCCTTGCAGCACTCCGGCGGCGCGCCCCATATCTCCACCGCCTACGCCTGGGGCACCGCGTCCTCCGACACCCTCAACGGCCGGCTGCGCAATGAGCTTGAGGAGCGACGGGCATCTCTGGCCGTCGGCCAGGTACATCTACTGGACGTGACCTGGTCAATCGACAAGGGCACCGGGGGATGGCGCATGTCCTGGACGCCGGTCGCCGAGATCCGCCTGGGCACCGCCCTGGGCCGGTAACCCGGCGCGCAGCGACTGGCAAAGGCAGGAGCTGAGCGAATGGGCTGGGCCACGGTCGTCGGTCGGGAGTCCGTGGGCCCCCGTGCGACGCTGCGGCATGTTCGAACGACCCGGGCGCGGATCACGCGTCGGGCCCTGCGTCCCGAACCCGCCGACGCTGATGCTCATTCGCCGTGTTGTTGACGTATGCGGGGGCCTGCTGAGTAAGCCGTCGCATCAGTCCGCGGTCGATCCCGCTGGCCGGCCCGGTGACGCGGGCCCGAACCGGCCGAAGTGATCCAGAGGCCGACGCCTCGTCACAGCTGGCTGTATCCATCACGCGGCTTCCTCTCTCCAGGTTTCCAGCACCGGCCGTACGGCGCTGGAAACCTGTTCCTGCTCCGCGCGGCCGGCCCACAGGTGTGCATCGTGTTCGGTGAGCTTGACCGTGTCGCTCTCATGGGTGACTCGGGCTGTGAAGTTGAACTGGCGCGTCTGCTTGCCGCTCTTGGCGAGGTAGTCGAAGTGGCCGAGGTAGGTCCCGATCGCGATGACCGTGAGGCCGGTCTCCTCGGTGACTTCCCGGTGCAGGGCCTCGGTCAGAGTCTCGCCCGCGTCGACGCCGCCGGAAGGGAGCTCCCACAGGCCGCCGAGGTAGTCGTCGGCGGCGCGGTGCAGCAGCAGTACCCTGCCTTCCGCGTCGGAGATGACGGCGCCGACGACGTGCTTGGTGATGCCGTCGGCGTCGGCGGCGCGGATGAGGTCGTCCAGCAGGGCGGCGTCGACGGAGGCGTTCACTTCACGAGTCCTTTGTGGTGTTCGGCGACCTTGACGACGGCCGCGGGCTTCTGACGGTGTGGAACAGCGGATGTTCGCCGAGAGCCTCGGTTCCCTGCCGCACCGTAGGACCTTCGCGGTGCGAGACCAGTGGCTCCGTGTCAGGCGAGGAGTCGTAGGAGTACTGCGAGCAGAACGAGTGCGCCGCAGACCACCACAGCGATCTGCCCCACGCGCCTTGTTGAGGGCAGTTGGAGTACGTACGGGGCCTTCGGTGTGGGAATGACGTAGTAGACCCGGTGCGGATGGGCTGCCACGGCGACCCTGGTGACCGGCAGATATTTCAGGTCGACGTGACGTGCGATCTCCCCGTCGTGCTCAGCGAGTCTCGGCCGCAGGCTCGCGCCGAGGCTCCTCGCCTCACGGTCCGGGAGTGGTTTCTCACGCGTCAGGTCTGTCTCACCCCAGGCTCCCTTCTCGCGCGCCACATGCCATGCGGCGTAGGACACCCCGAAACGAGGGAGTTTGACATCGTCGGTGTGGGGCTCTCGGGTGATGGTGCCTTCTGTCCAGGTCACCGTGCGGCCCGTTCCCGCGCATCTCTGGTGAGGCACCGTTCCGGCGCGGCTGCAGTCGGGGCAGCCCCGGATTCCCGCGCCGCGGCAGGTGGTGCATTTCTGGCGTCCACGGCCGCGGCATGTCTTGCACGCGGCGTCCAGTGCGCCGCAGACTTTGCAGACATCGCGACCATCAGGTTCGCGGTCTTCTCGCCCGGGTGGTCGCTCTGCCGGCTCGGTGGGCGGGTGGGTACGTCGGCCGGTGCCGTTGCACTTCAGGCAGCTGTCGACCCCGTGGCAGGCGTCACAGGGCATGTGCGTCTCGCACGGTAAGTCGCCGGAGCCTTTGCAGCGTTGGCAGGAGACATCACCGTTTCCGCAGTCACAGGACCGGTCGTCGACCGAATCACGCTGCACCAGTGTCAGGGTGTACTCCCTGGAGGGGTCCCGTGGCGGCGGAATGGAGTGGCTGTAGATGGTGGTGTCGAACACCGGCCGTCCGGAAAGGTCGAGAGGACCGGCATGGAAGCGCTCTTCCTGTGTACGAGTCTCAAGACATCGCACCACCGTGCCCTCAACGAGGCAGAGCCGGGTGACCGAGGCCGCCTCGGGCAGCGCCCCAGCCAGGGATGGCTCTCCCCGCTCACGGATCAGCTTCTTCACGGCCTCGAAGGCACCCTCGTCACTCAGCACGCGTCTCCCCAGATCCTGTCCGCCGGAGACGCGCACCTCCAGCAGCGCCGCCCCGTCAGACGAACAGGACCGTACCGAAATGTCACTTGCCATAGTGGCCATTCGCCACATGTGCCCCTGTACGACGTGAGGTTGGAGCCAGGCCAGTCCCAGGACCGGAAGCGAAGCCGACGCCCTCGCGACGCTGGAGAAGGCGCCGGCAGGGGCACTCCTCAGCCCTCATCGTCCCAGACCGCGGAGAGCCGGCCAAGTTCACGGCGCTGCTGCTCGCCGATAAGGATGTCTCCGATCGTGCTGCCTCGCTCCCAGTACGGGCCGTCGGCCCGGGCTCCGGGGCAGCGGGAGCCATCGTGACGTGCACGGGTACATCTGGCGACGGTGTCCGCGACGGTCTGGGCGGCCGTTCGGACCCGATCCCACAGCAGTCGGTCGTCGGGGTGAGCGGACAGGGCGCTTCGCCTCAGCAGCGCCCGCGAGGAACCCCCTTGGTCTTCGAGGTCGGGGCTGAGCTCAAGGGCGTTGAATGCCGCCCGTCGGAGCGTGCCGGTGACGCCTTCCTCCTGCGGAGCGGCAAGCGGCACGGACACCGCGTCGCTGAACGAAAGGTCCAAGCTCAGGATCCGCTCGTTCAGCGACGCCGCGAGCAGCAAGGACACCAGGTGCCGGTCCGCCCCGACGTACAGGGCGTCCTCCTCCTCGGAGAGCTTGAAGGGCCGGCCGTAACGTTCCTGCTCCACCGCTGCCACATGGAGGCCGATCAGGAGGTCCGCCCAGACCAGACAGCACTCCCACACGGTCTGAGGGGACGTCGCAGCCGCCGACGGCTCAAGGGGTGTCATGGGCCATTCCTCTCGATCGCGCCAGTGCACAGGGCATCGTCCACTGGCAGGTCCAGCTTATGAAGCCGATCACGACGGCAGGGAAAGAACAGGAAGGCCCAGAGGACCGGGTGCAAACTGCCCCCGGTGTCCTGGCGTTGCCGCACGTCGAAACGTGCAGACCGAGTGCAGGGCCGCCAAGTGGCTTGCCACACCGATCGGAAGGCAGTCCTGAGTTCGTTACGGTGGCCGCACGAAGCCGACAACCGTGTGGGGGTAGAAGTGGCTGATGCGATGGCTCCTGATGACGTCCTTCGGGCATGCGGGTACCTGGAAGCGGTCTGGAGGCAGGATTCGGCGAGCATGACAGCGCTCCTGGATCACGGTCCGTCCGAGACGTCCACGCCGGAATTGGTCACCCGGCTCGGCGATGACATCATGCAGCGCTTGCTGCCTGCCCGGTTCGGTATCCACGACGGTCTGACCCCACAGGAACTCCAGGACGCTGCCGCGGCGATGAACGCCGACCCAACCGTCCTGGTTTCAAAGCTCCTCATCGAAACACTCAAGGGCATCGCGCCAACCGCGAGTCCAGCACAGTCGGAGCACATCGCGCTGGCCGTCCTCAAATACATTGTCCTGGTCAGCGACGCTACGCCGGGTACCGTGCTGCCGCTGCTGGCCCATTTGCGCGAGAGCACGCTCCAGCGCATTGGGTTGACGGGTCCGTAACGTGCATGCCGGGCAGGAGCACGGCCCCGGCGATGCGGGACTGGACCCCTAGCCTGGCTTCCGTCACGAGCTCGGCTCTTGGCCCACCCGGTCATCGCCGGGGAACGCACAAGTGGACCCACCCACGCCCAGGCCAACGACACCACGACACGAACGGTTCCGGCAAGGCAAGAGATTGTGCCCAAGGACTGGTAAGGGGGGGCCAATGCGAGGCCCGGTCCGGCGGCCCCGGGGGGCCGGGCAGGCATCGGGGCCGCCGGCCGGTACAGCGGATGCGGTACCGGGAAGAGGCCACCGCATCTCACTGGTCTTTATCGCCTGAGCCATGGGCCGTCGCTTTCCAGCATGATGCACTCCCGGCCTACCTGACCAGTACGACACGCCCCGCCACCGTGGAAAGGCAGGCAACCGCCTGGCTCTGGAGTCCTCGACACTTGAGGTTCCCCCGCTGTGTGGGGGTGGCTGACTAGCTGGTCAGGGCGGTTTGACGTGGTTTCAGGTTCACTTGTTCGGTCGTTGCCTGGTTGGCGTAGTGCTTCTCCTCGTACTCGATGGGGCTGAGGTAGCCGAGTCGTTTCTGGATGCGGCGGGGGTTGTAGAAGCCGTCGATGACCCTGTTGCCTAATTGAGTGAAGCTGCCGTGATCGCCTGTCGCGTGGCATTCCGGTTCGCGAGTGTGTGGTGCAGGCGGTTTCGAGGGCGTGA
>NZ_JBIBVN010000073.1:0-15110 GCF_043080425.1 Streptomyces sp. NPDC015032 | reverse complement strand
CAGGCGAGTACTTCGATGTCCCCAACGGGAACTCCCGTCCTATGGATCTTCACGATCCAATGATCAGGGTGTCCACGATCAAGGGGAAACGCCCGAGATCTCCACCATCCGCTCCAACCCGCAACCCGCTGCCGCGGCGGAGAAGCACCCGAGCCCCTACGAGATCCTCGCCGCCAGGAACGCCAAGCTCCGCCGGACGAACCGGTCACTGACCGAGAACCTCCGCTTCGCGGCGGCCCAGATCCAGCGCCTGGCCGTGGACAACGCCCGCCTGCGTGAGGCCCTGGAGGAAAGCACCAACATCACCCGCATCGACCGGCCCGACCGGCCACGAGGTCGCTGACCACAGTGTCACGCGGTCCGCGGCAGTTACCCGCCCTCAGGCAGTTCCTTCGCGGAGAGCAGCCCTCGGACGGGACCGACCCTCGCCCGGAGAGCTTCCGCGTCGAGCTGGTCCACGACGACGGCGCACCCAGCCCAGCCACCACCGCACTCGATCACCATCTCTTTCACCGCCGCAGCCTGGCTACCGGTCTCGATCCAGTCGTCCACAAGCAGCACGCGGTCCCCCGACGCCACCGAGTCACGCTGGAGTCGGAGCGTGTGACGCAGTTTCCGATAGTCGGGGGACGACTCACGCACAAGCTTGTCGCCCGGGAAGAGCCCTTCCGCCTTACGCACCGGAATGAAGCCAACGCCTAGTGCAACAGCAGCTGCCCCACCGAGGAGGAAGCCTCGGGACTCGACACCACAGACTGCAGTGATCCCCTCGTCCTTGAACGGCTCCACCAGACCTCGAACCACGGCCGCGAGCGTCACGGGATCCCTGAAGACCGCCCAGACATCCGCGTGCCCATCGATCCAGCGAAAGCGTTCCAGAACAAGGCCCCGAGCATGAGCAGGCATGGCGGTGAGTCTCCCGCTCAACGCAGTCGTGATCAATCCATTTCAGAGGGGCCTGAGCAGCGGTCAACGGTCAGCCCACAACTACCACCACAACATCGCGCTGGACGTGGCATCCAGGTCGGTCCTGGCCGCGGTGCTGCGACCAGCCGGCACCAAGGCGGTCGACGCGGCCCTGCTGCTGGCCGAGATGGCGACCCCGCACCCGATGCGACCAGGCTGGCCCGGCATCCTGGCCCTGTCACGGGCACCGGCACCCTACGAACTGCTCCTGGACGCCGACGCCCGGCTGCAGGGCGCCGCGGCACGCCCGGTCGTCGTGCCCGAGACCGTGGCCGTGGACCGGGGGCGGGTGTTCGTCTCCGAGGCGTTTCTTGCCGCCGCCGAGACCCTGGGCATCAGCGTGCAGCCCGCTCCCCCGCGCCAGCCCGCCACCAAAGGCCACGTCGAACGCACTTTCGGGTCCATCAACAGCCTGCTGTGCCAGCACATCGCCGGCCACACCGGCTCCGACCCCACCCGCCGCGGACCCCGCGCCGAGACCGAGGCCATGTGGACCGTGGCGCAGCTCCAGGACCTGCTGGATGAGTGGATCGCCACCGAATGGCAGAACCGGCCCCACGAAGGACTGCGCCACCCCACCATGCCCGCCACCGCCCTGTCCCCCAACGAGATGTGGGGCGCCCTGCTCGGCACCTGCGGCCACGTCCCTCTCCCACTGACCCGAGCCGACTACATCGAACTCCTGCCCGTGCGCTGGAAGCCCATCACCGACCGCGGCATCCGCATCGACCACCGCACCTACGACCACCACACCCTCAACCCCCACCGCGGCCAGCCCTCCGGCATCACCACGCAGAACGGCCGCTGGGAGGTCCACCACAACCCCCACGACCACCGGCAGGTCTGGGTCCGCCTGCCCGACGGGCAGTTCACCGCCGTGCCCTGGATCCACGCCGACCACGTCCACCAGCCTTTCGGCGACGACCTGTGGCAGCACCTGAAGACCACCGTCGAACGCCGCGGTACCCGCGACCAGCACGAAGCCGACCTCGCCCAGGCCCTCGACGACCTCCTGCACCGGGTCCGCACCGGAGACGCCACCGCCCGCGAACAGCACCTCGCCACCCGCCACGCACCCGCAACCCTCCCCCGCGGCCACGCTCCGGCCCAGCCGGCCGCCCCCGGCAGCGGCCCCGCCAGGCAGCCACGCCCCGGGACCGACCCGAACCCCGGCAGCGTCCGGACCCAGACCCCACCCACCAGGGCGCAGCCCAGCACCCCAGGCCCGCAGGCCCGCAGGCCCGGCCTCAGCCCCGGGGATCCGGGACGGCGACGGCGGCGGACCGGGGAACGAGCCGGGCGGCACGACCACGCCGGCCGGCGGGCAGGACGCGGACAGCCTGGACGACCTCAGCGCGGACCAGGACGACGAAGAACCAGACGGCCCAGACCCCTGGCCCCAGGGCGGCGGATTCGGGCTGTACGACGCGCGCAAGGAGGCCGAACTGTGGTGACCGACGCCCCCACTGCCGCACCGGGGCCCGGGCAGGACGCCTCCCCCACCACATGGGAGCTGTTCCAACGCTTCGCGGCCGACCCCGTCCCCGAACCGCCCAAGCCGGGGGACCCGCCGCGCACCGCCGAGCAGCGCCTGGCCTACCACTCCCGCTTCGTGACCGTCCGCACCCCCGCCGTCGTCCAGACCTCCCTCGAAGTACGCACCCTGATGGCACTCGGGCGCCACCAGCAGGCCACCGCCCGACCCTCACTGATCGTCACCGGGCCGCCCACCACCGGAAAGACCACCATCCTCCTGGAAGTGGGCCGCACCTGCCACCTCGCCGAACAGGCCCGAGGCGGCCCCGCCGCCAGCCAGGTCCCCGTCGCCTACCTCCTGGTCCCGCCCGGCGCCACCGCCAAAGCCCTCGCGCTCGAGTTCGCCCGATACCTCGGCATCCCCGTCTCCTCCCGCATGACCCTGACCCAGATCACCGCGGCGGTGTGCCACACCTACAACACAGTCGGCGTGCGCCTGGTCCTGATCGACGAGATCCACCGCCTGACCCCGCGCACCACCAACGGCGCCGAAGCCGCCGACTTCCTCAAAGACCTCACCGAGAAGATCCGCGCCACCTTCGTCTACGCCGGCATCGACGTCACCGCCACCCACCTGTTCACCGGCACCGCCGGCGCCCAACTCGCCGGACGCGCCCAACTCATCGACTGCGACCCCCTGCCCGCCACCACCCGCACCACCGACCACGCGAACCGCACCACCACCAGCAGCGCAAGCAGCACGAGCAGCACGAGCGAAGCAACCGCAGGCCGCGGGAGGAGCGGCGCGGCCACGGTCACCCGACCGTTCCGCGAGACCGTCGCCGCGATGGAGAACGCCCTCGACCTCGACCACCACCGCCCCGGCAGCCTCGTACGCCTGGCCCCCTACCTCCACCAACGCACCGCCGGCCGCATCGGCAGCCTCTCCCGCCTCCTACGACGCGCCGCCATCACCGCCATCCTCGACGGCACCGAGAAGATCACCCGCCCCGCCCTGGACACCATCACCCTGGACCACCTCGCCGAACAGCACTACCGCCCCCGCACCGTCACCCGTAAACCCACCACCAGCCGCCCCACCCCAACAACCACATGACCACCCACCACCGGGACGAAGCGAGGCAGCAAGGACCCGGCGCCAGGCCGCAGCCGGGCATAGCCGCGACCACAGACCCACAGCGGGCACCGCGCACGTATACCCGGGCCGCACCGCCGACCGCCGGGGCACTGCGGGTGAGACCGCTGCCCCACGAGACCACCGCCTCCTACCTGAACCGCCTCGCCCACACCTACCGGACCACCACCGCCGACCTCCTGGACGGCCTGGGCATCACCACCGGCACCCGCACCGCCCCCGCAGCCCCGGGGACCGCCGAACTCCACCTCGACACCACAGCCCAACTGCGCCTGGCCGCCTTCACCCGCACCCCGCCCGACAACCTCGCCCAGGCACTGCCGCACCTCACCAACCACCCCTCAGCCCGACTCCGCACCCCCAGCACCAACCCCGGACCCGCCGGAGCAACAGTGGCCGGCGCGGCCCCGCGCGCCACCGCTGCCTGGCAGCCCCTGGAACCCGGCGAGCAACCCGTACGGGCCTGCCCCGCCTGCACCCGCCGCCACACCCAAGGCGCCACCGGCCATGCCCTCCTCCACCCGCCCCCGCACCAGGCCCTGTGCCCGCTTCACCAGCACTGGAGCCTGGACCCCCGGCACAGCCTCGACACGCGCGCCCTACCCGAACTCACCGCGGCCCACAGCAGCCACCAGCGGCTCAACCGCCACCCCCGCGCCGCCACCGCCACCAGCTGGGCCACCGCCATCACCACCCGCTGGTACGACCAGCAAACCCACCTCACCAACCGCTGGCAGCACCGCCTGAAACGCCTCACCGACGCCAACCCCCATGCCGCGCCCACCGGAAGGTCCTGGGCGCTGTACGCACGCACCCTCGTGACCTACCCCGAGACCATCACCCTCGCCCGAGCCCTCGCACAGGCCCGACTACCCGACCAGCCACGACAAGGACCCCTCCCCGCAACCCACCCCGCCATCACCGCCTTCCTCCACCACACCGCCCACCAACTCCACCTCCCCCGCCTCGCACCACCCCCCACCGACCTCCTCTGGACATGGATCCACCAAGCCCGCCCCACAAACTCCTGACCACGCAACACCCGCAACCGCGCGACCCACCTCCCGCTGCAGCACGGCCACCCAACGGGCTCTCACCAGACCACTGAGAAGTCCCACCACCTCCCACACAATCCCTGATTCCCAACCAAACACCGAAACCCGCAGGCCCAGAAGCCCACAGCACCGCGAAGCCCCTACGCAACGATCAAGAAAGGAAGAGAGACAAGCCCGGAACCCCAGAAAACCCTCTCACTCCAACCACAACACCACCGGCCCCCACCACAGCCAACACAAGATCCAACGCCCCGTCACAGCGGCGGTGTCGCGGGTGTTGGTCACGAGGACGTCCAGGACGTTGCCCTCCTGGTCCACCGCGCGCCAGAGGTAGCGCATCTTCCCGTTGACCTTGATGAAGACCTCGTCCAGGTGCCACCGGTCGCCCGGGCGGGACTGCCGCCGGCGCAGCCCGGCGGCGTAGGCGGGCCCGAACCGCTCGCACCACAGGCGGATCGCCTCGTAGGAGACGGTGATCCCGCGCTCGAAGAGGATCTCCTCCACGTCACGCAGGGACAGCCGGAACCGGTGGTACAGCCAGACGGCGTGGGCGATGACCTCCGGCGGGAACCGGAACCCCCGGTACGACGGTGCAGCGGTCTCCACGAACGGCCCCTCCCACGACGACCTCCACCAAGATCATCGCACCTCCTTCCTCAACTTGATAACACCCGGTCGGACGCAAAACCCTTCACCTGGACCGCGACCACCGGCGAGATCCTCGCCAAGGTCCAACTCGTCGCAACCAGCGTCAGAAAACTCGTCAATAACAACGCGAACTGACAAAAACCGGATCACGAGACACTAGACCGCCCGGGGATGAAAGCGCACCCGCAGCCCGCTGTAGCCGAAGAGGAAATTCGAGTAGATGCGGGTCGGTGCACCGTCGAGTTCCAGTGATTCCACCGAGTCCACCAGCGCGGTCAGCAGCCCGCGGAGTTCGGCCCGGCCGAGGTAGGCGCCGATGCAGTAATGCAGTCCGTGGCCGAAGGAGAGGTGTTTGTTGGGCTGCCGGGAGAGGTTGAATTGCCGGGGCGCGTCGAATACCGCTTCGTCGTTGTTGGCCGAGGTGTTCCACAGGGTGACGATGTCGCCCGTACGGATCTGCCGGCCGCCGATGACGAGATCGCGGGTCGCGGTGCGGGCGAAGTGCATGCCGGGGGTCGACCAGCGCAGCACCTCCTCGACCGCCGATTCGAAGCCCGTCTCACCCGTACGCAGCGCCCGCCACTGGTCCCCGTTCTCGGCGAGCGCGAGGACCGCGGTGATGGCCGACATCCGCGAGGACTCGTCGCCGCCCAGGATGAGGCTGTAGCAGTTAAGGGCGACGTCCTCGATGCTCAGCGGCCGGCCCTCGACCTCCGCGCCGGCGATCATGCTGATCACGTCGTCGCCGGGGCGGTCCCGGCGCTCCTGGGCCAGTTCCATGAAGTAGAGGACGATCTCGTTGCGGGCGCCGACCGAGTCGAGTTCCGTGCTCTCGGGGTCGTCCGAGGACAGCGCCATCTTGTTCCACTGGAGCAGGTCCTTGCGGTCCGCGTCGGGGATGGAGAGCAGATCGCAGATGGTGTGCATGGGGATCTGCTCGGCGACCTCGGTCGCGAAGTCGAACGAGCCGAGTTCGGTCACCGTGCGTACCAGGCGGTTGGTGCACTGCCGCACCTTCACGGCGACCTCGCCGAGCACCCGGGGCGAGAACGCGTGCAGCATCAGATTGCGCAGCTCCCGGTGCCGGGGGCGGTCGGTGACGGCCAGCATCCGGCCGCCGCCCGAATCGCCGCCACGCAGCAGCACTTCGAGCACCGTGCCGCGCGCGGAACTGAGCGCCTGCGGGTTGTTGTACGCGGCCTGGGCGTCAGAATGGCCGGCCACCACCCAGAAGCCGGGCCGTCCCTGGCGCGGCTCGTGCCAGTACACGGGCTCCGTCGCGCGGACCGTGCGCCAGAACGCGTGCGGATCGTGGTCGACGAACGTGGCCGGGTCGGTGAGGTCGACAGAGCGGAAGTCGGGGGCGGACGGGCTCATCCGGTGGGCTCCTTGCCATTCTTTGACAGCCGGTCTTCGAGGGCCGGCCGTGCGGCGCGCCCAAGCAAAGGGTCACCGTCCGGCCGACCCGGTCGGACGACTCTTCCCGACATCTTTCAGCCGCCCTTCGGCCCCGCGCCCCGGGTTGAATGAGAAGCGAAAGATTGACGATCACTGGCGCAATTGCCGTGGCAGGCTGCGGGACATCCGTTAACCCGTGAGTTCGAGCAGTGGGGATCTGCCATGGTCGGAAGTCGCCGCGCCAGCTGGATACGGCCGATGAACAATGTGGTGAATCCGGTGGTACGCGTGGTGTGTCTGCCGCATTCCGGCGGATCGGCGGGAAGTTACGCCGGCTGGTCCGCCGTGACGCCGCCGGACGTACAGCTCCTGGCGGTGCAGTACCCCGGGCGGGGAGACCGACTGCGGGAGGCGCCTGTGGGCAGCATCGCCGAGATGAGTGCCCAGGTCGCGGCGGAGCTGCTGCGGCTCGCACCGGTCGACTACGCGCTGTTCGGGCACAGCCTGGGGGCGCTGGTGGCGTACGAGACCGCGCTGGTGATGCGCGACCAAGGCGCCCCGCCGCAGCACCTGTTCGTCTCCAGCTGTACCGCGCCCGACGACTCCCGCAGCGGGATCACCCACCTCGCCTCCGACGACGAACTGTGGTCGTCGGTGGGCCGGCTCGGCGGCATCGAACCGGAGATCGCTCAGAACGACGAGCTGCGCGACCTCGTACTGCCCGCGCTGCGCTCGGACGTACGGGCGAGCGAGACCTACCGCCCCTCCCCCACGGCCGAGCCCCTGCCGTGCCCGGTGCGCTGCTACCACAGCCCCGAGGACGAGTTCACCCGGGACGCCGCGCTGGCCGCGTGGTCGCGGGTGACCTCCGCACCGTTCAGCGTGCACGAGCGCTCCGGCGGGCATTTCCACCTGTGGGCCGACCCGGCCGAGCTGGTCGGCGACCTGCTGGCCGCCATGCCCCGGCGCGGGACGCTGGCGTCATGAGCATCGCCGGACAGTCGGTGGTGATCACCGGCGCGGGTACGGGCATCGGACGCGGCATCGCCGAGCGGGCACTGCGCTCCGGGGCGCGCGTCACGGTCGTCGGACGGCGCGCGGAACCGCTGGCGGAGCTGGTCCGACAGGCCCCGGACGCGGTCGAGATGGTGGCCGTGGACGTCAGCGCGCCGGGCGCCGCGGAGAGCATCGTGGCCGCGGCCGTCGACCGGTTCGGGCGCCTGGACGCCGTCGTCAACAACGCCGGAGCGGCCCGGTTCGGCAAGCTGGCCGAGACCGGCCCGGCCGACTTCACCGCGATGCTGGACGTCAATGTCCGCGCGCCCGCCGACCTCATCCGCAGCGCGCTGCCGCAGCTGCAGGCCAACCGCGGCTGTGTCGTCAACGTCTCGTCGGTCTCCGGTGTGCTGGCCATGCCGGGGCGTTCGTTCTACGGCGCCAGCAAGGCCGCCCTCAACAGCCTGACCCGCTCGCTGGCGCGGGAACTCGCGCCGGGGGTACGGGTCAACGCGATCCTGCCGGGCCCGGTCGACACACCTTTGTGGCAGGAGACGGGGATGACGGCCGCACAGGAGCAGGAGCTGCGCGACGGGCTGCTGTCCGCGACGCCGATGGGCCGCTTCGGCGACGGCGCCGAGGTCGCCAGGTGGGTGTGCGCGCTGCTCGATCCGGAGCTGTCCGGGTGGGTCACCGGCGCGCTGATCCCGGTCGACGGCGGCCGTACGGCATAGCGCGCGGCCGCGCCACGCAACGACCAACCGACCAACACTGCCCGATTGTTGAGTTCACCAGACATGCGAGGTGGCACGTGAGCGTGCACATAGCGGGGACCGAAGAACTGAGCCGCGCACCGATGGCCGCGACGATTCCGTCGTCGTGTCTCCAGGACATCTTCCGTGCGGCGGAGATCAAGGAGCGCACCACCGGCGCCCGGGTGACCAAACTCCACGTGGGCGAGCCCTACTTCAACCCGCCGGACGACGTCGCCGAGGCGTTCATCGAGGCCGTCCGGCGCGGCGACACCAAGTACTCGGGCGTGGACGGCCTGCCGGAGCTGCGCGCGGCCCTGACCGAGAAGCTGAACCGCGACAACCTCCTGGACACCACCGCCTCCCGGGTCTTTGTCTCCCCCGGCTCCTGCCAGGGCCTGTCCGCGCTGCTGCAGTCCCTCGCCGAGCCCGGTGCCGAGATTCTGCTGCCCGAACTGCACTGGCCCGTCCACCTCCAGCAGAGCCTGCTGGCGGGTTTCCGCCCGGTCTTCTACAAGCTGGGCCCCGACTTCCGCCCCGACCCGGACGCCCTGCTGGCCGCGGCCGGTCCGCGCACCCGCGTACTGCTGCTCAACTCCCCTTCCAACCCCAGCGGCGCGGTCCTGGACGCCGAGCTGCTGGGCACCCTGCTCGGCCTGGCCCGCGAGCAGGGCTGGCAGGTCATCAGCGACGAAGCGTACGAGCACTTCGTCTACGACGGCGACCACTTCTCGGTGGCGTCGCTGGAGCGCGATGTCCCGGTCGCCGACCGGATCGTGCACAGCGTCTACACCTTCTCCAAGGGCGCCGCCATGACCGGCTACCGGCTGGGTTACGTGGCCGCCGCCACCGACCGGGCCGCCGATGCCCTGCGGGTCGTCCAGGAAGCCAACATCATCGGCACCTCCACACCGGTGCAGTACGCGGGGCTGGCCGCGCTGCGCGCCCGCGCCGCCATCGCCGAGACCAACCGCGCGCGGGTACTGGCCAACCGGGACGCCGCGCTCCCCCGGCTCGTCGAGGCCGGTCTGCTGCACGAGCTGCCAGCGGGCGGGTGGTACGCGATGGCGGACATCGGGCGTACCAGCATGGACGCCGAGACCTTCGCCACCCGGCTGCTGGACGCCACCGATGTCGCGGTGGTCCCCGGCAACGGCTTCGCCTGGCACCCCGAACTCGACGCGGCGGGCGCCATCCGGTCGGCCGAGTACGCCCCTTGGGCCCGCCACCTGATCCGGATCGCGTTCTGCGTCGACCCGCAGGAGCTCGACCTCGGCGTACGCAAACTGCTCGACTTCGTCCGAGACCACACCGCGGAGTGACGCCGTGACCAGCAGCCTGACCTACAAGGACTACCTGCGGGTGGACACCCTGCTCTCGTTGCAGGTGCCGCGGACGCGCGATACGGCCGACACCGCGGTCGTCCTCGCCGAGCACTTCTTCATCGTCGCGCACCAGACCTGCGAACTCTGGCTCAAGCAGATCATCGCCGACCTCGGCGCCGCGGCCAACGCGCTGTCCCCCGAACTCGGGTCCGATGAGCCGGAGTTGAGCGCCGAGTTCCTGCAGCGGGCGACCGAACTCTTTCGTGTGCTGCACGAACAGCTGCTCACGCTGGAGAAGCTGCCGCTGCGCCTCTTCGCCGAGTTCCGCCCCTATCTGGACACCGCCAGCGGGGCCGAATCGGTGCAATTCCGTTCGCTGACCGACCTATTGGGGGACGACGCGGACCCCGGCCGGCTGTACGAGGCGTTCTGCGCAGCGACGGCCCACCGCGGTACCTCTCCCGCCGAGGTCTGCCGGGCCGGCGTACAGACGGGTGTGCACCACCGGATCGCCGAACTGCTCCTGGACATCGGCAACGCGTACTGGCGCTGGAAGGTGGCCCACCTGGCCCTGATGTCCAGGACCCTGGGCGACCTGCCCGGCACCGGCGGCACCAGCGGCGCCTCCTACCTCGCCCAGCGCCTGACCCTCCCCTTCGGGGAGCTGCGGGTGCTGCGCGGACAGGTCCACGACGACTTCGCCCGCAATCACGAGGGCTGAGCACCCACATCGGTCCCCGGACCGCCGCGCCCGCCCCGGCTCCCCGCCGCCCGGACCGAGCCGGGGAACGTGCCGAGCGACGCGAGAAGGTGATCATGGTCGATTTTGTCGAACGCCGCCGCCAGGTCCGCGTCCAGCACCCACGGCCGTTTGCAGCGTGCGCCGCGGGCGGTCACGTAGATGGCCTGGATCGCGTCCTGGCAGCCACGGCCGGGACGAAAGCCATAGGATCTCGACTCGAACCGTGCCTCCCACTCGGGCTCCAACGCGCTCAGGACCACAGCTTGAAGACAGCGGTCCAAGATCACGGGGATCCCGAGGCCGCGCCGACGCCCGTCGGGCTTCGGCACGTACACCCGCTTGACGGGCCTGGGCTTCCACGCGGCGGCGCGGTGCTGTATCCAGTCGGCCACTTCGGCCTTGCCCTGGGGCGTCAGCACCACCCGCCCGTCGATGCCCGCCGTCGTGCGGCCAGCATTGACCTCCGTGACCCGGCGCACGCTCAACAGCGTGTTGGCACGGGAGCGGAGGAGTAGCTTCTGCAGATTGCGGACCCGCTTCAGGTCCCCAGCCTGCGACGCCACGAAGATCCTCTGCCGCAGACGCCGTACGTCGTCCTCGACCTGCCGCCAGTCGATCGCAGCCCAGTCGGAGACGTCGTCCTCGGGTCCGTTCACCACGCCGACGGCGGACGTGCCGGTCTGCACCGCCTCGTCCGTCCGTGCCACCGCAGTGTCCAACTTGTCCCTCGGTTCCGGTGCCGTCGTCCATCGAGTCCTCGCAGGCTCACCCGATCCACGTCAGCGCCCTTTCGGGCCAGGGCAGTTGCCCCTATCCGGCCAGTTATGCGGGTGCCGCCGGGGGAGGTCCCGGCTCGCGGCCCCGGTTTCCTGCTGCCTTTCGGTCACCGGCATTCGCTTCTTGGATCATCCTGCGCCCGCTGGGGAGTTGGACCTTCCTCACGGTCGGCCTACCGGACGGACCAGCCGTCCGGACCCCATCGGGGTTGTTGTGTTGCACATGAGCAAGATGCGACCGGGCAGGACGCCCCCTTTACTCCGAGGACGGTGGTGCGCTCCCAGCCGACAACTACGCCTCGACTGGCACCTGCCGCTTTCCAGCGGCCAGTCCCTACAACCCCGCTGGAACATCCCACCGGCAGGGGTAACCTTCACGAAGCCTCATCAGGGGTTCACTTGCGTTCGCCCATCACCCCGCCCGGCCTGGCTGGCCG
Organism: Streptomyces sp. NPDC015032; assembly: GCF_043080425.1. Taxonomy (NCBI): domain Bacteria; kingdom Bacillati; phylum Actinomycetota; class Actinomycetes; order Kitasatosporales; family Streptomycetaceae; genus Streptomyces; species Streptomyces sp. NPDC015032. Next base: position 3,383 of record NZ_JBIBVN010000073.1, on the reverse strand, counting down.
TGCGGGACCGGGAACACCCGAACGGTCCGGAGGTTCCCGCCGGTCTTCTCCTCGCCTGTAACCCCAGGGTGGAACAGGGGCCCTTGGGCTTCTTCCCCGGGCTTCGCACCTCGCAGTTACCCGCGACGCACGCCGAGGCGGAGACGGGCCATGCGCACTGGCCCGGGTACTACACCCTCGGCATCAGCCGAACTCCATCAGTGCCTCCCACTTCGCTCAAGCACCCTCACATCGCACATAGGTCGAGGTTGCCTCCATGACCACGCGGGTGACGCCCTGGCAGATGAGGTGATCGGCCAGGTCCAGGATCGCGCCGCTGGTCGCGACGGTGTTGAAGACCCGCTGGGTCCGAAAGCCGGGCTTGTCCTCATGCGGCAGCCGGACGCAGACCATGCCCGATGCCTTGGCGATGTCGATCGCGGCGACCCGCTCCACGAACTCGGCTGCCTGCTCGATCTCCTCGATGTCCTCGGCCTCCGCCATGGACAGCTCCCCTCATACCGTTGCCTGTGCGGAACGGCGCCCGCCCATGGGACCGCTGGGGGAGCGAGAATCTGACCGGCGTGCTTCGAAGGCAACAGTGCGTGGCCCCTCTGCGGTCCCGGCGCCAGACTGACCTACGGGCTCAAGGTCCCAACGAAGCATCGGGGTCGGCGGGCAGGCACCGCGCCCATGTTTTCACGCCAGCACGGCGTCCCCGACAGGGATCAGGGGGACTGACCTGAACGGTCGGCGCACCTGACCCCGCACCCGGTTCGAGGGTGCGGGGTCACTGCGCATGCATGCCCAGGCGGAGGTGGCGCCACGTGGTGCCACTCGGTCTTGCGTGTGGCGCCATTGTGGCGCTATTATGACGTTATGGATCTCACGCCGTATGTCGACACCCTGCGTCGCGAACTCGCCGTGGCCGCCGAGGCCGGCGGGGAGGACGCCCGCGAGCTGGCCGAGCGGCTCATCGCCCCACTGGAGTCGGCGACCCGTCTGACCATGCTCAACGTGCTCTCCGCCGCGATGGACGAGATCACCCGCGAGCTGGCCCCGGGTTCGGTCGACGTACGGCTGCGCGGGCTGGACCCCGACTTCGTGGTGACGCCGCCGCCCGCCGCCGATGCCGCGGAAACGGCCGCCCCGCCCGTCGAACCGCCCAGGGCACAGGCGCCCGCCGACGGCGACGAGGGCGGCACCGCCCGCGTCAACCTGCGTCTGCCGGCCTACCTCAAGGCCCGCGCCGAGGAGGCCGCGAGCCGTGAGGGCCTGTCGGTCAACGCGTGGCTGGTGCGGGCCGTATCGGCCGCGGTCGACGGCGGCACCCGGCCGCACACGACGGGGCGGACCCACACCATCGGACACGGCTTCACCGGCTGGGTGCGCTAGCCACCGCCCGCACCCGCACTACTTCACCCGCGTCACCTCACCTCACTTCACCCACATCACGTCCCCTTTCCCATTTCCCAGGCGGGGACGACGCCAAGACCCAGGAGGACGGAACAGCCATGCCTTCTTTCGACACTCCCGAGCCGATCCTTGTCACCGCCCAAGTGGAGGCCGGTTCCATCCGCTTCGCAGCAGGCGACCGCGCCGACACCCTTGTCGAGGTACGGCCCCGCGACCCGAAGCAGGACCGGGACGTGCGGGCCGCCGAGCAGACCGAGGTCGCCTGCACAGGCGGCACCCTGACCGTCAGGACCCCCAAGCAGCGCAATACGCTCCGCCGCCCCGGCATCGTCGACGTGACCGTCGAACTGCCCACGGGCTCACGCATCGACATGACCGGCGCCTGGGCCCAGGTCCTCGGCGAGGGCCGGCTCGGCGAGGTCCGCGTGAAGACCTCCTCCGGCGACGTCCGCCTCGAGACCACCGGCCCGCTGCAGCTGACCGCCTCCCACGGCTCGGTCACCGTCGAGCGGGTCGAGGGCGAGGCCGAGATCACCACCAGCACCGGCAGCCTGCGCGTGGGTACCCTGAACGGTCCCGCCGTGGTGAAGAACTCGCACGGCACCACCACCGTCAACACCGCCACCGGCGACCTGCGGGTGAGCGGCGCCCACGGCGACATCGACGTCGCACACGCCGAGGCCTCGCTCACCGCCACCACCGCCCACGGCACCGTGCGCGCCGCCGACATCGCCCGCGGCACCGTCCAGCTGGAGACCTCCTACGGTGCCATCGAGATCGGCATTCGCCAGGGCACCGCCGCCTGGATCGACGCCGACGCAGGCTCCGGACAGGTACGCAACACCCTCACCACCACCTCCCGGACCCCCGAAAAGACCGAAGGCACCGAAGGCACCGTCGAGGTCCGCGCCCGCACCCGCCACGGCAACATCGACATCCTCCGCGCCAAGCCCTGACGACCCACCTACCGCCGAGTAGCCGAGGGGATTCTCACCCCTCGGCCCTCACAGATCCGTACGTGACGATCTCTCGTCATACGGCGGTGTTATCAAGTTGAGGAAGGAGGTGCGATGATCTTGGTGGAGGTCGTCGTGGGAGGGGCCGTTCGTGGAGACCGCTGCACCGTCGTACCGGGGGTTCCGGTTCCCGCCGGAGGTCATCGCCCACGCCGTCTGGCTGTACCACCGGTTCCGGCTGTCCCTGCGTGACGTGGAGGAGATCCGGGCTTGTCAAGTTGCCGTTGATGTAGGTGAGTTGGGGTATGCCGGTGGTGCTGGCGGTGCCTGGGTCAGGCCGTTGCGGCCATGAGGGTGGTGCCGGTGATCTGGTGCCAGACGGTGTGGCGGCTGGTCATCTCGGTGCGGTAGGCGGGGGCGGTCATCCGGTGGCGGCGGGGGCGGAAGTGGGGTGAGATCTGGGAGAAGGAGGCCAGGAATCTCTGGGCTGTGCCGACGCTGCGGAAGCCCTTCATGCTCCGTTCGCGTTCCCTGGTGGGGATATGAGAGTTTTCCGCCCGGTTGTTGAGGTATTTCGAGCTGCGGTGCTCGACGGAGGGCATGGCCCCGCGGTGGGCGGCCCCGTAACTGCGGAGCTTGTCGGTGACGATCACCCTCGGCACGGCCTCGGTGCCCTTGAGGAGTTTGCGGAAGAAACGCCGGGCCGCGGCGGTGTCGCGGGTGTTGGTCACGAGGACGTCCAGGACGTTGCCCTCCTGGTCCACCGCGCGCCAGAGGTAGCGCATCTTCCCGTTGACCTTGATGAAGACCTCGTCCAGGTGCCACCGGTCGCCCGGGCGGGACTGCCGCCGGCGCAGCCCGGCGGCGTAGGCGGGCCCGAACCGCTCGCACCACAGGCGGATCGCCTCGTAGGAGACGGTGATCCCGCGCTCGAAGAGGATCTCCTCCACGTCACGCAGGGACAGCCGGAACCGGTGGTACAGCCAGACGGCGTGGGCGATGACCTCCGGCGGGAACCGGAACCCCCGGTAC